>JANLPT010000251.1:0-18815 GCA_031367405.1 Bryobacteraceae bacterium
GCGCGAGATTGAAGACTTCTTTCTCATCTCTTCTCCCGACATGAATACGACGCTGCCGCCCCTGCCGTCCGGCCCTAGTACCAGTTCCAGCCCCACGGGAGATCGCAACCGCAATGCCAACTGAAATATTCGACGGCCTACCGAACTGGGCGCGCCAACTCTCCGAAAAGTATTACTCCGGAGCTTACGTCCAATTCGTGCTTCATCAGAACGTGCATGACCTGGTACCGCTGCGTTCCGCTGGACCTCTAGCGTTCGTGCCCCTCAAAGAGTTTCTGCAAAAGGGCCTTTTCGGCCAGCGCCAGATTGTCTTCGACTATGATCGCGGCGGCGGCCTCTCCTTCGCGACGAACGAAATGCAAGCCGACTTCCGCTCGGCTCTCAGCGGCTACGACGCCTTCCACGGCAGTAACTACAGTTCGGGATTGCCGCGCAATCCCGATGGCGTCTTGAGTATCCTCGATAACTACCTGCGCCTGCGCTTGATGGACCATCGCAAGATCGCCTTCTCCATTTCTTTCGCCGAAACCGTCGCCCCCGCCGGCAGCACCCAAAGCCTTTCGCCCGAAGACCGCAATGCCATTGTGATTCTGAAGCGGTGGGCCCACAGCCCGCAGTTCCTCCGGCAGGACGTGACCATTTGTCTGATCGCGGAGAACTTACTCGAAGTGAACCAGAGCATCGTGCAACATCCAGGGGTCGCGCCTGTTCTCATTCCCCTCCCCGATGAGGCCGAGCGGCTTGAGTTTATTCAATGGCAGCTCGCGACGACGCCACTGCCGCAGGGCTCCGATGTGCCGCCCGCCGTGCTGGCGAATCTGACGTCCGGGTTAAAACGCGTTCACTTGCAAGGCCTACTCGCGCAAGCCCATCACAACGGTACTCCCTTGACGATTCAGGAACTCAGCGCGCGCAAACGCGCCTTGATCGAAGCGGAATCGGGAGGCATGCTGGAGTTCGTGCAGACCCGCTTCACACTCGATAACGTCTCCGGCAGTGGCGGCGCCAAGAAGTTACTCCGCGACGCTGCGCAGGCGATCGCCCATGGCAAATCCAGTGTGGTTCCGATGGGTTATGTCATCTGTGGCCCGGTGGGCACCGGTAAGACGTTTATTGCCTCCTGTTTTGCCGGGGAGGTGGGGATTCCCGCCGTCACGCTCAAGAACTTTCGCAGTATGTGGCAGGGCCAGACGGAGTCGAATCTAGAGAAAGTGTTGGCGCTATTAAAAGCGATGAGCCCGATCATGGTGATCGTCGACGAGGCCGACGCGCAACTTGGCGATCGCTCATCGCCGGGCGACTCGGGCGTCAATAACCGCGTCTTCGCGCAGATCGCCCAATTCATGGGCAATACGGATTATCGTGGCAAAGTAATCTGGTTCCTGCTCACCAGCCGGCCGGACTTACTACCGGTGGATCTCAAACGGCAAGGCCGCGCAGAAGAGCACATCGCACTCTTCTATCCCGATACCGACGACGACCGCCTCGCGATGCTGCACGCCATGCTGAAGAAAACTCGCATCCAGCTCAGCAGCCCGGAAGTGGAGAAGATTTTCCTGCAGAAAGCGGGAACCCTTTCCGGTGCCGATATTGAATCGATCCTGGTGCGCGCCAGCATGAAGAGCGCACTTGAAAACGATACAACCGTCGGAGCGGATGACTTACTCGCCACGCTAGAAGACTTTATTCCGCCGTCTTATCCCGTCGAGATTGAAATGCAGAATCTGGTTGCCGTGCAGGAATGCACCCGCCGCAGTTTACTCCCGGCCAAATATCGCGATATGCCCCGCGAGGAGATCTCCCGCCAGATTTCTGAGTTCAAGCTGTTGCTGGGGAGTTAGTACCCGGAGCGCCGCGCCGGCGGTGGGGTACAGAGAGAAATGCTCAAGCGCTGGAAGGGAATCGCGCGCGTTGTAGAATCACACCCTTCTCAGCGGCGATTCAGCCGAATCTTAGGGGCGCGGCGATCATCTCTATAGTTGTGTCAAATCTTTTTACGCCGCTCACGATTCGCGGCATCACGCTCCCTAACCGCATCGCCGTTTCGCCCATGTGCGAATACTCCAGCGACGATGGCTTTGCCAACGACTGGCACCTGGTACACCTCGGCAGCCGTGCCGTCGGCGGTGCCGGACTCGTCATCGCCGAAGCCACCGCCGTCGAAGCGCGCGGCCGCATTTCTTACGGTGACCTTGGCATTTGGAAAGACGAGCACGCCGGCTTCCTCCGCCGCATCACCGCCTTCATCAAGAGCCAAGGCGCGGTGGCGGGCATTCAACTCGCCCATGCCGGCCGCAAAGCCAGTTGCGAACTGCCCTGGAACGGCGGCGCGGCGATTGCCCCTGATGCGCCGAACGGCTGGCCGGTGGTCGCCCCGAGTCCGATTCCGTTCCGCCCCGGCGATCCTATTCCGCAGGCGTTGTCGAGAAGCGAAATCGAGCGCACCGTCAAACTCTTCGCCGCCGCCGCCAAACGTGCGCTCGACGCCGGTTTCGAAGTGATTGAAATCCACGGCGCGCACGGCTATCTGCTGAACGAATTCCTTTCACCCCTCTCGAACCATCGCACTGACGAATATGGCGGCAGCTTTGCCAACCGGGTGCGTTTGGCACTCGAGATCGTCGAAGCCGTCCGGGCGGAAATGCCGGGCGATCTGCCGCTCTTCCTGCGTATCTCGGCCACTGACTGGGCCGAGGGCGGCTGGACGATTGACGATTCCGTGGAGCTGGCCCGCCTCGTCGCGCCCCTGGGAGTTGACCTGATCGATGCCTCCTCGGGCGGCATTGCCTCGGACGCCAAGATCCCCGTAGGCCCCGGCTACCAGGTATCGTTTGCGGAGCGCATTCGCGAGGAAGCGAAGGTGCTTACCGGGGCGGTCGGCATGATCACCAGCGCGGCCCAAGCTGACGCCATCATCCGCGACGGCCAAGCCGACCTGGTCCTGCTCGCGCGCGAGTTTCTTCGTGACCCGTACTTCCCGCTGCACGCGGCCCAGCAATTGGAAGCTCCGATTTTGACTCCGAAACAGTATCTGCGCGCCTTTGCCCAAAGTACCCCCCGCTCCGCCAGGTAAAAACATCGCCCGGGCGGCGGTGCGCATCTGAAGCGGTATGAAAGCTATTTGGGAAGATACCATCATCGCGGAAAGCGACCAATGCGTAGCCGTCGAAGGGAACCAATATTTCCCGCGCGAATCCTTGCAGCAGGAGTTCTTTGAGCCCAGCCCCACCACGAGCGTTTGCTCCTGGAAAGGTACGGCTAACTACTTCGATGTTGTGGTGCGGGGCAAGCGCAATGCGGGTGCCGCCTGGTATTACGAGGCACCCAAAGATGCCGCTAAAGAGATTGCCGGACACGTCGCCTTCTGGAAGGGCGTCAAAGTAACTGCTTAGCTTAAAAAGGGCGTTTCTTCTTTTGCGGCGTCTTCACGGCGGCACCAAACACGAGAGTCACGTCGACCACTCGCGTCTGCTCGTTCGGAACGGGAATGGCCTTGGTGGAACCCAGATTCTCAAATAAGCTCTCGTCGCGAATGCGATTGAGAAATAGCTCGGCGTATTCGCCATTGTAGGGCTTGCCGTACTCCAGGCCCCACATCTTGCGTAACTGTGGCTCGTTCAAGATGTCCAGCCCCTCGATGTTCAGCTTGCCAAAGGTGTAGACTGCCCCCGGCGTAACAGTAACCTCCAAGTCGGCTAAGGGCTTAGCCTTGTCGCGGCGCAGCTTACGCTCGAACTTTGCGTCGGCCTTCAAGAATCCATCGCGCACTAAGTGAGCCCGCACGCGCTTCACGGCGGCCGCTACCTCCGTCATGTTCGCTAAGTCACCGGGTTGTAACACCATCGTCTGGTAAAGCGGCTTCGGATCGGCGACCGGGCCCCGAAGACGAATTTCTCCGATGTCGAAACTAGGCCCCTCCACTAACTCGATTGTCACGTTGATCCCGCTATTGCCGGGCGATGGTTGCGCGCTTACCTTGGTAAATTTAATTTCAAGCCTGCCGCGTTGCTCATAAATGGGGCGGATCGTCGTTTCGAGATACTGCCGGACGATATCTTCTTTGTAAGTGGCGCCCATGGCGATCTGGTTCATGGCGATCTGTAACACGGCCGACGGAATCGCTTCGTTCCCTTTAAAAGCCACTTGGGAAATCGTGGGGATCGGCCGGTCAGGCCGAAAGAGCACCACTAACTTGTCGCCCATATCGGGGACGAGCTGACTGCTGACTGCCTCCTGAAGGCCCTTCGTTCTGAGGAACGCCTCAAGTGCGCGGGCATAGCGACTGAGAAACTCTTTGGTGGCCGGAATACGCCCGGCAAAAAGCGGGTCAGTCTGCTTCAGGTAGGCGGTCATCTCCTCTGGCGTGGCAGGCAGATCTTCAAAGCGATAGCTGAAGACTTGCGGAATCTCCACCACTTCGAAGATCGCGTCGAGACCGCCGCCGGACGCGGGACCATACTTGTAGCCCACCCGTTCGAAAACGCCGGAATTGGCCAGCTTCACTCTTGCGGCTTCGAAGGCGGCTGGGTCGGCCGTTTGGCCCACGCGCAATCCGCTGTACTCGACGATGCCGGCGGCGGTGAAATTCTTGTTGCCCTGCACGCGCAACGAGCGCACCATGGTCACCGCCGGGCCGGCACCGGGGTCAGCCACGGCAACCGGCATCTTCGGCTTGGCCGCTTTGGGCACCGGCTTTTGCATCAGCAGAGTTAATGAGAAAACGAGCCAGATCACGATTCCATTATGACGGCGGCGGCCCCCAACAGGTTCCTACGGACGCCAAAGAATGTCGACGTAATGGGCACCGCGAACCACACCGCCGCCGGTGAGGATCGTTTCCACCTTCGCCGGACCCGGCGTCAGGGCAAGCGCCACCACTTTGCACGTCCCAGCCCCGGGCGGAATGATCACCTTTTTCGAAGCCGTGCCCAGCCGGACCTCGGCTTCCGCCTCCATCGTGAAGGGAGGAAAACGCAGCTCGACATCGTAGAGGCCCTGGGCCGCGATGGCGATCTCCCAATGGCCGATCGCGTTCGGCTGATTCCATTCCGCCAGCGGCCCGCGCCAGTCCTGCCGGTTGAGCATCAACGGGTTCTCATGCCGCGTGCCGGCGATGAAGCGGACCGGTGCAAAGCCCCGCGTGCCGCACACGTCGGCGAACCAAGCCTCGTAAGAGGCCTTTAATTGGGCGGCGATGGCCGGTTGCTGTGAGATCAGGTTCGTTTTCTCGCCAGGGTCGTTCTTCAAGTCGTAAAGCTCAAGCCGGATTTCTTTTCCTAATGGCTGGCCCAGCGGTACGGGATGCAGCAATTTCCACTGCTGGGTGCGGACGCAGAAGTTGCGGTAGAGATCCGGCGCGTCGCCACGGTGAATCTGGATGAAGATTTTGCGGTCAGTCCACGGCGCATCGGGTTTCTGTAAGAGCGGCCGCAAGCTTTTGCCGTCGAAGGGCACGGCCGGTTTAATGCCACAGACGTCGAGTAAGGTGGGCGTAATGTCAATCATCGCCGCCAGGCGATCCACCTTGCCGGGCTTCCCTGCCCCGGGGCCGCGCCAGAAAAACGGCGTCCGGATGCCGCCTTCATAGACACTGCTCTTCAAGCCCCGCAACCCCGCTGTGTAATGGGCATTGGTTGCGCCGTTATCGGTCATAAAAATGAAGATCGTGTTGTCAGCCAGCTTCAACTCGTCCAGCTTTTTGAGAATACGGCCCACGTTCTCGTCGATGTTCTCGATCATCCCGTAAATGTTGGCCACCTTCTCGGGCAGGCCCTGATCGAGATAGGGCTGCGAGTATTTCTTTTCGACTAAGTAAGGGTCATGGGGCGAGTTAGTCGCCAGATAGGCAAAGAAGGGCCGCGTCTGGTGGCGCTCAATGAAGGCGACGGTCTCGTTGGCGAAGATATCGGTGCAGTAGCCTTTGGCGCGCTCCCATTGGCCGTTTCGCAGCAACATCGGGTCGAAATAGTCGCCGCCGCCGGGGGGGGCCGACGGTTGGCGAAGTCCGCCGCCTAAGTGGACCAGCGCCTCGCTGAAGCCTTGGTCGATGGGGCGCGTGGGATAGCAATCTCCCAAGTGCCACTTACCGGAGATACCGGTGGCGTAACCGGCTTCCCGGAACATTTCCGCCACGGTACGTTCTTTCGGGTCCATGATGGCTTGGCCCTTGTAAGTGTCGGTGACCCCGGTGCGGTAATAGTAGCGTCCCGTCATCAAGCTGGCCCGGGTGGGCGCGCACAGGGGAGCCACCAGAAAATTGGTGAACTCCACTGACTGCTTCGCCAGCCGGTCGATGTGCGGCGTCCGCAGTTGCGCATTGCCATGGACACCCAAATCGGGCGAGCCCTGATCGTCCGTCATCACCAGCACCACATTGGGCGGGCGCGTGGTTTGCGCTGCCCCCATGGCCACCATCGCCGTAGTGGCCGCCGCCAGAAACTCACGCCGGGTTTGCATCGACCCTATAGTAATCCGATTCGCCGCCCCCAGTTTCGCTGACGGAACATGCTAATTTCAAAATTGATCGCCGCAGTGGCCGCAGTGGCCGCATTGGCCGCATTGACCGTATTGGCCGGGAGAATTTCGTGACGCAACCAGACAACGCTAGCCCGAGGTAACTTGGAGCCGATTGCTTTCCAACTAAACGGCCAGCCCGTTGTGGCGAATGGATGGGCCCCGCAAACTACTCTGCTCGATTATTTGCGCGACTCCGGCCTTACCGGCTCGAAGGAAGGCTGTGCGGAGGGCGAGTGCGGCACGTGTACGGTGCTGCTGGTAGCGCCGCACGGCGAGGGCAGCGCCTATCGCGCGGTGAATAGCTGTCTGCTGTTTCTCTCCATGGTGGAGGGGCACGAAATCCACACCATCGAAAACTTGGCGCAGAATGGCCAGTTGTGCGAAGCCCAACAGGCCATGGCAGCGGCAGGTGGCTCGCAATGCGGCTACTGTACGCCGGGCTTCGTGATGAGCCTGTTCGCCGAGCAATACCGGCCGGATCGCCCAGGGCTCTGCGATCCGCACCAGATGGGCGGCAATCTTTGCCGTTGCACTGGCTATCGCCCGATTCGCGATGCGGCACTGTCCTTGGGTCCGGCACCCGATGGGCCGTTCCGCCTTCGTCTAAATGAACCGGCGCCAACACTCCGCGCGGTGGACGGCCCAAGCTTCTCGCGGCCCACCACCATCGACGAATGCATCGCGCTGCTCGCCGCACTGCCTGACGCAAAGCTGATTGCCGGCGGCACGGACTTGGGCGTCGAAGCCAACTTGCGAGGACGCCGCTGGCCGCACTTGGTGAGCCTCGAAGCGATCGATGAGTTACGCCAATTCGACCAGACCCCCAGCCGTGTGATCATCGGTGCCGGACTGCCGCTCACCGATGTGCTGCTGCACTGGCACCACCCGGCGCTCGAAGAATGCCTGCTGCCCTTCGCCTCGCCGACCATCCGCAACCGGGCCACCTTGGGCGGCAACCTCGGCAACGCCTCGCCCATCGGTGACAGCGCCCCGCTGCTGATGGCGATGGACGCCGTGTTGCACCTGGCGGGCCCCGCAGGCCGCCGCCAGATCCGGCTCGACCAATTCTTTACCGGTTATCGCTGCACCGTTATGGAGCCCGGCGAGTTCATCACCGCCATCCAAATCCCCCAGCCTCTTCCGCCCATCCTGCGTTTCTTCAAGGTCTCGAAGCGGAGGATGGACGACATCAGCACGCTGGCAGCCGGCTTCGCCATCCGGCTCGATGCGGACCACCGTATTCAACAAGCTCGTTTTGCTTTTGGCGGTGTCGCTGACCGTACGCTCCGCGCGACCGAAGCCGAAGAAGCGGTGATCGGCCAACCCTTTACGCTCGCCACCGTCGAACGCACTCAGGCTGTTCTCGCCCGCACCCTGCATCCGTTGAGCGACCATCGCGGCTCCGCCCGATATCGTGCCGCCGTCGCTCAGAGCCTCCTCAAAAAGCTTTGGCACGAAGAGGCATCCCATGCATGAAAGCGCGCGCGGACACGTCACGGGCGAGGCTCTCTACACCGACGACCTGCTCAATCGCTTCCCTCGCCTGCTGCACGCGTGGCCCGTGTGCGCGCCGATCGCGCATGCCCGTCTGCTCAAGATGGACGTGGCGGCGGCACTCGCCGCTGCGGGCGTCGCGACCGTCCTCACTGGTACTGACGTCCACGGAGAAGGCGATACCGGTGCCAACCGGCATGACGAGCCCATGTTCCCCACCGAGATCATGCACCACCACCAAGCCGTCGCCTGGGTGCTGGGTGAAACGCTGGAAGCGGCCCAGCGTGGTGCCGCGCTGGTGAGTGCCGACTACGAGCCCCTGCCCGCCATTCTCTCGATTGACGACGCGATCGCCGCCGCCAGCTATCACGCGGGACCGCTGAAGATGCGGCGGGGCGACCTTCCGCCCGCGAGCCCTTTGCGGTTTGAGGGCGAACTGCGCATCGGCGGCCAGGAGCACTTTTATCTGGAGACGCAGTGTTCCATCGCCTGGATGGATGAGAGTGGCGGCGTCAGCATTCAGTGCTCCACACAGCATCCGGCCGAGGCGCAGGAGATTGCCTCGCGCGTGCTCGGTATCCCTCGCAACCGGATCACCGTGGAGTGCCTGCGGATGGGCGGCGCGTTCGGCGGCAAAGAGGTCCAATCGAATCCTTGGGCGGCGGTCGCTGCGCTGGGGGCGTGGAAAACGGGGCGGCCCGTCCGGGTGAGGCTCACCCGCAAACTCGATATGGCGCTGACCGGCAAGCGTCATCCGTACCTGATTCGCTACGCTGCCGGTTTCGCGCTCGATGGCCGCATCGAAGCGCTCGAAGCTTCGCTCTACTCCGACGGCGGCTGGAGCCTCGACCTTTCCGAACCCATCCTGTGGCGTTCCATGTTCCACATCGATAACGCCTACCTGCTCCCTCATGTCGCTCTCACCGGCTACGTCTGCCGCACCCATAAGACTTCGCAGACCGCTTTCCGCGGCTTCGGTGGGCCGCAAGGCATGCTGGCCATCGAAGAGATTCTTGACCAAGCAGCCCGGCGTCTTGGCCTGCGCCCCGAAACGATCCGCGAACGCAACTTCTACCGGGAAGGCGACCGCACCCATTACGACCAGCCCGTGAAGGACGCGGCCCGCATCCCGCTCATCTGGCATCAACTCAAAGCCACCAGTTCTTTCGACGACCGGCGCTTGGAAATCGAGCGCTGGAATGCCGGTTCGGCCTACCGGAAACGCGGCCTCGCCATCACGCCGGTGAAGTTCGGCATTTCTTTCACGGCCACGTTCTTTAATCAGGCGGGCGCGCTGGTGCTGATCTTTCGCGATGGCAGCGTGCAGGTGAACCATGGCGGCACCGAGATGGGGCAAGGCCTGCACACCAAAGTCCGGCGGATTGCGGCGGAGACTTTGGGCGTGCCTGCTGAGAGCATTCGTCTGATGCCCACCAACACCGGCAAGGTCCCCAATACCTCGCCCACCGCCGCGTCGGCCGGCAGTGACTTAAACGGCGCGGCAGTCGCTGACGCTTGCCGTCAGTTGCGGGCACGCTTGACGGAAGTGGCGGCAGGGCGGCAAATTCCCTTCGCCCAACTCTGCGAACTGGCGTACAAGCAACGCGTCTCACTCTTCGCCGAAGGCTACTACCGCACGCCCGAAATTCATTACGACCCAACCACGGGCCGGGGCCAGCCCTTCTACTATTTCGCCTATGCTGCGGCGGTCTCTGAGGTGGAAGTCGACTCGTTTACTGGCCAATTCCGGCTGCTCCGCGCCGATCTGCTGGAAGACGTAGGCGCGTCGCTAGCCCCGGTGATTGACCTGGGCCAAATCGAAGGCGGCTTCATTCAAGGCTTAGGTTGGCTCACCATCGAAGAGCTGCTCTGGGACGGCGAAGGCCGCCTCGCCACCGCCGGCGCTTCCACTTACAAATTGCCTTCCTGGTCTGAACTGCCCGGTGTCTTCAACGTCGCGTTTCTCGAACGCCCGCCCGACTCCGGCGACTCCGGCGTCATCTTCGGCAGTAAAGCCGTCGGCGAGCCACCGCTGATGCTCGCCATCTCCGTCCGCGAGGCGATTCGCGAGGCGATTGCCGCGTTCGGCGGCACCGGACCCGTCAATATCGACAGCCCGGCCACACCGGAGCGCATCTTCTTTGCCATTCGGGAGCGCCAGTGATTGAGCTGCTGCGCGCCACCATTCTCCATTCCCGCGCCAATCCCTTTCGTGCCGAAGGCAGCCTTGGCTATCACGAAGACGGCGGTCTGCTGATTCGCGATGGCCGGATTGCCGCTTGCGGTGACTTCGCCGCCATTCGTCAAGCTCATCCCGAAGCCCTCGTTGAGGACTTACGCCCCGGCTATCTGCTGCCCGGCTTCATCGACACGCATCTGCACTTTCCGCAAGTGCGCATCATCGGCGGGCTGGGCCATCAACTGCTGGATTGGCTGGAGCATCATGCCCTTCCCGAAGAGGCGCGCATGGCGGACCTGCCGCACGCCAAGCGCATTGCCGGGGCCTTCACGCGTGCCCTCGCCGCCCACGGCACCACGACGTCCCTCGTGTTCGGCGCGCACTTCGCACCGGCCACCGCCGCGCTGTTCGAAGCCGCCCAGACCGCCGGCCTGCGCCTCGCCAGCGGACTCGTCCTCTCCGACCGTCACCTTCGCCCCGAACTCCACCAGACTCCTGAAGCAGCCTATCGCGAGAGCACCCAACTCATTCGCCAATTCCATGGCCAAGGCCGCATGTTCTACGCCGTCACGCCACGCTTCGCCCTCTCCACCTCCGAGGCCATGCTGGAAGTCTGCCAGACGCTGATGCGGGAGACGGCCGGCCTGCGCTTCCAAAGCCACTTGAACGAGAACACGCTGGAGATCTCGACCGTCGCGCGGCTCTTCCCCTGGGCCACCGACTATTTCCATGTCTACGAGCGCTACGGCCTGTGCGGGCCCCACGCAACGCTCGCCCACAATGTTCATCCCCGCACGGCTGAGCTCGAGCGGCTTGCGGCATCCCACACTTCCATCGCGCACTGCCCTTGCAGCAACGCGGCGCTGGGCAGCGGCATCTTTCCCGTCCGCCGCCATGTCGAGGCCGGGGTCCACTTTGCGTTGGGGACGGACGTGGGCGGCGGCACGGGTTTCGGGATGCCGAAGGAGGCCTTGCAGGCGTCGCTGATGCAGCGTTTGACCCCCGATGGCGTGGTGCTCGATCCTGAAAAGCTGCTTTATCTGGCCACTCTGGCTGGCGCGGAGGCACTGGGCCTCGCTGAACTGACGGGTAACTTTGCCCTCGGCAAAGCGGCCGACTTGGTTTATCTGCGGCCCCCGGACGGTAGCCCGCTGGCCTTGTCACTGGAACTGGCTTCCGGCCCCGGCCGCATCCTGGGCGCGCTCTTTACCCAGGCGGGGCCAGAGACGGTGAGGCAAACTCGTGTCGACGGCGAAATCATCTACCGCGCGGCGCGCCCATGACCATTGAGCAAGTGAATCAGCTCGAACTCGCCGGCTTCGTCGAACAAGTTGGCTGGGTATTTGAACACTCGCCCTGGGTGGCTGAACGTACCTTTGCCAGCCGGCCTTTTGCTAACCTTACGGAGCTTCATCGGGCCCTGTGGCAGTCCGTTGAAGCAGCGAGCCGCGACGAACAGCTGGCTCTTCTCTGCGCCCACCCTGACCTCGGCACGCGCGCTCGCATCAGTGACGCCTCGCAAGGCGAACAAGCCGGCGCGGGTCTCGATCACTTAACGCCGGACGAGTTCGAGCGCTTAAGCCGCGCCAATGCCACTTATCGCGATAAGTTCGGGTTTCCCTTTCTATTTGCCGTTAAAGGCAGCACCAAATGCGACATACTGGAGGCCATTGAGCGTCGCGTGCACGCGACCGGCGGCGGAGAGTTCGCCACGGCGCTCGAACAGGTTTTCCGCATCGCCGGTTTTCGGCTGCAAGATATCATTCAATAGGAACTTTTCATGGAAACATTCGCCACCGGCTGGAAAAAGAATTACTATGGCAAAGGCGATGTGACGGTCTATCGCTTGCATCGCGCCGGGCAAACTGCGGGACATTCTGTATTCGGCGCTAATGTCAAAATGCTGCTTTACGGAGACGCGTTTTGGAGCACTTACACGACCGGCGACAACACCGGCCTCATCGCAACGGACTCAATGAAGAACTTCATCCAGCGCGAAACGATGAACTACCCCGGGCAGGACCTCGAAACCTACTGTAAGTTTCTCGCCGAAAAGTTCATCGGCCTTTACCCGCAAGTGGAGGGGCTGCAAGTGTCGGCCACCGAAATTCCTTATGCCGCGCAGGGTAAGTGGTCCTTCTCGCCATCGGGGCCGGAACAAGCCACGGCGCGTGTCGAAGTGAATCGCGAGGGCATCGTCGAAGCCGTCGGTGGCTGGCGCGGCTTCCGGATGCTGCGTTTAGGCGGCAGTGCCTTCAAAGGCTTCGTCCGTGACGAATACACCACGTTGCCCGACATCCACAATCGCCCTTTGCACATGTGGTTAGACCTCGAGTGGACTTACACCGGACACGCGGCGGCCTTTAACGACGGCGTGGCCGCCCAGGCCGTCCGGCGGCTGACCTACGAGCTATTTGAAGCCTTTGAATCAGGCAGCATTCAAGAGGTGATTTACCAATTAGGAAGCCGCGTGCTGACTGACTTTCCGGCCATCGCCGAAATTCACCTGGAAGCCAATAATCGCACCTGGGATACTATTGCCGAGCAAGGCGCGGAATGGGGAGTCTATACCGATGCCCGCCCCGCTTACGGCTGCCTCGGCTTAAGGATGCGCCGCTAACATGGCCAAACTCTCCACGCACGTGCTCGATACGGCCCGCGGCACCCCCGCCGACGATGTGGCGATTGCTCTACACCGCATCACTGACACCGGCCGCCTGTTACTGGCGTCCACCCGGACTAATGCCGACGGCCGTACCAACGAGCCGCTCTTACAAGATCTTCAATCGGGAATTTATGAATTAACTTTTCATACCGGTGACTATTTCCTCCGCACGAACGCCGTAGTAACCGATCCGGCGTTCCTTGACCAGATCGTCATCCGCTTCGGCGTGGCTGACCCGGTCAGTAACTATCATGTCCCTTTATTGCTCTCGCCCTATGGCTACAGCACTTACCGGGGCTCCTAAAATGGACCGCTATCTTACTGCGGCCCACTCGGTGGTCGAACGCTGCCGGATCATCGCCACTTACTCCGAAGAAACCGGCCGCATCACCCGCACTTTTCTTTCGCCACCGATGCGCGCGGTCCACAGCTATTTGAAGCAAAGCATGGAAGCGGCCGGCCTGACCGTCCGCTTAGACAACGCCGGCAATCTCCGCGCCATTTCGGGCGACGGCCCGCGCTTACTGATCGGTTCGCACCTCGACACGGTGCCTGGCGCGGGTGCTTACGACGGCATACTCGGCGTCACGATGGGTCTGGCGCTCGTCGAACTTCTCGCCGGAAAACGGCTGGCATTCGCCATCGAACTGATCGGCTTCTCGGAGGAGGAAGGCGTCCGCTTTGGCGTTCCCTTCATCGGCAGCCGCGCCCTGATCGGCGACGCCGATTCCCTGTTGACGCTGAAGGACAATAACGGCGACACCGGCTGCACGGTGGGCGAGGCCATCGAAGACTACGGCCTATGCCCGTCCCGGCTCGACGATGCCCAAGCCGCGCCTGATTCGCTGGGCTACCTCGAGTTCCACATCGAACAAGGCCCCGTCCTCGAGAGTCTGAATTTGCCCGTCGCCATCGTCGACGCGATCGCCGGCCAATCGCGGCTTGACCTCACCTTCACCGGCCAATCGAACCATGCGGGCACCACGCCGATGGCCTTGCGCCACGATGCCCTGGCCGCTGCCGCAGAATGGATCGCCGCCGTGGAACGCGAAGCCACCGGCGAATTGGTGGCGACCGTCGGCCGGCTGGAGACGCAGCCCAACGTCCGCAACGCCATCAATGGCCAAGCGATCGCCAGCCTCGACGTTCGCCACGCTATCGACGCGGTCCGTCTCGCTGCAGTCGAAAGGATTCTTCGCCACGCGCAGGCCATCGCCGATCGCCGTGGCCTCCAAGTCATCCATCGAGTGAACCTGGATCAAGCCGCCGTGGCCATGCACGCCGGCTTCACGCAAGGGCTGGCGGATGCCGTCGCCGCCACCGGCCGCCCCGTCCACCGCATCACCAGCGGCGCAGGCCACGACGCGATGATCGTGGCCCGGCGAATGCCCACGGCGATGCTATTTTTGAGGAGTCCGGGTGGCATTAGCCACCATCCCGATGAGCGCGTCCGCGTTGAAGATGTGGCCGCCGCCCTCGAAGCCGGGCTCGAATTTCTTCAGAAGGGAGCGACATGTTTGATTCGGTGATTCGCGGTGGCACGCTCGTCACCACCCAGGGCCTCCTCGCCGCCGACTTGGCCATCGCCGAGGGTCGCATCCAAATGATCGGCCCTCAGTTGCCCGCCGCAAAAAACGAAATTGACGCGCGCGGTCTGCACGTTTTCCCCGGCGTCATCGACGCCCACGTCCACTTCAATGAGCCCGGCCGCGCCGATTGGGAAGGCGGCCTCACCGGCAGCCATGCGCTCGCCGCCGGCGGAGGCACCACCTTCTTCGACATGCCGTTGAACTCGACGCCCTGCACCACGAATCGCGGCGAATTCGACCGCAAACACGCCGCCCTCGCCGCCACTTCCATCACTGACTTTGCCCTGTGGGGCGGACTCATTCCCGGCAACCTCCGGCACATGGCTGGCCTCGCCGAAGCGGGCGTCGTGGGCTTCAAAGCCTTCATGTCCAGCTCCGGGCTCGCCGAATTTCCGCGCGCCGATGATCTTACGCTGCTCGAAGGCATGGCCGAAGCTCAGCGCCTGGGCCTGCCCGTCGCCGTGCACGCGGAAAGCGAAGAAATCACCCACCATCTCTCGCAACGCATGATGGCCCAAGGCCGCACTGGCGTGAAGGATTTTCTCGCCGCCCGTCCCGTTATCGCCGAGGTGGAGGCGATTGGCCGCGCGGTCCTCCTGGCCGGCGAAACCAAAGCCCGCTTGCACATCGTCCATGTCAGTTCCGGCCGCGGCATCGCCACCGCCGCCGAAGCTCGCGCCTGCGGGGCCGACGTGACGATTGAAACTTGCCCGCACTACCTCTTCTTCACCGCCGAAGATGTCGAGCGCATCGGCGTGGCCGCCAAGTGCGCGCCGCCCATTCGCCAGGCCAGCGACCAGGACGCCCTCTGGGCCGCACTGTTCGATGGCACGCTCGACCTGGTCGCCTCCGACCATTCGCCCGCACCGGCCGCGCAAAAAACCGGGCCGTTTTTTGGTGCCTGGGGCGGCATCGCAGGAGTGCAATCCACGCTCGCCGTCCTGCTCGAAGCCGGCTACCATCGCCGCACTCTGGCGCTGCCCCGCATCGCCGGGCTGCTGTCGCAAAATCCCGCCGCGCGCTTCCGCATCGCCCACAAGGGTTCGCTCACCGCCGGCCTCGACGCCGACATTACCCTCGTCGACTTACAGCAATCCCAACGGCTCGAACATCTCCATCAACGTCACCCGATGAGCCCCTATCTCGGCTACCCGTTTCGAGGCCTGGTCCGCCGCACCATCCGCCGGGGCGAAAGTATCTTTACCGATGGCGCGATCACCGCCCACAGCGCTGGACAACTGGTTCGGCCCCACAGAGGAACCTGACATGCAATCCCTTGGACATACCCGCACCGCGCACCGCGCCAACCATTTTCTGCACACGCCCGATGCCTTTGTTCGCGCCCCCTGGCCGGGCATGAAGAATGCCACTGCCATCGTGCACGCGGCCCCCGCCATCGGTGCCAGGTTCACCCAGTACACGGCCGAGTTCGCCCCCGCGGGGGAGTTGCCCGCCGCCCAACATCAGCGCTTCGTCTACGTGCTCGATGGCGAGATCGAAGCCGCCGGCGTTACGTTGCGCCCCGGCGGCTTCGCCTACCTTCCGCCCTCCGTTAGCGCGATCGCCTCGCCCCCAGGCGGACGCGCCGCCATCATTGAAAAGCCTTATATCGCGCTGGATGGCGTGGCCCCGTCCAGCTCTTTCACCGGCCACGAAAACGCCATCGTCCCCCAACCGCTCATGGGCGACCCCGATCTCGAGGTGCGCTCACTCATCCCAGCTCACCCGGCCTTCGACTTCGCCGTCAACACCATGACCTTCCTTCCCGGTGCCGCCCTGCCGATGGTGGAAGCGCATGTGATGGAACATGGCTTGCTCTTCCTCGAAGGCGGCGGCATCTATCGGCTTGGCGACGCCTGGTACCCCGTCACTCAAGGCGACTTTATCTACATGGCCCCCTACTGCCCGCAGTGGTTCGGCGCGCTGGGCAAGACGCCGGCCAAGTACCTGATCTACAAAGACTGGAATCGTGCATGAACATTGACTCCGCGCGCCTCACTCGCGAACTTCTTCAGTTAGCCACCTTTTCCGAGGCGCCCTCACCGGCGGTCACTCGCGTCGTCTTCACCGCCACCGACCTTCAGGCGCGCGCCTTTGTGAAGGGCCTCTGCGCCGAGGCCGGGCTCACCGTTCGCGAAGACGCCGTGGGCAACACGTTCGCCCGCTGGACGGGTTCCGCGCCGCACCTTCCCGCCATCGGCACTGGCTCCCACATCGACGCCATCCCCAATGCCGGCGCTTATGACGGCACCGTCGGCGTGCTCGGCGGCCTCGAAGCGATCCGCGCACTGCAGCGCGCTGGCCTCCGGCCTCAACGCTCGCTGGAACTGCTGATGTTCACGGCTGAGGAGCCCACGCGCTTCGGGATTGGCTGCCTCGGGAGCCGCCTTCTCTCTGGCCTATTGGACAGCCAGGCGGGCGAACGCTTGAAGGACCGTGACGGCTTGACGCTCAACCAGGCGCGCACCGCGGCCGGCTTCACCGGCGAACTCACATCCGTTCCCCTCTCCAATCACTATTACGCCGCCTTCATTGAACTCCACATTGAGCAAGGCCCGCTGCTCGAACAGAGCGGCGTCTCTGTGGGCATCGTCACCGCCATCGCCGCCCCGGCAAGCTTGCGCGTCACCATTGAGGGCGTGGGCGGCCATGCGGGCGCGGTGCTGATGCCCGGCCGCCGCGATGCCTTCCTCGCCGCCGCTGAGCTCGCCTTGGCC
Organism: Bryobacteraceae bacterium; assembly: GCA_031367405.1. Taxonomy (GTDB): domain Bacteria; phylum Acidobacteriota; class Terriglobia; order Bryobacterales; family Bryobacteraceae; genus JALHNI01. The sequence continues at coordinate 17,161 of JANLPT010000251.1, forward strand.
GTCGAAGCCGCCGCGAAGCAAACCGATGCCATCGATACCGTGGCGACCACCGGCGTCTGCCACGTCTTCCCCGGTGCCGTCAATAGTGTGCCCAGCCGCTGCGATCTCGAAATTGACGTGCGCGACATTGTTCAGGCCCGCCGCGATGCGGTGCTCGAGACAATCACCCGTGCGGCCCGCGAAATCGCGGCACGGCGACGAGTGTCTATCCGCACCGAACTGCTCAACGCCGACCCGCCCGCCCAATGCGCCCCTGCCGTCGTCGAAGCCCTGGCCCAGAGTTGCGGCGAAGCCCAGATCGCTTATGACCGGATGATTAGCCGCGCCTATCACGACTCGCTGTTCATGTCCCGCATCGCGCCCACGGCGATGCTGTTCATCCCCTGCCGCGATGGAGTCAGCCACCGTCCCGATGAGTATGCCACGCCCGAACACATCGCCCAAGGCGTTCACATTTTGGCCCTGACAATGGCGCGCCTAGCGGGCTGACTTTGGTATCATTTCCCCGAAGTGAAAATCATCATCCTCCTTACGCTGGCCTTGGGCCTTCTCGCGGCTGACCGCGTCAAAATTACTGACGGTACGCTGGAAGGCACGGGCCCGCTGGCTTCGGGCGTCCGCGAATTCAAAGGGATTCCCTTCGCCGCGCCTCCCCTGGGGAACTTGCGCTGGGCTGCTCCGCAAGCACCCAAGCGGTGGATCGGCGTCCGCCAAGCTACCCAGTTCGGCCCCCGCTGCATGCAACAACCGCTCTTCGGCGACATGGGTTTCCGCTCGAACGGCGTCAGCGAAGATTGCCTCTACCTCAACATCTGGACGCCCGCCAAATCCCGCAAAGAAAAGCTCCCGGTCCTCGTCTATTTCTTCGGCGGCGGTTTCGTGGCCGGCGACGGCTCCGAGCCTCGCTACGACGGTGCCAGCATGGCCGCCAAAGGCATTGTCTCGGTGACGATCAGTTACCGCCTCGGCATCTTCGGCTTGTTCGCCCATCCCGATCTGACGAAAGAATCGCCGCACCACGCCTCCGGCAACTACGGCCTGCTGGACCAGAATGCCGCCCTGCGCTGGGTTCAGCGCCACATCGCCGCTTTCGGCGGCGATCCGCGCCGGGTCACCATCGCCGGCGAATCGGCTGGTTCCACATCGGTGAGCGCGCAAATGGCCTCGCCCCTCTCCAAAGATCTGATCGCCGGTGCCATCGGTGAAAGCGGCTCCATGATGGGCACGCTCCCGCCCGTCCCCCTGGCCGATGCGGAGGAGCAAGGCAAGAAGTTCGCCGCCTCCATCAACGCCGCCGGCTTGGCCGCCCTCCGCGCCATGCCCGCCGGACAGTTGCTTGACCTGGCGGGCAAGCCCGGCGTCCCACGCTTTTCCGCCACCGTCGATGGCTATTTTTTTCCTGAATCGCCCCGCGCCCTTTACGCGGCCGGTAAGCAAGCCCATGTGCCGCTACTGGCCGGGTGGAACTCCGAGGAGATGAATGCCCGCGCCGTGCTCGGCCGCGAGGCACCGACGCCAGAAGCCCTGGAAAAGGCCATTCAGCGCCTCTATCCTGACCACGCCGCCGAAGTCTCCAAGGCCTACGCCGCCGCCAATAACGACGAGGCGCTGCAAGCCGCCACTGACCTCGCCGGCGACCGTTTCATCGGCTACAG
>JANLPT010000372.1:0-21111 GCA_031367405.1 Bryobacteraceae bacterium
GGCACCGTTGATGGTATCGAGATTGCCGGTGGGTTCGTCGGCCATCAGGATGGGGGGGCGCGTCATAAAGGCGCGGGCGAGGGCGACGCGCTGTTGCTCGCCGCCCGATAGCTGAACGGGATAATGATCGAGCCGGGCACCCAGCCCGACGCGCTCGAGTAACTGCTTGGCACGCTCAGAGCCCGCGCGGCTGCCGCCGGCGAGCTCATGCGGCAGCAAGACGTTTTCTTCGGCGGTGAGCGTCGGAATCAGCTGGTAGCTTTGGAAGACGAAGCCAATCTTGCGGCCGCGCACTTGCGCGAGTTGATCTTCTTCGAGATGAGTGATGTCGACGCCATCCAGGACGATGACGCCTTCGCTGGCGGTGTCGAGCCCGGCCAAGAGGCCGAGCAGTGTACTTTTGCCGCTTCCGGAAGCGCCCATGATGGCGACGAATTGGCCACGGGGTATAGAAAAGTCGAGACCCTTGAGGATTTCGACGGTATGGCTCCCCGTGTCAATGCGGCGTTTGAGCGCCTTCACTTCGACAATGAAACCTGGGGCAGGGCTTGCGAGGGAGGGAGTGGACACTTCCTTTATTGTGCCCCAGGTTATTGTGCCCCAGGTTAAAGTGCCCCAGGTTGATCTACTTCTTCACCTGATGGTGCTCCGCGCCCTCGATCGGCGCCACGCCTTTCTTCACGCCCATCTCCGCCGCGCCGCCCAGTACTTTGTCCGCGCCCATCTTGATGAGGGCCGTTTCGCCGGGCGCTTGAAAGAAGTGGAACCCGGTCCGCTCCCGCCATGCCACCGGACCGCCCACCTTTAAGCCCGCCTTCAGCGTGGCGTCGCGCGTGGTGCTCACCAGCGCTTCATACTGCGGTTCGCCCTGCTTGAAGCCCGAGAAGCTACCCAGGTCAGTGCTGGCGACGAACACCGCATCCACGCCGGGGATCGCGGCGATCTGGTCAGCGATAGCCACGCCCGCAGGAGACTCCACCATGGCCACGATCATCAGATTCGCATTCGCCGTCTGCCGGTAATCGCTGCCCCACAGCACGCCATATTGGCCGCCGCCCAAGCTACGCTTACCGATCGGCGGATAGTTGGCCCACTTGATCGCATTCCGCACCTTGTCGAGTGACTCCACCATCGGAATGATAATCCCCAACGCGCCCGAGTCCATCGCCTTTTGAATGTCGCCTTCCGTCGCATCCGGCACGCGGACAAACGGAATGGCCGGCGCGCCTTTGCAAGCGCGCAGCATGGTGGCTACCTCGTGGAAGTTCAGCGGACTGTGCTGCATTTCGATCCACATGAAATCGAACCCGGCGTTGGCCATGGCGCAGTAGATCTCCGGGTCGGACGACGAGACGGTGCCCCCGATTACCTGCTTGCCTGCGGCCAGCTTGGTCTTGACGGTGTTGTAGATGCGCGGCGATTGCGCCACGGCCAGTGCGGCCAGTACGCTCAGCGCCGTCGCGCTTAAAATGATTCTGCGAAACATAAACATTCTCCTCAAACGAATTGCTTGAGGGATCTTATCACTTCTACCGGTAGGCGAAGGCGACCTGGGCTTCGGCCTTGGCAGCCACCGTCAATGGCTGCGTCAGTTCGCCCAACTTTTCGTGCCACACGGCGACCGTGTAATTGCCTGGTGGCAGGCTGCCGAAATGGAAGGTGCCGTCCGGCGAAGTGACCGCGAAATACGGGTGCTCCATGACGGCGATGTAACTCCTCATCCAGGCGTGGACGTTGCACTTGACGGGGATCATCACCTCGGGAAAGCCGAAGCGCCGTTCGAGGTCCGGCGCACCGGGCGATTGCTGCTGGTTCCATTCGCGATTGTTTTGGGGCTGCGGGTGGATATTGTGCGAGACCGGATCGCTATTCTTGACGGCCAGGGTCTGGCCTTTGCGCAACGCCACCACGCGCGGCACAAACTGGCACCCTTGTTGCTTCAATTGGACGGCTTCAAGAGGCGGGGCGAAAGTCCTGCCTTCCAGGCCGCTCTTGATATAGACGAAGGCATTCGCTAAAGCGTGATCCTTCCCGGTCACGATCGCCGCGTCAAACACGGGTACCGGATGCAGCTTCTGGCAAGCCTCCTCCGCGTCCATGTTGATTACTTTGGGTGCGGGCTTAACGCCCAGAAAGGTGACCGTGCCATGCACAGTCGCTGCCGTCGCTGCGTCGGGGGTAAAGAACAACACCGATTTGCCGGGCGTCTTCTCTGGTGCCTTTTCTGGGGCCTTCGCGCATCCATTACTCAGCATCATCAGCGCTGCGGCAACGGCGCACGCGCCACCCCAACGACTAACCGCGCGGGTCACTTCGGTATCTCCCCCGTTAACGATTCCAGGAAACTGACTAAGTCCTCGCGCTCCTGCTTCGTTAAATGCGACAGCGCCTTAATTTCGCGGTCAAGGTAGGGATTTGCATTGCCGCCCCCCACATAAAAGTCTACGACTTCCTTGAGTGATTTAAGACTTCCATCATGCATGTAAGGTGCGGTTAAAGCGACATTGCGTAAGATTGGCGTGCGGAATTTACCTTGCTCTTTGCCTAAGTCAGTCAGTTCTCCGGAAGGGCTCAGCCCGACACCCAGGTTATGGAACTTCTGATCGCTGAAGAGGGCATGATGCCCGTCAATCGTATGGCACACCGCGCAGTTACCCTTAGCAGTATCGCTGAAGACCTTTAGCCCGCGCCGCGCTTCCGCACTCAACGCGTCCGGTTGCCCGCCAAAGGCAAAACGGTCAAATGGCGAATTTCCACTCACTAGCGTTCTTTCGTACGTGGCCAACGACTTACTCATTAAATCGACGGTAATCTTGACTCGCGGGCCATAGGCTTGCTTGAACAAACCCACTAACTCTGCATTTCCGGAAATAGCTTTCTCGAGGCCTTCGAGCGAGTGGCCCATCTCCACCGAGTTCACCATCGGGCCCGAAGCCTGGTCCTCCAAGCTTCGCGCCCGGCCGTCCCAAAATTGGTCGGCGTTGTAGGCGGCATTCAAAATGGTCGGTGCGTTGCGCTTCCCCTGGCGGCCCCCGACGCCCGTCGATACGGGCTGCCGGTCGGTAAAGGCCAGTTGCGGATTGTGGCAATTCGCGCACGAAAGCGAAGCATCCACTGAGAGCAGCGGGCTCATGAATAGCTTGGTACCTAGTGCGACGGTCTCCGCCGTTGGCGGATTGTCCGGTGGCATCCGTAAGCGCGGCAAGCCTAGCGGCGTGGCAAGCCTGAGAGGTTTGCCGATGGGCTTTGTCGGCGGGGATGTACAAGCGCTCAGGAGAATTACGGCGAATAACAAGTAACGCATTAGCGGGCGACCGTAATGACGCCCCAAGGCTTATCGCCCGCCTTCACTTTTCGCACGATGGTGTTCGTCGCGAGGTCAATCACCGACACATCGTTCGACGGGCCATTGGCCGTGAAAAGCAGCTTTTCATCGGGAGAGAGCGCCAGCCCCCAAGGCCGCTGTCCGGCTTCAATCGACGCCGTGATTTTGCCGGTGGCGGTGTCGATGGTGAGCACCTTCTTACCGCGGCCGGTGCTGACATAGAGCGTCTTACCATCGCGCGTCAGGGCCGTGCCCATCGGCTTCAACCCTTCGCCTACCGGCAGCGTGCTCAACTTAGTCATCTTCACCAGATCGAGCACCGTCAAGGATGCGTCATTCTCGTTGGTGACAAAGGCCCGCGTGCCGTCCGGCAACACCGCGACTGACCGTGGCCGCCGCCCTACTTTTATTTTCTTCAACGCTTTCGCGGTCTCCGTCGAAACCACCGACACCGTGCCTTCATTTTCCGAAGTGACATAGACGAACTTTCCGTCCGGGCTTACCGTTACGCCCTCGGGCTCCTCGCCCGTTGGCACGTTCGCGACCACTTTGCCTTCCGCCAATTCGATGATGCTGAGGCCCGACGCATCCTCATTGGCCACGTACATCAACTTGCCGTCTTTGCTGAAGGCAAACTGTTCCGGGTCAGACCCGCCGAAGAGCTTCCGCACCACCTTGCCTTGCCCGATATCGAAAACGCCAATGCCGTCGGCCGACTTATCGGGCGGCGGTAGTGTGCTTTCATCGACGCCGGGAGGCGCGGCCGGCGATCCGCTCAGCGCCACATAGATGAGGCCCCCGAGAGCATGAATGCCGCGCGGACGCTTACCCAGCGGGATGGTGGCTACGGCCTTGGGGTCATTCGGGTCGATGACCGTCATATCGCCGGACCCTTCATTGGTGACGTACACCAAGTAAGTGGACTTTGGCTTTTCGACGACAGCTTCCGGAGGCTTACTGCAACCAGCCAAGACAATCAAACAAAGGGAGGGCCCAAATCTATTCATAAGCGATGCGTTCTTTCTTGGCGTCGAGCATAGCACCATCGAGGCCGGCGACTTTCTTGAGATCGTCAAGCGACTTGAAGTGGCCGTGCTTCTCGCGGTGGGCCACCACGGCCTTAGCCTGTGAGCGCTTCAAGGTCAGCGCGCTTTCCAGCTCAATGGCGGTGGCCATGTTCACGTTGACGCGCGCCACTTCCTCTGCCGCGTAGTGCTTCGAGAGGAAGTCGAGAACCGAGGCGTATTCGGCTTCGGTGGCTTTCATCCCGAACGCGGTCATCTTGCCCATGGTGGTCTGCCAGCCATTACGGTCTTGCCGGAGAGAAATTGACCGCGCCACCTCGTGGCATTGCTTGCAAAGCTTGTCGGTCTCATCGTGCCCAGGCCCGTCAGGCAGGACGGGCGCTTGAGCCCCCAAGGAAACGGCGAAGAGCAACGCGGCAGCGAACTTCATACTTTGATTTTATTGCACAACGCGGGTCTTGCGGTTCAGATAATCCATCAGCAGGTATTCGCCCAGATTGTAGGGGTTGGTGAAGTACGCCTTGCCCCGGCAAATCTCGGAAACCTTGCGGACAAAATTGACCAGGTGAAAGTCGTTGGCCAGCATGAAGGTGTTGATCATGATGCCCTGCCGCTTGCAGCGGCCCACCTCTTCGAGCGTCTTGGAGATCACCATGGGGTCGAGCCCAAAAGCGTTCTTGTAGATGCGCCCGTCTTCCAGTGTCATCGCCGACGGCTTGCCATCGGTGATCATGACGATCTGCTTCATGTCTTTTTTCTCTTGGGCCAGTAGACGCTGCGCCAGGATGAGCCCGGCCCGGGTGTTCGTATAGAAGGGGCCTACCTGCACGCGGGCCAATTCCCCGATGCGCAACTCTTCGGCCGTATCGTGGAAGAGCACGCAGCGTAAGCTGTCGCCAGGAAACTGAGTCCGGATTAAGTGCGCCAGAGCCAGCGCCACTTTTTTGGCCGGCGTAAAGCGATCCTCGCCATAGAGAATCATCGAGTGGCTGCAATCGAGCATCACCACCGTCGCGCAGGAACTTTGATATTCACTCTGGTGGACGTGTAAGTCGCGGTACTCAAGCTCCAGGGGCACGCTGAGTCCTTCTCGACGGAAGGCCGAGAAGAGCGTTTCGCTAACGTCGAGATTCATGGTGTCGCCGAATTCATATTGTTTGGACGCGCCGCTGGTTTCCACGCCCGTCGACAAGTCACGGGTATCGTGCGCGCCAAAGCTTGAGCGTCCTAAGGACCCGAGTAAGTCCTTCAAGGTCTTGTAGCCGAGAAAGTCCACCGTGCGATCCGTCATTTCCACCCGCAGCTGATTCTGCGGCTGGCCCTGGCCGGCCGTGCCCACCTGGGGCGAATTGGCCGGCTGATCCACCGTGATGTAGCCGTCATTCGCCAACTGCTGCGCTAAGCGTTCGAGTAACTGCTCCATTTGCTCAGCGGTCATGTTCTGCATGCGCTCGAACATCTCGCGTAGCTGGCTCTCATCGAACAGCTCACCACTCTCGAGCGCCCGCTGAATCGCTTCCTTCAACGCCTCCATCGAGTTCGAACTGAACTCGTCGAAAGGCATAAACTGCATCTCATAGCCGCTCTGTAGAAAGAACTCGGACAAGGCGCGCATAAGGTCTTCGGAGTCAATACCGAAGTCATCGCCGTTGTACTTGGTGTAATTCCACTTCATCCGTATAGATTCCTAATTAAACTGACGTTTCCGCCGTGGCGCTTCATCCGCCCCCGGCGCAGCTTCGCCCCCTGACTTGGCTTCTTTCATAAAGCCTTTCTCCAAAGAGCGGCTAATGCGCTTAAGAGAATACAGCCCTTCCAGGATAAACTCGGCCGCCGAGGCCCGCGCGCCGTCACCGGGTACCGGACGTAGCTTGGCGGTCTTCTCCATGAGGCCCTGAATGCCGTCCAATTCTTTGAGTAAGTCAGCGGTCGATGCCTGGTCATCCACCTTAATTGCGCCGCCTAAGTCGAACCACTGGATCACTTGCCCGAAATTGACATTCTCAAAATGGCGCGAAAAGGTCTTTGCCACGGCGGCGCGAATTAATTCCCGCGCGACATGGTCGCTCCCTTTTAGTTCACCCTCGTACTCAAGTTCTAACTTACCGGTAATCGAGGGGAGCGCGGCGTATAGGTCGGCAATCCGGGGCACCGCTTCGGGGTCGCCGGTGAGCACGGCGCGGCGCTCGGCATTGGAGACGACATTCTCCATCACCGTAATCGGCAGCCGTTGGGACACGCCGCTGCGCTTGTCCACTTTCTTGTCGTCACGGGCGATGAAGGCTACTTGCTCCACCACTTCGCGCATATACGGCGGGACATGCACCGCGACACCGGTGCGCGAAACCCAAGCCTCCTGGGTGGTGATCTCCACACCCTGCTCGACGCTCAGCGGATAGTGCGTCCGGATCTCGCTGCCGATGCGATCCTTCAGCGGCGTGATGATTTTGCCGCGGGCCGTATAATCTTCAGGATTTGCCGTAAACACCATCAGCAGATCGAGCGGCAGGCGCACGGGGAAGCCCTTAATCTGGACGTCGCCTTCTTGCATGATGTTGAAGAGGCCGACTTGAATTTTGCCCGCCAGATCGGGCAGTTCGTTCACGGCGAAGATGCCGCGATTGGCCCGCGGCAACAGGCCGTAGTGGATCACCATTTCGTCCGAGATGTCGTGGCCGCGCTTGGCGGCTTTAATCGGATCAAGGTCGCCGATCATGTCGGCCATCGTCACGTCGGGCGTCGCTAGCTTCTCGATGTAGCGCTCGGCGGGGGAGAGCCATGCGATGGGCGTCTCGTCACCCTGCGCCGCCACTAAATCGCGCCCATAGCGCGAGATCGGCGCATACGGATTGTCCCGGACCTCACTGCCCGCGACGTAAGGCATCTCCTCGTCCAGCAGCGCAGTCAGCATACGCGTCAACCGGGTCTTCGCTTGTCCGCGCAGCCCCAGCAGGATAAAGTTGTGCTTCGAAAGCAGGGCGTTGACCACTTGCGGGATCACCGTTTCCTCAAAACCCAGTACCCCTGGGAACAGCGGCCCGCCCCGGCGCAGCTTCGCGATCAGATTCTCGCGAATTTCATCACGCACGGAGCGGTGCTTCAGCCGCGCCTCGGAAAACGCGCTCCGCTTCAGGTCGCCAAGAGTAGTAGCCAGAATAGTAGCCAGAATAGTAGATGGTGCCATGAGCTGATACACAGATGATAACCCCGTTGCTTTCGATCAACTGTTTTTGCGACGGCGCGTGGGAGTGGTTTTGTCGAGGGTGCTGGGTACTCTTCCTTGCGAGCCCCTCCCTCGTGTGATCCAATAGCTATAACCGATCCGAATTTGCGCGAGGACCCCGCCACCAACATGGATGCCCCTATTCGAAAAGCCGTGCGCCCCCCGATTGCCACGGAAATGCTCAAATCGAAGCCAATCACCACCCAGCTACCTGTGAAGAAACAGGTGCCTCCTGACCAGACTTACGCCGAAAACTTCTATTATCTGAAGCAAATGCAGGGCAAGACCCCGATGGTGATCGTCCTGCAAGATGGTGAAAAACTCAACGGTGTCATCGAGTGGTACGACCGGACCTGCCTCAAGGTAAATCGCGAGGATGGGCCCAACCTGATGCTGTTTAAGTCGAGCATCAAGTACATGTACAAGGCCGAATAAGCCTTTATTTTACTATGAGTTGCAGCCGGTACTTGCGCCGTTCACCGGCGGCGGCATAGCGGCGATGTTCGTCCTCGCTCTCCGGAATCGCCTGGGGTAGCGGCACCCGGTTGTACGCTGCGTCGATCCCCACGAACGTGAGATAGGCGGACGAGGTGTGCCGAACCGAACCGGTCCGCAGATTCTCGACAAACACCTAGACGCCCACTTCCATTGAAGTGCGGAAGACGCGGTTGACGGTGGATTTCAGGATCACCAGTTCGCCAATATGCACCGGATGCAAAAAGGTCATGTGGTCAATGGAGGCTGTCACGACCGGAATCCGGGCATGGCGCATGGCCGCGATGGCACCGCTAATGTCCACCAAATGCATCACCCGGCCGCCGATCAGGTTCCCCAGCGGATTCGCGTCATTGGGCAAAGCGAGTTCAGAATACTCGCTACAACTCTCTCGCACCGGGCGGGCGGGGGGGGCCGGTAGATGGCTCTCATTTTCCATCCCCTCATTATCGCTACCCTAAAGGGGCATGTCTGCCCGAATTGAAGCTCTCACCCAAATGCTCGCCCAAGATCCCAGCAACACTTTCGCCCGCTACGGCTTGGCCATGGCCCACTTGGGTGACGATCAAGCCGAAGACGCCATCCGCGAATTCAGCACGCTTCTTGAGCACAACCCGGACTACGCCGCCGCCTACTTCCACGGTGGCCGGGCCCTCGAAACCCTAGGCCGCGTGGACGAAGCCCGCACGCTTTACGAGCGCGGCATCGGCGTCACCACCCGTACGGGCGATGGCCACACGCGGTCAGAATTGCAAGCCGCTCTCGATATTCTCGGCTGACTTTTAGATCGTGGTGAACTGACGATCCGGCGATGGTTGCGCCGCCTCAGTCCACTGCTCAATGGCCCGGCGTAGTTCACTCAACTGGATCGGCTTGGTGAGGTAATCGTCCATGCCGGCGGCCAGGCATTTTTCGCGATCACCTTGCATGGCGTGCGCGGTCATGGCCACGATGGGTGTCCGGCGGTGCTCGACGCTTTCGCTGCGGCGGATCTCGGCCGTCGCTCCGTAGCCATCGAGCACGGGCATCTGACAATCCATAAAGACGAGCGCGTATGCCTGGTGGGCGAGCATATTGACTGCTTCGCGACCATTGGCCGCCAAATCGGCCTCGTAGCCCAGTTTCTTGATCAGCTTCAGGGCGACTTTCTGATTGACGATGTTGTCCTCAGTCACCAGGATCCGCAATCCGCCCGTTCTAGGCTCCGGTGGCTCGATCTTGATCGCTGGCGCAGAGATCACCTGCTCCGGCACCATGATCACGGCAGGCGCATCCGCTACGGCGACCGCAGCGTCCATCGCCAGCACGCGGTTCAGCACTTGCCGCCATTCCGTCTGCCGCAGCGGCCGGGGCAACATCGCTGTGAAACCGGGACGGGTTTCGAGGCCTACCTCATTCATCATCCGGCGGTTGAACGGCGCGAGAAGAATTAACTTGGGGCGCTGCGCCTCCGCCAGGCCTTGCACCAACTCGCCCACCGCCATCAGATCGCAACCATCCAGTTCAGCGTCAATCAAGACGGCCGAATAGCGATGCACGCGAAGCTTATCCAACAGTGCGACTCCCGTGGCCACTTCTTCCGCGCGCCAGCCCCAACACTCCGCCTGCTTCCGGTGGAGTTCGCGCGACGCGGTTCGCGCCACCGCCACCAGCACCGGCGCGGCCCGCACCACCGGCACTGTCGCCTCAGGAGCCTCCAGGCAAGTTAAACGAACAGTGAACCAGAAAGTCGACCCCACGTCCAGCGTGCTTTCGAGCCCTACCTCGCCGCCCATCGCTTCCGCCAATTGCTTTGAGATCGCCAAGCCCAATCCGGTGCCACCGTAGCGGCGCGTGGTGGACCCATCGGCCTGCGTAAAGGGCTCAAACAGCCGTTGCCGGTGGGCCGCCTCAATGCCAATACCGCTGTCCTCAATGTCGAAGCGCAACATCACCGCATCGACCGTCCGTTCCAGCGTCCGGCAGGTGATCACGATCTTGCCTTGGTCAGTAAACTTAATCGCGTTCCCCACCAGATTCGTGAGCACTTGCTGCACGCGGATGGGGTCGCCCTTCAGCGCATCGGGCACCGGCCCGTCACTGACGAACCCAAAGTCCAGGCCCTTCGCTTCGGCCCGATCGGCGAACATCTCCATCACGGTCGCCACGGCATCGCGCAGCGAGAATTCGAGGTGTTCGAAGGAGAGACGGCCGGCCTCGATCTTCGAGAAGTCGAGAATGTCGTTGATCAAGCCCAACAGAAACTCGGCTTGGCCGCGCACGGTTTCGGCATTGTCGCGCTGCTCTGCCGTCAGCCGGCTGTCGAGCAGCAATTGCGTCATGCCGATCACCGCGTTCATCGGCGTGCGGATCTCGTGGCTGACGTTGGCTAAAAACTGGCTCTTGAGGCGCGACGCTTCCAGGGCCTCGTCGCGCGTCCGCTCCAGTTGCTTGGCCTGATCTTCCAAGCGCTGCCGCGTTTCCTCCAAGGCCCGCGTGTGATCGCGCAATTGCTCCTCGGTGATTTTCATGGCCGTGACATCGGTGACGGTGCCCTCAATGTGGAGCACTCGCCCGCCTTCATCTTTGATGGCGCGCGAATGGTTCAGGACCACCAGCAAGGCACCATCGCGCCTTCGCAGAGCCACCTCCTGGTTCGACACCTGGCCTTCGAGAGCTAAACGTTCAAGCCAGCTCTGGCGCTGGGCCGGGTCGGCGAACGGATCTTTGCTCGCGGAACGCAATTCGTCCAGCGATCCATAGCCCAACATCTTCACGAGCGACGGATTCGCCTCCAGCACTTGCCCTTCGGCCGTCGTCCGGTAGACACCTTCCAGCACGCTGTCGTACAACGTCCGGAATTTTGCCTCGGTCCGGCGCACCACATCCGCCGATCGCTTCCGTTCGGAGATGTCGCGAATCACGACCAGCACGGCCGGTTGATCGTTGATGCGGAAAGACGTCGCCACGAAGTCCACATCGAAGGTCTGCCCGTCCTGGCGCATCATCCGCTGTTCCATCAACGGGGTGTGCTGTTGGGTTTCCCGGAATTGTTCCCAATTGCGCCACGCTACCCAATGGTCGTCGGGGTGCATGAGATCCAAAATGCTTCTGCCCACCAGGCGCTCTGGCGTGTCCTCGCGCATCAGGCGCGCGAACGCGGCGTTGCCAAAGACGATCTTGCCCCCGCGATGCACCACGACGGCGTCGGGCAGGAGGTCTACCAGGCGCTTATAGCGATCTTCACTCTGCTCAAGCTCGCCTTCCACTTTGCGTTTGTCGGCCACCCGCAAATGGTGGATGCGCAGCAGGAGCGCCGGGAAGCCGGCAAAGAGGCAGCAGAGAATCAGTTGATTCTTGACGCTCAGCCATTTGTCGGCCACTTCCCGCGCCGTCGCCGATTGCTGCGCCCATAGCTGCTCTACTTTGCCATGCAGTTGGCTCCGCGCATCTCCGCCCACGCTCTGCAATTGCCCCGCCGTCGCCGGGGACGCCATGGCCACGTGGATATCCCAGATCGTGTTCACCTGATTGCCCACCTCGGTCAGCAATAGCGCCAACTCCCGGTCCCCCGCCGCCCGCTTGCTCAAACTCTCGATCTGCCCTCGATAGGCGGACTCCGCCTGAATCCAGCTGCTTTTCCCGGCATTCGGCCGCAAGGCGGCCACCTGCAGATCCCAAATCGAGCGCTCCAAGCCTTTTAACCCCGCGATCCAACCCGAATGATGATCGAAACCGCGTTGCAGGGCGTTCACGTCGCCGATGAGGCTACCCACTGAAAGGATTCCGCCGAGTGCCACGGCCAGCGTAATCCAGTTCCAAGCCGGTGAGGTGAGTATTTTACGCATGCCAGTGCTAAGTGAAACTCCTTAGTACAGGCTGTATCGGCAGGGGATGAAGAAATAATAAGGGCTTGTTCCGGGAAATCTACCGGCGAATCTCGTAACGGCGGGCCGCGGTCGCCCGGCCGGAGGATTCTTCCACATCGATCAGGACGGCGTGCAGTTCCACCATCTCTTTAGCGGGTTCAAAGCGGACCGGGATCGAGGTATGGAACTTCCGCAGAACCGCGTCCTTCTCGACGCCGATCACCGAATCATAAGGTCCGGTCATGCCGCAATCGGTTTGGTAGGCCGTCCCCTTCGACAAAATACGGGTATCGGCGGTGGGAATGTGGGTGTGGGTACCCACCATGGCGGACACGCGTCCATTCAAATGCCAGCCCATCGCTACCTTCTCGCTGGTCGCTTCGGCATGAAAATCGACGAAGCGCACCTTTACGCTCTCGTCGATCCCCGCCAGCAGTTCATCCGCTTTGCGAAATGGGCAATCGGTCGGCGCCATGTGGACGCGGCCTTGCAAGTTCATCACCGCGCAAGCGATCCCGCTACGGCTGCGAACCAGATGAATTCCTTTGCCGGGCAGCGAGGGTGCATAGTTGGCGGGCCGCAGCAGTCGAGGTTCGCGCGCCAGATAGTCGTAAACCTCGCGCTTATCCCAAACATGATTACCCGTGGTGATCACATCCACGCCGACGCCGAAAAGCTCTTCGGCGATATTGGGCGTGATGCCAAAGCCGCCCGCCGAGTTTTCCCCATTGGCGATGACGAGATCCACTCGCTCTTCCGTGATAATCCGCTGGCAATGCTCCACCACAATCGAACGGCCTGCGGACGCAAAAATATCACCGATAAAGAAGATGCGCATGAATGACACGAAAAAATGGGAGCGATCCACTCAAGCCGACTCCACCTCCGTCATTGACCCCTAACCGTTAAGGGGGGGACCCCCCGCGCGCCTTCAGGCTTCTCCATCGCCAACCGAAGTCAACGGGAGCATGCACACCAGCGCTTTGCTCGAGTCGGATCCCATGACATTGACTATAGGATCAATTTATTAGAGGCTTCTGCGAACTCAGCAGACCCACTCCCTCGCCCATTCTAGCCTGAGATCGCCATTTTCCGGTTCCCTTTTTTTATGGAGCCTAACCGGCTGCTATCCTGATGTCTTATGCCCGCCAAGTTTCACGGTCTTGAACACACAGCGATTGCGTCGCCGAATCCCAAAGCCCTCGCCGATTGGTATGTCGAAAACCTGGGTTTCCACATCAACTTCAGCTATAGCGTTTTCTTCTTCGTCAAGGCCCCCAACGGGTCCATGCTGGAGATCATTCCGAGCGAAGGCGACCGGGTCGCGAACCAGATGAAAACCCCCGGCATTCGCCATTTGGCTATCGCACTGGACGACTTCGACGCCGGCTATGCCGACCTGCAGAGCAAGGGCGTCAAGTTTTTGGCCGAACCGTATGAAACGCAAGGCAACCGGCTCGTCTTCTTCGAAGACCTGGACGGCAACATCCTGCATCTCATCGCCCGCCAGAATCCGTTGCCCTAAGGCCTGATTACCATTGTTTAGCCGCGTCTTTGCCGCGTTCAAATATCGCGAATTCCGTCTGATGTGGTTGGGTGCCTGCACGTCCACGATTGGGACGTGGATGCAGAAAGCGGCTCAAAGCTGGCTGGTGCTGGAGCTTTCCGGCTCCAAGTTCCTGCTCGGTCTGGACAGCTTTCTGGGCGACATCCCTATCCTGCTGCTGTCGCTGTTGGGCGGGGTCGCTTCCGATCGGTTCGACCGGCGCAAACTGCTCATCGCCTCTCAAGTCGGCCAGATGACTACCGCCATTACGCTGGCCATCCTGTTCGCCACCAACAGCGTGCAGGTCTGGCACATCCTAATGCTTTCGTTCTTCACCGGCTGCGTCCAAGCCTTCGGCGGACCCGCCTACCAGGCCATCCTCCCGATGATGGTGCCCAAAACCGAAGTGCAAAACGCCATCGCCATGAACTCCATCCAGTTCAACATTGCCCGGGTCATCGGGCCGATGCTTGGCGGTTGGGCGCTGGTCTCGCTGGGCCCGGCCTGGTGTTTCTCCATCAACGGACTCTCGTTCCTGGCCGTCATCTTGGCCCTGCTGGCGATGACGCCCAAGCGCGGCGGGGGCAATCGCGGTGAATCGGTCTTGACTAGCATCCGCGGCGGCATCGACTTCGTCAGCGCCCGCCCCGGCATGCTGCCCCTCATCGCCCTCGCTTTCTTTATGACCTTCTTCGGCTTCCCGCTGATGGTCTTCCTCCCCGTCATGGCAAAAGAAGTCTTCGGCCAAGGCTCCATCGGCTACACCCGCATGCTCACCGTCTCCGGCGCCGGTGCCATCGCTGGAGGGCTCATCGTCGCCGGGCTCAGCCACTCCGACAAGAAGGGCCGCCACGCCCTCATCAACCTGATCGCCCTCGGCACGCTGATCGTCGCCTTCTCCCAGTCGCGTATCCTGTGGCTCTCTTACGTCATTCTCTTCTTGTGCGGCAGTGCCCTCATCGGCACCTTCAGCATGATCGCTTCGCTGGTTCAGGGTGAAGCGACTGACGAAATGCGCGGCCGCGTCATGTCCCTGTACAATGTCGCATTCCGCGGCGGCGGACCCATCGGAGCCCTCATCTGCGGCCAACTCATCGAACACTCCTCCGCCCCCATCGTCCTCGCCGGCTGCGGAACTTTGTTGGCCTTGATGGGACTCTGGTTCCTGGTGATCCAACGGCGCATTCCGCAACTGTAGCCCCGGACGAATGCTCCGACCGCGTGGAAAGTAACAAATCACCGGTTGCGGCACCAGCTCCGTAGGCGCTGGGAGAGCGGCATTCGTTGAACGCGCTTACCGCCCCCCTTCATCGCCGTTTAACGTTGCGGCCGGAAGCCTCGTCCGCGCGTCATCGGAACGGCAGCCCCACCGTCGGTTGTCGCCACAGGAGCGTTCAGTAACCCGGACATCCGCGCTTCCCGCACTGCGTCCTGCAACGCCGCGGCGTCTTCCAGCGCCTTCAGCTTCGTCTTCTGCGGCTCCGTCAACACCGCCATCGACTTCTCGCGAACCTGGGTTTGGGTGGACAGGCCCTGTTCGCGCATCTGCTTCATCTCGGTCATCAGGCGTCCCACGGTATTCGAATCCGGGTTGGCTTTGTTCATCTCGGTTCGCAGATCGCGAGCCTTCTGCGCTGCGTCCTTCAGATTGGGTTTAGCCTGCTCGAAGGCATCGGTGCGCGCTTGTTGCAAGCTCGCCACCTGGGTATCGCTGAGCCCGAGGTAGGTCTTGAGCGCCTCGATCTGCGGCGTGCCCCGGTGTGCACCGGAACCGTGCGCAGCGCCATCATGTTGGCCATCATGCGCTCCGGCGGCAAAGCCCCGGTGCGGACCTTGCGCCATACCAAGTGTGGCTACTCCGAGCATACCGGCCATGGCCGCCATCCAGAATTTCTTACTCATTGAATTCGTCTCCATTTCACTGGCCACTGCTTCGCCGTTCATTCTGGCGTCGGCCTCTTCTGCATGGTTAAACGCGCAGTGCGGGTAAAAGTTCTTGAAGAAATGTTAATGGAGCGGGGTGAGTCGTCATCAGACGTCCTGGCCTCGTTAGTAAGTCGCGGCCGGTGTCGCCTGCGCATGGTGGATTTCCATGCAACCTTTGCCCATCGGCAGTAATTTGCCCGGATTGAGACGGCAATGCGGATCGAACAGCTTCTTAAAATTCGCGATCATGTCGAGTGTGGCTTCGGAGAACAGCTTCGTCATCAGCTCCATCTTCTCCATGCCCACGCCGTGCTCGCCGGTGATCGAGCCGCCGACCGCAATGCAATGCTCGAGAATGGCTTCGCCCGCCGCCACGGCTTTCTGGACGTCGCCCGGCTTACGGGCGTCGAATAGGATGATGGGGTGCATATTGCCATCGCCGGCATGGAAGATGTTACTAATCTGGACGCCATGCTCGCGGCTGATCTCGCCAATGCGGCGCAGCGTCGGCGCAATCTGCGTGCGTGGCACGACGCCGTCCTGCACGTAATAGAAAGGGCTTACGCGTCCGATGGCTCCGAAGGCATTTTTGCGGCCCTTCCAGAGTAAGTCGCGCTCTTCCGCTGACTTCGCCAGACGCACCTCCCGCGCGCCGCAAGCGAGACACGTCGCGCGAATCGGCTCCAATTGGCTCTCTACCGATTCGGTGACGCCTTCCAGTTCAATCAACAGCACGGCCTGGGCATCCATCGGATAGCCGGCGTGCGTCGCTTCTTCCACCATGCGCAGCATCGGGCCGTCGAGCATTTCGAGCGCGGCGGGCGTAATCTGCTTGGCCGTGATCTCGGCCACCGTATCGGCCGCCGCATCGGTGGTTTCGTAAATGGCGAGCATGGTCTTGACGGTTTCGGCCGTGCGCATGAGGCGCAGCCAGGCCTTGGTGACGAGCACCATGGTGCCCTCGCTACCAGTCAGCAAGCCGCTCAGGTCGTAGCCAGGCAGGTCAGTCTCGGGGCCGCCGATCTCGGTGATGGTGCCATCGGGCAGCACCACTTCGAGGCCCAGCACGTGGTTGGTGGTGACGCCGTAGACCAGCGTATGCGGGCCGCCGGCATTCTCGGCCACGTTGCCGCCGATGGTGCAGGCGCGCTGGCTGGAAGGGTCGGGCGCAAAGTAATAGCCGTCGCGCTGCACGGCGAGCGTGACATCAAGATTCACCACGCCGGGCTCGACTAACATGCGTTCATTCGCCAAATCGATTTCGAGAATCCGGTTCATGCGGGCGAAGGAAATCATGATGCCGCCGGCGCGGGGAATCGCGCCGCCCGAAAGGCCGGTGCCCGCGCCGCGCCCGACGATGGCCAGGTTATTGGCGAGGGCCAGTTTCACTAACGCCGACACTTGCGCGGTCGATTTTGGGAACACCACCACATCGGGCCGGGCCTTGTCGATGCTGCCATCGTATTCGTAAAGGCTGAGGTCCGGCGCTTGGTCCAGGTAGCCGCGGGCTCCTAGCATTTGATGGATTTCGGTGCGAACCGAGGCGGCGATCATGGGTTAACGCATGGCCCGAATCTGTTCGAGGACTTTGGGGTCAAGCCAAGTGCCGGAGGGCTCGCCCTCATACTTGGCCAACACCTTGCCGGCCGCATTGATGATGTAGGTTTCCGGGAACTTGTAAGTGCCGTAGCTCGCGCTGATGCGCGCCTCGGCGTCGCGAGTGGTGGCAAACTTCACGCGCATCCGTTCAATGAACTTCTTGTAGGGCTTCTCATTCTTGTCGACACTGATCCCCAGCACGACGACGCCGTCCTTGGCCAACTCCTCCTGCAGCGCGTTCAGCCGGGGCGTCTCCTCAATGCAAGGCGGACACCAGGTGGCCCAGAAGTTGAGCATCAGGATCTTGCCGCCGAAATCGGATCGCGTTAACTTCTTGCCGCTTTCGCTGGTCACCTCGAAGTCGGGGGCGGTGTCGCCCACCAGCGTCACTTTTTCGCGAAGGGTATCGTAGATCACGAAGCCCAGCCCCATCAGCAGGATGAGAATCAGGGCGAGCGGCGGGCGAAGGTCAGATTTCATAAACCTCTTATCATTTTACGGTATCGCCGGACTGTTTTCGATCATCTATGGGAGGTAGAGCCATGAAAATTACACGACGCATCGAATTCTCCTCGTCTCACGTCTGCGCCATACCCGGCCGGTCCTTTGAGGAAAACCGTGCGCTTTACGGCCAGGCCGCTAATCCTCATGGGCACGGTCACAACTATGTCCTTGAGGTGACGATCGCCGGTGAGCCCGACGCGGTGACGGGTATGATCGTCGACTTGAAGGAAGTAAAAGAGATTCTGAATTTGGAGGTGGTTAAGCCTTTCGACCACCGGCACCTGAACTATGAGGTGCCGCCCTTCGACAAGATCGTGCCGACCACCGAGAATATTGCCCTCGAAATCTGGCGACGGCTGGCACCGCATTTCACGGGTGCTCAAGGCCGGCTGGACCTTGTCCGGCTCTACGAAACCGACGACCTCTATGTCGAGTACGCAGGGGAGCCCGCATGAGACTCACGCGGCGCTATCGCTTCTCGGCTTCGCACCGTCTGCACTCCAGCCAGCTCTCCGAAGCGGAGAACGATGTCACTTACGGCAAGTGCCATAACCCTTATGGGCATGGCCATAACTACGTACTCGAGGTGACCGTCAGGGGTTCGGTGGACGCCTCCACGGGCAGAGTGACCGATCTGCCGTCGCTCGACGAATTTGTGCAAAAGGAAATAGTCTCGCGCTACGATCACCGGAATCTCAATGAGCAGGTATCGGAGTTAGCGGGGCTGGTGCCCACCACCGAAGTGGTTTCGGCGGCCATCCACGCGCGCCTCGACGCGCATTGGCCTAAGGCGTTACCCCAACTCGACCGGGTGCGCATTTGGGAAACCCGCAATAATATCTTCGAAGTCAGTAAGGAACACCTATGATCCCGACCGTAGCGAAACCGGGTTTAGTCAATGGCATCCACGGCGTGGTGGAACCGGTTGATCCGATGGCCGCGCACGTGCAGAGCATGCTGGAATTATTGGGCGAGAATCCGCAACGGGAAGGCTTGGTGAAAACTCCCGACCGCGCCGCCAAGGCTCTGCGCTACCTGACGCGCGGTTACACGGCCAGTGTCAGCAAGATCGTCAATGGCGCCCTGTTCGAAGCAGAGGTCGACGAGATGGTGATTGTCCGCGACATCGAATTTTTCAGCCTGTGCGAGCACCATATGTTGCCCTTCAATGGGCGCGTTCACGTGGCTTACTTGCCCAACAAGAAGATCATCGGTCTCAGCAAGATTCCGCGCATTGTCGACATGTTTTCCCAGCGATTGCAGGTGCAGGAACGCATGACCCATGAAATTGCCGAGACCCTTCAAGAAGTCCTGGGCGCGCGCGGCGTAGGAGTGATCGCCGAAGGCAAACACTTCTGCATGATGATGCGCGGCGTGGAAAAACAGTGCTCCAGCACCACCACCAGCGCCATGCTGGGCGAGTTCCGCAACAGTAAGTCGACGCGCGATGAGTTCCTCAGCTTGCTCCGCATGCGTTCGGACTTCTAGCGCTAAGCTGGGCTGGTGATGCCCACGCTGATTTACCAATACGACGACATCGACTTCGCGAAGCCCGGCAAGCAACATTACCAGGTCGCCCTGCCGCTCGATGGTACCTGGGGCTTCTCCGTAGTGCCGTTGACGGTGATTAACGGTCTGCGGGGCACGAACAAAGACGGCGTGATTTGTTTTGGGGGTACGCACGGCAATGAGTACGAGGGGCAAGTCGGAGTGAAGCGTTTGGCGACCGATCTGGACCCGGCATTGATGACCGGCCGTGTCGTGTTGATGCCGCGCTTGAGTGAAAGCGCCTGCGTGGCCAACTCGCGAACGTCGCCGTTGGACGGCGTCAACATGAACCGGGCCTTCCCGGGCAATCCACGCGGCACCGTCTCCTCACGCATTGCGCATTTCGTCAAGACCCGCATCTTTCCCCTGGGCCGCGTCGTCATCGACATTCACTCCGGTGGCATGGAAGGGGCGTTTCCGCATTGCACTTCGTTCCATCCGATCCCGGATCCCGTGCAGCAGGCCGAAACTGCGCGTGTTTCGCAGCTTTTTGACACGGGCTTTGTGATGATCTACTCCCGCGCGATGGCACAAGGTCTACTGACCGATGAGGCGGAAGACGAGGGCAAGGTGACCATCGGGAGCGAGTTTGGCGCGGGCGGGGGCACCGGTCAGCTGGGGACGCGGCACGCCTATGAAGGCACGAAAAACGTGCTGCGCCACTATGGATTGCTGGACGGTGAGATCGCCAAAATTCGTCCCGCAGGGTCAGCGCCCGTACGCCTGATCAGCGCGCCGGACCTGGACGCCTACGTACCGGCTCCACGCGATGGCGTGTGGGAGCCCCTCGTCGATCCGGGGCAGGGTATTGCAAACGGCGAGCTAATCGGCCGGCTCCACGACTTCGCCGACCACTCATCTCCTGCGCTGGATATCCGGGCCCCGCGCGACGGTTACATTATGATGTTGCACCTGAGCGCCCGTCCGGTGAAAGGGCAAACGCTCTTCGTTGTGGCTCAAAACATGGACTGGAGCGATGTTGCTCCTTAGCTAGCAGTGATTCATCAAAAACCACAGCAAAATCAATACCCGGCACGCCCATCACCCAAGCAAACATATACTTCATTTCGTCTTTTCGTAGAACTGCAGCTCGATCTGCAGGCTTGTGGCGTTGTATTTAAGAGGTTCGGCATTGAACTTTTTGCATTGTTGGGCACAGGTCGCTGCGCGCCGAGCGGCAATATCTGCGAACCCCTCCAGCCCGCATCTAGCCCACGGTAGGAGGATGGCGGCTTTGGCGGATGGCCCTTGACCTGCTTGTAGCGTTGCTATGAAGAATCGATTTTCTATTCTGCTGCTCTCGATAGTCCTCGCCCTTTCCACCGCGTGTGAAAAAAGCGCGAAGGATGACATGAAGGACGCTGGTCACGACCTGAAAGACGCCGCGAAAGCCACGGGCCGGGCGGCCGATAAGATGGTGGATAAGGCCGCAGATAAAGTCCAAGAGGGTGCCCAAAAGGTCAAAGATAAGACGAAGCCGTAGTACCCGCGAACGAACTGGCGCTACAATCAAAGGCCTGAATATGGCCTGGCCGTCAATATTTAATTTCGTGTGTTTTCTCGCGTTTCGTTCGAAATCCACTTAAATTCGGCTCAATCTTCCAATTTACTCGCACGTTATTTGCGCAATCCGTGCGTCAGAATTGAAATTTTTGCATCGTGTGGCACAGGGAACGGCAAAAACTGTCAGCTTTTCTTGAAAAGCACTTGGATGACAGGGCTTTGGCGGATGGCCCTTTACATGCTCACGTCCGATCTATGAAGAATCGATTGTCTAATTTGGCGCTCTCGATGGACCTTGCCCTTTCCGACGCGTGCGAAAAAAGCGCTAAGGACGACATGAGGGACGCTGGTAACGACTTGAAAGACGCGGCGAATGCCATGGGACGCGCGGCGGATCAGGTGGTGGACAAGGCGGTCGAAAAAGTCCCAGGGGATGTGCAAAGGTAAGATCAGGCCAACCTGGAAAGGTCACCCGCCTCATTTCTGGGGGCGCATGCCTGAGGAGGGTCTAATGTGGCTTGCGTAATGCAATGCCGAGTTCGCGGAGTTGCTTTTCGGCGACCACGGAC
>JANLPT010000266.1:0-48189 GCA_031367405.1 Bryobacteraceae bacterium
TCCGCTTTTTGCCAAATCGCGCCATCATCCTTGCTGGAGTAAATGCCGGAGCAGGCGCTGGAGTAAATGCGGCCCGGGCGCGTCGCATCGACGAGGATCGAGAAGACATCGGAGTCGTCGATCATGCCGTCGTGAATCGAAGTCCAGGTTGCGCCGCCATCGGTGGTCTTCCAAGGGAGATGCGTGGTGCCGGCGTAAATGGTGCCGGGCTCACGCGGGTCAAGCGCAAGGGAGACGATACCATTCATTTCGGGATGGCCTTCGGGCGAGACTAGACGCCAGTGCTGGCCACGGTCTGCGCTGAGGTACACGCCGCGGTCGGTGCCGGCGGCAAACAGCCTTGGTTCGGTGTCGCGAATGGCGAGCGAGAGGACGGCGCGCCCGGCCAGATCCTCGGAACGCTGCCAGTGTTGGCCGGAGTCTTCGCTGAGCCAGAGGGCGCTGTGCTTAGCGCTGGGGTCGTTCAAGCCGGCGAGGAGGCGTTGGGGCTGGTCGGGGTCAATCGCGAGGGAGTGGAGGGTGGTGTTAGGGAAGCGCGGAAAGGGGAGCTGTTGCCAGGTGGTGGCGGAGTCAATGGAGCGGAAGAGCAACCCGGATCGGGTACCGGCGAGCAAGGTGGCGGGGTTCGCGCGATCAATGGTGAGTAGATGAACACTGCCGCCGTCGGGACCGAGCGGCTCCCAATCAGCAGCCTGCAACGAAACTGCGAGCAATAGCAAGGCGAAGGTCATTCAGTTTCTATGGTAGGTCTTGTTTTGTTGGGTTCGGGATCTATTCGCCATCGAAAAGAAGACGTAGGCCGGACAGCGTCGCCGTGAGCGCCGAGTCAGGAAGCCGCCCGATGCGCGAGTTGAGGTCGAGTTTATCGACGGTGAGAATCTGCGAGACATTCACTACGCTTGCTCGCGGAAGGCGCGCTTCGCCCTTTTTGAGGTAGACGTTTCCCGGCGCGTCAGCTCGTTGGAGGTTGGAGGTGATGAGGCAAATGACGGTCGTCGGGATGCGGCTCAGATTGAAGATGTCATTTTGTACGACGACACAAGGATGCCGCTCGGCGGGCACCGATCCCGCTGAGGGCCCGAAATCGAACCAGTAAACGTCGCCCTGTCGAATTTCTTTCACTTAGTAGGGTCTTGAATGGGGAATTTCGCGCGCATTTTCCGAACGAGAATCTGTGCATCGGGTGAGGGTTCGGCGTATGCCCGATTCAACTGTTCCGTGATTTGCACCCGGTGGCGTTGGCGAAGGAAGTCGCGCAAGGCTTGGGCCACTAAAGCGCTGCGGCTCAATCCGAGTTCCCGGGCGGCATCGTCTGCTTGTTGCATGAGGGTGTCCTCCACCGAAATTGCCGTCTTCATACTATTGGTTATACCATTTTGCATACTCACTCCGGCAGGGTGCCGGGTCATAATGGCGGATATGTCCAGCTTTCCCGTTTCGCCGCTGACCGAGGAGCAGTACCTGGCCTTGGAGCGCGCGGCACCGGCCAAGAGCGAGTTCCACGATGGACTGATGTTCGCCATGGCGGGCGGCTCGCCGAATCACTCGCTGCTCGCCAATCGGATCGGGGCGCTGCTCGACCGCCAAATGCCTGCGGGTTGCCGTACGTTCAATTCGGATCTGCGCGTGAAAGTCGCCTCGGCGGGACTTTACACTTACCCGGACTGCAGCGTGGTTTGTGGCGAACTGGAATTGTTTAGCGACCAACACGACGTCGTACTCAATCCGTTGCTGATTGTCGAAGTTCTGTCGCCATCGACGGAAGGTTATGATCGGGGCAAGAAGTTTGAACTCTATCGGGCCATGCCCAGCTTTCGCGAGTATTTGCTGGTGCATCAGGACCGGCGTCACGTGGAGCATTACTCGAAGCAGGACGACGGCAGTTGGTTGCTCCGCGAACATAAGGGAGTGGATAGTACGGTGACGATTGATCGTTTGCCGGCGAGGATTTCGTTGCAGGAGTTGTATGCTTCGGCGCTTGACCTGCCGCCCTTGACTTAGTTCACTTCCTGGTTCACAGTTACGTGGCTGTCGGTGGTGCTGTGCCCCAGCGATAGGCCTGGGAGATCGCGATAATCAAGTACGCTGCGGGCCGACTGCCCGATTCCAGAACGGCCGGATCTGTGGGTGCCGGCGATGCGGGACCGTCAGACAAATTCGATCGTTGGAGATCGACGAGGACCGTGCCCGGCTGGCGGGCCGGCTGGGTGAAGCAGCTTTAAGACACGCCCAGGAATTTTCGCACCACCGGCTCCAGGCCAGGGGCGAAGGCGCAGACGTTGGTGGAGTAGATGGTGGAGCCGCCGTCGAGGTTAAGGAACTTGGCCCCCGCTTCCTCCAGGATGATGCGGGGGCCGGCCATATCCCAAGGGGCGAGCTTGGGCTCAATCCACACCTCGGCCTTGCCGGAGGCGACCAGCATCGCGTCGAGGCAGCCGCCCAGGCTACGCACTCCCCAGAAAGTGGAGGCCCATTCCAGTAAGCCCTGGCCGAGCGGATGCTTGGTCCAGCCGCCCAGCTGATTGGCGCACAACACGCTTTCGGCGGCGGTTGTCTTGGCCGACGCGCGAATGCGGGTGTCGTCGCGATAAGCGCCGAGGCCCTTCGCGGCAAAGTACATATGGCCCAGCAAGGGCATGAAACAGACGCCGGCGACCACTTGGCCACCTTTCTCCAGGCCGATGAGATGGCTCCAGAGGGGATTGCCGCGGACGAAATCGCGGGTACCGTCAATTGGGTCAATAATCCAGCGGCGGCCCGTCTTGGTTTCGCTCGCTGCGCCTTCCTCACCCAGAAATCCGTCACCGGGGAAGTGCTCCCCGATCATGCTGACGATGGCGCGTTCGCACTCGCGGTCGGCAATGGTGACGGGGGACTCGTCGGATTTGGATTCCGTATCGAAGCCGGTTAACTGAATCTTCAGGGCAATTTCGCTGGCCCGGCGCGCGGCTTGGCGGGCAATAAAAAGCTCGTGCTCGAATTCCATTCCTTTTATAGTAGCCTTCAGAGACAGAATCATGAATGCTCGAACTGTGTTTTCCGTGCTCGAAGAGACCGTGGCCCAGCAGGGCAAGGCGGCCGCTTTGCATCAGCCCAAGGGTGGCGGCAAGTACATTATCTACACCTGGACCGATTACCGGACGGCGGTGATGGAGATCGCGCTCGGCTTGGCCGACCTCGGCGTGGTACACGGAGATATCGTGGCGATCCAGAGTGAGACCCGCGCCGAGTTTTACTTAGCCGATATGGCGATCATGTCGATGGGCGCGATCTCGGCTGGCCTGTATTCGAGTTATCCGGCGATCGATCAAGTGAAGAATCTGCGGGCCTGTGGCACCCGCGTCTTGATTGTGGAGGATGCCAAGCAGATGGCCGCGATTGCCAATGCGATGAAGACGAATCCGCTGCCGATTGAGTTCGTGCTGATCGAAGGCAAAGTGGAAGGGGCGCGCACGCTGGACGAATTGCGGGCGAGCGGGCGGCAGATGCTGGCGGCCGATCCGGAGGCGTTTACGAAGTTAGCGGGCCGCGTGTCACCGGACGATCCGGCGATTCTTTATTTGACGTCCGGGGCGACGGGAGAGCCGAAAATGGGCTTGGCCACCCATGGCTCCGTCACGATGAACATTGACATGGGGCCGCACGTATTGCCCTTGGGCCCCGCCGACCGGGCGCTGGTGTTTCTGCCATCGGCGCACATCGCGCAGCGGGTCGTGATGCAACTGCTGATGATGCGCATGGCGGTGCCCTGCTGGTTTTCCGAGAGCTTGGCAAAGATGCCGCAAGAGTTGAAGACCTTAAAGCCCACGTTTATGCTGGCACCGCCGCGCGTGTGGGAGCGCATTTACGCGAGTATCAAAACCGAGGTGAATAAGAAAGGCGCGTTTACCCAAAAACTCTTTTTCGCCGCCGTTGGATTAGGCCTCAAAGCAGCGGAGTACCGGCAGCGAGGGGAGAGCGTGCCCGGCTGGCTGACGACACCTTTGAAATTGGCTGACAAAGTAATTTTTTCTAAGTTGCGCGAACGTTTGGGGAATAGCATCCGGGTGGCGATTTCGGGGGCCGCGCCGCTCGGCCGCGACACGGCCATGTTCTTCGATGCGATTGGCATGCCGATCACCGAAGGCTACGGACTTACCGAAGGCGGCGTGCTGACCATGAATCCGGTGGACCGGCAGATTTATGGCACGATTGGGAAGCCTTTACCGGGCGTGGAGGTGAAGCTCGCTGAGGACGGCGAGTTACTCATTAAAAGTCCGTCGCAATTTTCCGGTTATTTTCATGACCCGGTGGCCACGGCAAGTATTATGCGCGATGGCTGGCTCGCCACGGGCGACATCGCCTCCATCGATAGCGCGGGATACGTGTCGATTACGGGCCGCAAAAAGGAAATTCTGGCTTCGTCGAGCGGTAAGAAAATTTATCCGTCGCGCGTGGAGGCTTTATTTAAGGGCGAGGCGCTGATCAGCCAGATGATTCTGGTAGGCGATCGGCTGCCCTTTGTCACCGCGCTTTTTACGATCAATCCTGCCGTGGCCGAGACGTTGCCCGGGATGGCCGAGTATCAGGGCAAGCCATTTAGTGAGGCGAAGCCAGTTGACGAGCAACTGCGCCGGGCGGTGAAGGAGGCTAATGCAACTTTACCGGAGTGGGAACAGATTCGTAAGTTTCGGGTGTTGGATCGCGATTTTTCGGTGGAGACCGGCGAGCTGACGCCCACGATGAAGGTTCGCCGGGCTAAGGTGCTGGATAATTACAAGGCCGAGATTTCGGCTTTGTATGGGGGTAAGGAAGAGTCGCACTAGCGCCGGGCGGGCCAGGAGGCCCACCCCACTGTAGTGGATGCTATTTATTGGCTGGGTTGAGTTTGCTGTGGCGTTGGCTGTAAGTGAAATAGACCGCGAGGCCGATGAGTAACCAACCGAAGGCGGCTAGTTGGGTTTGACGGTCGAGCGCGATGATCATGGCACCGCAGACTAACATGCCGAGAATCGGCACCAGGGGTACCCAGGGCGCACGGAAGGGCCGGGCTACGTTGGGGTCAGTTTTGCGGAGAATCATCACTCCAACGCACACCAGCACGAAGGCAAATAGGGTCCCAATGGAAGTCAGGTCGCCAGTGATGTCACCCGGTAGCAGCGCGGCGATGGCGCCGACAAAGACAAAGAGCACCAGGTTCGACTTATAGGGCGTACGGAATTTGGGATGCAGTTCCGAAAAGATCCTGGGTAGCAAACCATCGTTGGCCATGGAATAGAATACCCGGCTTTGGCCGAGTAACATCACCAGGATTACCGATGAAAAGCCCGCCAGAATCGCCACCGTGATAAGCGTGGCCAACCAACCGTAGCCAGGCATATAATTTTGAATTGCGTAGGCGACCGAGGCTTCTTTACCGGCGGTCTTAAATTCCTGCCAATTGGCGACGCCCGTTAGGACATGGGCGAAGACGACATAGAGCAGCGTACAGACGGCCAGCGACCCCAGAATACCGAGAGGCATGTCTTTAGCGGGATTCTTTGCTTCCTGCGCCGCAGTGGAGACGGCATCGAAACCGATGAAGGCGAAAAAGACGATGCCCGCGCCGCCCAGCACGCCGCCCCAGCCGTGCCGGAATATGCCTTCGTGGCCGACGATGCCTTCGGGAATCAGGTAAGGCGTGTGGTTGGCGGGGTTGATGAATCCCCAGGCCAAGCCGATGAAGAGCAGGACGATGCCGACTTTGACGTAGACGATAATCGCATTGACCTTGGCTGACTCCTCCGTGCCTTTAATGAGGAGAAGGGTTAAGAGGAGTAAGATCACAAGCGCCGGAAAATTGAGAATGCCACTGGTACCGGTGGCGGAGGTTTGTAGAAAAGAATGACAAAAGGCGTAAGGGATTGAACCACCGAGTAAGTTATTCAGATACTCACTCCACGCAATGGAGACCGTGGCGGCACCCAGCGCATATTCAAGGATGAGCGCCCAGCCGATCACCCAGGCGACGAACTCGCCCATGGTGGCGTAGGCGTAAGTGTAGGCGCTGCCGGCGATGGGGATCATCGCCGCGAATTCGGCGTAACAGAGCCCGGCCAGCGCGCAGCCAAAGGCGGCAATGATGAAGGAGAGGGTGACGGCGGCACCGGAGGCTTCTGCGGCGGCGGCAGCGGTGCGCACGAAGAGCCCGGCGCCGATGATCGCGCCGATCCCCAGGGCCACGAGCGCTTTGGCATCCAGCGTTCGCTTGAGGCCTTTTTCCGAATCGGCGGCTTGCGACAGCAATCCGCTCAGCGACTTTTTGCGCGTCAGACTCATGAGAGCGTCTCCTTTTCGATTCCACTATTAGAGCACGCACCTCCCCGATCTTGGGATGATGAAGGCGGAATGAATAACAATTACGATGCCATCATCGCCGGTGGCGGTGCTGCGGGCCTCTTCTGCGCGGCCGTGGCGGCCCAGCGGGGCCGGCGAATATTGCTGATCGAGCACGGCGAGGCGGTGGGGCGCAAGATCCTGATCTCCGGCGGCGGGCGATGCAACTTCACGAATACCGGGACGCGGCCCGAGAACTTCTTGAGTGACAATCCGCACTTCGCCAAGTCGGCGTTGGCGCGCTATACGCCGGCTGACTTCATAGCACTGGTGGATCGCCATCGAATCGCCTGGCATGAGAAGAAGCTGGGCCAACTCTTTTGCGATGGACCCGCCCAGCAGATCATCGACCTCTTGAAGGCCGAGTGTGCCGGCGTGCGGATTCTGGCGGGTACCCGGGTGGAGAGCGTGGAGGCTGGCTTCGCGGTGCATTCAAGCGACGGCGAATTCCGCGCGCCGCGGTTGGTGGTGGCGACCGGCGGCTTGTCGATCCCTAAGATCGGCGCGAGCGATTGGGGCTATGGCGTGGCGAAGCAGTTTGGCCTGGGCATCAAAGCCACGCGGCCCGCACTGGTGCCGCTCACGTTCACGAATGCCGACGCCAAAGCCTTTGACGGTTTGGCCGGTGTCGCCACGGACGCGGTCGCCGAATGTGGCGGCGTGAGTTTTGCGGAGCGTTTATTGGTGACGCACCGTGGCTTTTCCGGGCCCGCCATTCTGCAAGCCAGCTCTTACTGGCAGCCCGGTGAAGCCGTCAAGCTCAATCTGGCTCCGGGCCGCGACTTGGCCGGCGAATTCCTGCGGCGGAAGCAGTCCGGCGAGCGAACGCATGTGAAGGCGCTGTTGACGTCGGTCCTACCTTTGCGATTGGCCGATCGTTGGTCGCAGATACACTCGCTAGACCGGCCGTTGCCGCATGAGCGCGATACTGAGTTACGCGCGACCGCCATGGCCTTGCAGAGCTGGCAGTGGCAGCCGGGGGGCACCGAGGGTTATACCAAGGCGGAGGTGACGGCCGGGGGCGTGGATACGAACGAGCTGTCTTCAAAGACGATGGAGGCTAAGCGCGTGCCGGGGCTGCACTTTATCGGAGAAGTGGTGGACGTTACGGGTCAGCTGGGCGGTTACAACTTTCAATGGGCCTGGGCGTCCGCCTTTGCGGCAGCCCAGGCGTTGTAGTTATTGATTCGAGCCGCCGGACTACCTAAAAGCTATAGCGAAGTGCGACTTGGATTTGGCGCGAATCGATCCGGGTGCCGCTGATGACGCCGTAATTTGCGGTCCGGGTGGTGGAGCCGGGTTGGGCGAAATTGGCGTGGTTCGGTAAGTTGAAAAATTCACCGCGCAAATCGACCTTGTGGCGGCCTTCGTTCCAGGAAAAGGCTTTGTTGATGGAGGCGTCGAGCCCGGCAATACCGGGCCCGATGAGGGTGTTGCGGCCACCGGTGCCGAAGCGGAAGTCAGTGATGGCGGCAGGGTTTTGGCCGAGGCGGTCGACGAAGGCGCTCGTGTTGAAATACTGCGCTACCGTTTTGGGGCCGCCGTTGCCGCTGACCCCAGCGAGGGCATCGGGGGCGCACCAGCCGCCAGCACCATTCTGAATATTGCCCCCTCCGCAGTAAACGGTGAACGGGAAGCCGCTTTGGAATGTGAGAATACCACCCAGTTGCCAGCCACCCAACAGGGCATTGCCTACCGGGTTCGAGATGCCGTAACGGCGCCCGCGGCCGAAGGGTATTTCATAGAGGAACGAACTGGTGAGGCGGTGACGGAAGTCGAAGGCAGAGAGACCGCGGTCGCGCCAGAGCGACGTATTCGGATCCATGGGGGTGAGTGGATCGCCGTCCGTCGTGCGCACGCCGGAGCCGTTGTCGATCGACTTCGAATAAGCGTAGGAGCTCAGCAAAGTGAAGCCATGCGAGAAGCGATGTTGCAGCCGGGCTTGCAATGAGTGGTAATTGGAGTGAGCGGCGGCATATAGGTTTTGGAACGCGCCGTTGAATTTAGGAAAGGCGCGGTTGTCGTTGGGGTTGCCCGCGCGCGGTTGCGGCAGGTTGTAGCTAGAAAGACGGCGCAGCTTGATGCCAGCGGAACCCATGTAAGTAACTTCGAGCGACATATCTTTGGTTAACTGGCGCTGGATGGCCGCCTGCCATTGGGCGACGTATGACGTGCGCTCGCCGTATTGGTTGATCAGCAGAAAGCTGGGCGCGCCGGATTGCGTAAATAACTTATTCCACGTGAGGTTCGGCGTGGTGGTGTTGGCAGTTTCAGCTTGACGAATGGTGAAGGGAATGTTGCGGACGATATCGAAAACGGCGTTGCCGATGTCGCGC
Organism: Bryobacteraceae bacterium; assembly: GCA_031367405.1. Taxonomy (GTDB): domain Bacteria; phylum Acidobacteriota; class Terriglobia; order Bryobacterales; family Bryobacteraceae; genus JALHNI01. The sequence goes on from JANLPT010000266.1 coordinate 8,691, forward strand.
ACGTAGTAGATGCCGGCACCGGTGCGGAGGACGGTTTTTGAATTCAGCTGGTAAGCCAAACCCACGCGCGGGCCTAAGTCGTTGCGGTCGGGCTTACCGGCTCCGCGTCCAAAACGGCCATCGCGTACCAATTTCCACGTGGCTGGCGCAGGAAAGGCCGGGTTTCCTTGATTTAAGTCGCCGGTACCGGCGCGCACGAACGTGGGTTCAACTGAGTTATCCCACTTAAAATCGACATTCACGATCGCGTCGTGCTTGTCGTAAAAGGGCGACTCATATTCCCAACGTAAGCCCCAGTTGATGGTCAGTTTGGGCGACATCTTCCAGGTATCTTGTAAGTAAAGGGCGGCGTAATTATTGCGGAAATTCGCAATGGGCGCGCCCACTTGGCCTTCGGTAACAGACATGTTGCCGAGTAACATATCAGCCATTGGTTCACCAGTATATTGGCCATTCCAGCTGAAACGGCCCCGGGGGACGACGGCACCGATCTGGTTATAGCGAAGGCGACGGTATTCGCCGCCAAGCTTGTAACTGTGCTTACCGTTGGTCCAGGAGAAATTATCGGTCCACTGGAAGGTGGTGTTCCAGTTGACGAAGGGGCAATCATTACATTCGCCAACCGTACCGAATCCAGTAATCTGGAAGACCGGGATGCCCCAAAACAGCGGATCCTGCGAAACGCCTTGCAGGCCGAGTTCGCCGACGACGTTTCGCTGGAAGGCGCGCTGCTGGATGTTACGGGAGTTGAAGTAGTTCATGCCGAACTTGAATTCGTTCACTTTATTAGACCCGATCACCATCGTGTGGCCGAGGACTCCCTGTTGGCCAAGAATCTGGACATCGTTGCCTTGGTTGGTGATCGCCGAAGGAATATATTGCGGTTCCTGAGTTTGGCTGAAGCGGAAGAAGTAGGTTTGATTCTGGGTGCCGGTCCAATCGCCGCGGGCGGTGAACTGGTTGCCGTCGGTGCGGCGGCCCTCGTCGTTCAGATAGTTATTCGCAATGCCGAGGGCACCGCCGCCCGCTTGGTTGGGCAGCGGGTAAAAGTCGTTCAACACTTTGGCGGAAGTGGGATGGATGCGGGTGGATGGAATGATGGCGTTCGGGAAGACTTGGCCAGGGTTCAGCGGATCGCGGATGGCGCGATTCAAGAAACCGAAGTTACCGGAACGGTAGCGCGCATCAGGCAGGGTGTTGGTCTGCGTCAAGGAGCGGCGTTCGCGGAGGCCCTCGTAGTTGAACATGAAGAACAACTTATCCTTGCCGTTGAAGAGTTTTGGAATCGTCACCGGGCCGGAAAAGGTGCCGCCGAATTGATTGCGCTTGAAGGGCGGATTGACGCGTGCGAAGAAATTACGCGCATCGAAATAAGAGTTTCGAAGAAACTCAAATGCGACGCCATGATAGGCGTTGGTGCCGGACTTCGTCGACACGTTCACCTGGGCGATGCCGCGGCCATACTCGGCTCCAAAGACGCCGGACTCCACCTTGAACTCCTGCAGCGCGTCGATGGATGGCAGAAACAGGTAGGTATTGAAGTTCGGATCGGTATTCTCCATACCGTCAAGCGCGTAGTGATTGAAGTGGACCCGTTGTCCAGCCACATTCAGCGCAAAGCTATTGCGTGCGCCGCCCATCCGCTGTTGGCCTTGCGAGGAAGCCGGACCATTCGTCGTGGCACCGGGAATCAGCGAAGCCAGCTGGAGGTAGTTACGGCCATTCAAGGGCAATTCGATGATGCGCTTATTCTCGATCACTGTGCCGACCGACGTCGTTTCGGTATCGAGCACGGGTGCGCTCGCGGTGACATCGACAACTTCGGCAACATTGCCGACTTGGACCGTGAAGTTGATGGCCATTGTTTGGCCGGTTTGCAGTTCGATGGTGTTGCGCACCTGCGAGCCGAAGCCGGTCGCTTCCACTTTTACGGTGTAGACGCCGGGTAACAAGGCCGGTGCGGAATAGAGTCCCTCGGCGTTCGACTTAAGGGCACGCTGAAGGCCCGTGGCCGTATTAGAAATGGTAACCGTGGCACCGGAGACGGCGGCACCGGTAGAGTCAGAGATAGCACCGCTGATTTCGCCAGAGCCGGCTTGGCCAAAGGCCGAAAATACACAAAGAGCGGTAAGAATTAATAAGCGTCGCATCACGAGGCAACCTCCAAATCAGGGTGGGAGTTTGCCGCCAAACGAACTGAAGCCAGCTAGGCGAACATCCCTGAGTATTAAGAGTATATAACATTCAAACGCTGGGCACCCCGCCTGGACTAGAAGTTGTATTTGAGGGCGAACTGAATCTGACGCATGCTTGTCGCGGTGCCCCGAATCTGTCCGAAGGACGTGGCGGGGGCGGCCGGGGGCGCATTCTGATTGCCCCAGTTGGCATTCGGATTGCCCCATTGCACGTGATTCGGGGCGTTGAACATCTCCAGGCGGAATTGCACGGCCTGTTTTTCGGTGACGCGGAAATCCTTGATCACCGAGAAGTCGATGTTGACGGTGTGGGGCCCGCGGAGGTGGTTGCGTGCGCAGTTACCGAACTCGCCCGCGACGACGTTGTAGAACGCTGCGGGGTTGAAGTAGCGGTCGGCGGTGGGGTTGCTGACGACGGGGTTGACGCCGACCGCGCAGTTGATGCGATTGCTGGAGGGGACGAAACTGGTTCCGGCCGAGTCCCAGCCCGTGGTATCGATTTGGGCACCGTTTTGCGCAGTGGTGATGGTGCTGAGTTGCCAGCCGCCGGCGATCTGATGCACGATGCCCCCGTGATTGAGGAATTTCTTACCCTTGCCGAACGGCAGCGTGTAGAGAATCGAAGTTACAAAGCGGTGGGGAATGTTATAGCTGGAAAAACCATATTCGCAGGAGCGGCAGCGCATGTTGGCGGGGCCGAAGTCATTCGCGACGCCGCGAATGGCACTCGAATCGTCGAGCGCTTTGGAGAAGGTGTAACTGAAGAGGGTGGTGAGGCCTGAGCTGAAACGCTGGCTCAGCTTCATGGTGAGGCCGTTGTAATTGGCCACGCCGCTACCCTGCAGATACTGGATGCCCAACCACTCCGGATAGGGTGCCCGGCTGGCGAAGGCGGTGATACCGGGCAGCGGCGCATTCTGATTCGTGATCAAAGCCACCTTGCGGCTAAGTGAACCGTTGTAACCCACCTCGAGGGTAGTCGCTTTACCGAGCGCTCGCTGCACGTTGAGCATGTAATTCATGCTGTACGTATTGCGTAACTTGTTATCCGTACCCCAGGTAAGGCTGGTAGCGATGCCGGCCGGCAACGCACTGGCGTTGAGGAAGTTGGTGTAGTTGAAAACGGGCGACTTAGTCAAGTCAGGCGTGACGCCTGTGCGGCCCCCGAGGCCACGATTGTTGTCGAAGATCGAATTCTTGCTTTCCTCTGAGAAAAAGACGCCGACGCCCGTGCGGATCGACCATTTGTCGGACGGGCTATAGGCGACGCCAAGGCGCGGCGCGAAGTTATTGTAATCGGCGTCGATTAGGCGAGGACCCAATCGGCCATCGCGTGCGACCTGAACATTGCCCGCCTGAGAGCCGCCATTCACGGCACCGGTGTAGCGGAAGTCGAGCCCGTCATAGAAGTTGCCCTTACCGGAACGGACATAGACCGGGTGCTTACTGCGGTCCGGCTCGTTCGCGATGCCTGGCAGTGGCTGCTGTAACTGAAAATTCACTTCATTGCCCAGGGTGTCCAGCATCGGCTGAAAGACTTCCCAGCGCAGACCGAACGTCATGGTTAGGTTCTTCTTCACCTTCCAGGTATCGTCCACATAGCCGGCCCATTCATGATTGCGGAAGTTGCCCTGCGCTAAGGCCACGGCGATGTCGGCCCTGAAGAACGTGCCGGTAAGGAAGTCCGCTCCTGAATAGCCTCCGCTCAAATTATTCGGATTGGCGGAATAGCTACCATTGAACTGGAACTGACCGCGGGGGAATTCGTTGCCGAGCTGATTGAATTTGTTATACCGGTACTCGCCGCCCATGCGCAGTGAATGTTTGCCAATGATCCAGGAGAAGTTATCGATAATCTGGAACGTCTTATTATCGATGGCAAACGGACCATTACTGGGGTTGCCAAAGCTGGTGAGATTGTTCGTGAGACCAATGTTGGGAATGCCCCAGGAATTCGGATCTTTAATCTCCACGGGAATATTGAGCAACTTATTGACGTTTTCGATACCGGCCAGCTGTTGACCATTATTATTGAACAGCGAATTGTAACCGAAGCGCGCTTCGTTCACTTTAGATGCGGAAATGACTCGCGTATTGGAGAACGCCCACTGGCTGGCCCGGGTGTACAGAGTGCTGCCATCGACGGTGAGGCCGGGCGTCAGGGTGTTTTCATCCGTCCAGCTATAGCGGCCGAACCATTGCGAATTCGCGCTTTCGTTGAAATCGATCCGCTCGGTGACTTGTTTCTTGTCGATGGGCGTTTTGGCCGAATACTGATAGTTATTATTGGGGAGGCCGGCGGGCTGGGCAACGTTGGGCAAAGGGTTGAATCGGCTCAGGAGCAAGAGGGAGCCTTTATCGAAGCGGCTGGCGGGAATTTGATTTCCCGGATGGGGCATCGACGCGACGTTGGGCGAGGTGCCAATGCGAGTCTGCGCGTCATTCAGCGCGTTGGGGACGGCCGAAAAATCGCCGTTTCGCATCGCCGGGGTGAAAGTGGTAGCACTTGCGACGCGGGTGGTTCTGGACTTGAAGCCCTCATAATTCGACATGAAGAAGAGACGGTTCCGGCCGTCGAATAACTTTGGTATGCGCACCGGTCCACCAAGCGTGTAGCCGAACTGATTTTGGCGGTAGGGCGCTTTCCCGGGCCGTGTATTTAGAAAGTCATAGTTCCGTGCGTCAAATGCATCGTTACGAAGGAACTCAAAGAGCGTGCCGTGGTAGGCATTCGTGCCGGGCTTGGTGGAAACGTTGATTTGTCCAGCCGCGCGGCCGAACTCCGCCGGGTAAATGCCGGATTGGACTTTAAATTCCTGGATCGCATCCACGGAGGGGAGCACGACATAGAGATTGAAATTGACGTCGGTGTTGGAGATGCCGTCCAACGTGTAGTTATTCCAAGTGGCCCGCGCGCCTGACAGGGACATCGTCAGAGTGGAGCGGCTGCCACCCTGACGGCCGGCGGCTTGCGCGGCGGGGGTGAAGCCGAAGGTGACCCCGGGGCTAAGGGCGACTAAGCTGAAAAAATTCCGCCCGTTCAGTGGCAATTCCACGATTCGGCGCTCCTCGATCACCGTGCCGAAGGTAGCGCTTTCCGTGGTGAGCAATGCGCCGTTCGCTGCCACTTCAATCGTCTGAGTGGCTTGCCCGACGCTGAGCGTGAAATCGATGCGCGCCGTCTGTTGCACTTGCAGTTCGATGTTAGTTTTGACCATCGTCTCGAAGCCCGTGACGACGACCTTAACCTGGTACACGCCAGGAATGAGACCGGGGAAACTATAAATTCCCGATGTATTGGTGGAGGTCGTTCGCGCGACGTTAGTGGCCGCATTGGTGGCGGTAACCACGGCGTTCGGCGCACTGGCACCGCTCGGATCTTTCACTTCGCCCGTAATCTCACCGAGGGTTTGGCCGAGCAGCGCGGCCCCCGTCAGGCACAGCAATCCCAGAATGTCTCGAAACTGTTTCAGCATGTTGACCTTTACGCACCTTAGTTTGAGTGGCGTTTAATTTATCACAAAATGTCGGGTACCGCCAGCGTCCTCGCAACATTGTGTCAAGGCAAAGTAGAAATGTCCCCCTGCTGGCCCAAGGCCGACAGTAGGTCCAGTAAGTAAGTTAACCGGCTAAGACATTTTGCCAGTACCGGATGGGATGAGCCGGGGTGAGTCGCTTCGATCAATCGAGTCCCGAAGGGGGACCGAGGAGGACCACCTCGGCGGTGGCGAGGTTTCCCCGGACCAATCAGCAAACGGGAGGGCGATCGAGCTTCGAGACTAAGCAAAGCAGATGCGCTATTGGGTGAACGTTACCTTGACGAAACCTTTGGAGAAGCCCGAAGGAAGCGTGACGCTCGCGCTCGCGGTAGACGAGGCTAGTGGTCCAGTGAGGGGAGTGGATTGGATCGTCTGATCGGATCCGATCCCAGAACGATTTCGAGACCATCCGGGAAGCCGTCATGGTCGGTATCGGAATTCAGCGGATTCGTCCGCAGCCGAATCTCATCTTCATCCGCGACGCCATCACCAGTTGACCGGCGACCGCAAATTGTTCTGGAGCTTGCCAGTTACCCGCAACTGTCGGCTGACGTTCTTAGATCTGAGGAAGCGGGCATCGACAGGACCCATGCGTAAGTAGGGCGCGAAATGGTCGATGTCTTTGACGCCTAAAGAAGGGCGCGATCATGACCCAGGGCTTATCACGATTTATGCAATTAAGCACGAGCGCGGATATAATGGGCGGTCATGCAGAGCCCAGCGAAGTCCGTAACCGAGTATTTGGCGGCGCTGCCGCCCGAGCGTCAAGCCGCCATCAAAGCCGTGCGAGCGGTTATCCGCCAGAATCTGCCCCCGGGCTATGCCGAGCAGATGCAGTACGGGATGATCGGCTACGTGGTGCCGCACAAGCTGTATCCAGCGGGCTATCACTGCAAGCCGGAAGAGCCGCTGCCCTTCGCCCACCTGGCTTCGCAGAAGAATTACATGTCGCTTTACCTCATGACGGTGTATTTTTCAGCAAGTATGCTGGCGTGGGTGAAGGAACAGTTCGCGCTGCACGGCAAAAAGCTTGACATGGGCAAGAGCTGTATCCGGTTCAAGAAGCTGGATGATCTGCCGTTGGAGGTGATCGGTGCGGCGATTGCCCGTGTGCCCGTAGCCGAGTACATTAGCTCGTATGAGGCAATCCTAAAACGCTAGGAGCCCGGCGGCGTACAACCAGCAGCACTGTGGCTGCGGCAACCAAAGTCCAGGTGGCGGGTTCAGGGAGTGCGGAGACCTGGAAGATGTTGCCCGTGCCGAGGTCGGCCAGAAAGAGCGCGTCGTTGGTGGAGAACAGTGGTGCTCTGACCGCCGAGTCTTGGAATGAACGAGTTACCGATAGTGTGGGGGGATAGGCTGCGCGAACCGAAGGGCTGAAACGTTGGGTCAGTACGCCCAATCCTTGCTCGACCTGCCACGTTCGCCGTCGCCGTAAGCGTGAACGATGCAACTTAAGCACTGCCGGGCGCGTTTAATCAGGCAGGTCTACAATAGTGATGAGGGACTGCCATGCTTTTTCGCGCCGCCGTAATTCCAACCATATTTTTAACCCTGAACGCCGTTGCCTTCGCGCAAGATGAGCCTAAGCCCGTCGCGAAAGTCTATTCGTTGGAAGCCGGTACGAAAATTCCTCTCGGTTTGCTGAATAGCGTCAGCACCAAACACTCCGCCGAGGGTGACCGCGTCTACCTGGAGACCGTCTTCCCGATCATGGCCGGTGGACGCATCGTGATACCGACTGGCTCGAACGTCGCGGGCACCGTTACCAGTGTAAAAAGGCCGGGTCGTGTGAAGGGCCGGGGCGAACTCTATGTGCGTTTTGACTCGCTGATTCTTCCCAACGGCGTCGTGCGCGATTTCCGCTCGCGGATGGGGACCATGGATGGCCGCGCCCACGAGGAGTTCGATCGTAAAGAAGGCAAAATCAAGAGCGAAGGCAACAAGGGCGGTGATGTCAGCACCATCGCCACCGGTGCCACGGTCGGTGCCGGCATTGGGAGCATCGCGGGCCGGGTTTCGCAGGGAAGTGGGCTGGCTGGAGCCGGCATTGGCGCGGCGGCTGGGGCGGCGGTCGGCTTGGTCGGTGTCTTGTTTACCCGCGGCCCCGATGCCGTCCTGGCCAAGGGCAGCACCGTCGAAATGCTGCTCGACCGCCAAATTCAGTTCGATGATGACGACCTCGTCTTCGCCCCCGGTGCCGTTCGCATTCGCGAAACTGGCACCGGCCCTTTGCCCAGCCGGCGCGGCAGTGCGGTACCCGGTGGACGCCGCATCGTTCCCGGCGTCATTTAATTGGCCTCCTTTAACTGGTTGACACAAACCCACCCGTCGCGAAACATCGCAGCTCAGTTGGCTGCGTTCGCCACCGTGCCCCAGGTCTGGGATTATTTCTCCTGCGGGAACTTATGCGCCTCGCCAATCAGGGGGCATCGCTGTTCACCGCTTCGAGTGAAATCGGGCTGCGCCGCAAACAAACCAATGATGCTCGCCATTGTTTCCGGCCCAAGCCCTGGCTCAGGCTCGCCGCCATTACCGCCGAATTTCAAGACTATGCCCTCGCCGCCACTTACTTCGAACGCGCCTTAGCCATTCGCTGCGTGCCGGCCGTAGAGGCCCTCTTGGCCATGGTGCGAAAACGCTAAAACTTATTCCAGCGTTTGAATTCAAGTCCCGGTTGGTTCGCCCGAAAAGTAACTAGGCGGCCGTTTTCCACTTCGGTAACATACACTGTCTTGCCATCCGGACCACCGAAGCAGATGTTACTAGGCCGCGCGCCTAAAACAGGCACTTCGCGGATGACTTTACCTTGGGGCGAGACGATGGCGATGACCCCCTTTCCGTAACGGCTAATGTATAGATTGCCTTTGGCGTCAGCGCGCATGCCGTCAAAGCCGTGGTCAGTAAATTCAATCAACAAGCGCTTGTTTTTCAGGGTGTGGTCCCGTTGGATGTCGAAAACCCACACCTTGCGTTGGACACTTTCGTTGACATAAAGGCGCCGCCCGTTCGCACTTACTTCGATCCCGTTCACCGTTCCCATGCCTTGCGCTACTTGGCGCAGTGTTCCTTGGCGGTCGATGTGCCAAATCTGGCCGGTGCCTTCTTTCCAGTTAGGGTCACTGGCGTAGAGCGTATCGTCAGGGGCCATCGCAAGGTCATTGGGTTGGGACATCGAATCGCTATGGGCGAAGACCTCGATTTTCTTCGTGGCCGGATCAATGCGCAAGACATTGTGATTCACATAGTCCGCCACATACATCATGCCCTGGCGGTCGAAGCGAATGCCATTGGCCAACGAGCCATGGGGAAGTTCAAGCCACACTTCGGCCACACCGCCTGGGGTTACGCGCCCGATGGTGGGTGTGCGGGCATAGCTAACAGCGTAAATATTGCCGGCGCGATCGACGGCGGGGCCTTCGATCTCTTTCGTGAAGCTATGCGGGGCGGTGAACGGTTTGGTGGCCCAAAGCGGTTCAGCCGCGAGGAGGAGAAACAAGAAGTGCACAATTTATTTTACTCAGCTAAAACGCTTCCGCACGAGAAACCACAAATTGTGAAACCCATCGCGCCACGGGTTTAGCTTGATCTCGCCCAAACGCGAGCTGTATAGAATCGAGATCTCCTCGAACTTGATCCCGTCCCGCTTGAGGGCCTCGATTTTGATCTCTTCGCTAAAGGCCATGCCGTCGCTTTCGAGCGTCATTTTCTCCAGGATCTTGCGCTTGAATACCCACATCCCGCTTTGCGAATCGCGCACCCAGCGGAAATAGAGGATTGACATGGCAATCGAAAGAATCAGGTTGCCAATCTTGTGCTTGAAACTCATCGCTTCGCGGTCCCGCACCGGGAAGCGTGAGCCGTTCAGAAAATCCACTTCCAGGTGGCGAAACGCCTCCAGCAAGTAAGAGATCGCGTCCGGCGGATAGCTATGGTCACCATCGAGGGTGATGATGATGTCGCCGGTAGCGTTGGCGAAACCGCGCTTGTAGGCCCGGCCGTAGCCGCGGACATTTTCCCTGATCACCATGGCCCCGTAACGCTCCGCCACGGCCGCCGTGCGGTCAGTGGAGCCATTGTCGACCACGATGATCTGGTCGACGAATTTGGGCATGCGTTGGAGCACTTGCTCCACGCCTTCCTCTTCGTTCAGGCAGGGAATAATGACGGTGATGGCTTGGTCGTTATACAAAATGCGAAAACAGTAAGGTAGCACGATTCGACTTTTCGGTGCCTGAATCGCGTCATACTTGCTGAAATGCTCAGATTTTTCCTCGGCCTCTGCGCCCTTACTCTCGCTATCGCTCAGCCGAATGGCAATCTCAGCCAGGTTCAGTCGGTTTACATCATGCCGATGAGCGGCGGTTACCACCAGCATCTGGCGAACCGGCTGATCCGGCTGGGTTTGTTTCAGATCGTGGCCGACCCGCATCGCGCCGACGCCATTCTTACCGATCGCTTGGGGGAGGGCTTGGAAGCCCGGCTTGACGTTTACGATGCCGCGTCGCAAAAGCGGGACGCGGCGGAGCACAAGGGCGACGAGCCGGTGAAAGGCGAGAGCAAAGTGACGCTGGCGGAGCGGCCCGTCACGACGAGTCTCTCCGGCGGCAAGGGGACCCTCTTCCTAATTGATCGTAAGTCCCGCCGCCTGCTGTGGAGCACTTTTGAGAAGCCCAAAAATGTCACGGCCAAAGAGTTGGACCGTTCGGCGGGCCGGGTGGCGAGCCGCGTGAAAGAGGAATGGTCCGGTAAGAAGTCGTAGCTGCGAGCCACCACGAGATTAACTGAATATATTCGGAAAATGTTCTTGGCCTACGTCATTGAAACCCATGATCATTGACGTTCCATCCAAAATTTTCTCTTGACAATTAAGCATTCTCTCGATATGTCTAGACATATGGGTCCTGCTTCCGCGCGCACAACGATTCGACTTGACGAAAGCTTACTCGACCATGCCAAGTTGGAAGCGCAGCGGCGGGGCCTCACGCTGACTGCTCTGGTCGAAGAGGGGCTACGTCTGGTGATGGCCCGCCCCCCCGTTTCGACGAAGCTGCGCGTCGAAATCCCTGTCTGCCGGACAGGTGGGGGCACTATGCCCGGCGTTGACCTGACTGACAGCGCGGAGTTGCTCGACTTGATGGAGGAGCGCATCTGACCCTAGCCGACGTCAATATTCTGCTCTACGCTTTTCGCTCGGACAGCGAACATCATCAGCGCTGCCGCGAATGGCTAGACGGCGTGGTGAATGGTGAGGCGCATTACGCGGTTTCGCCTCAAGTGCTCAGTTCCGTCGTCCGCATCGCCACCCACCCCAAAATCTACGCGCGACCGAGTGGCTTACTGGACGTCCTCGATTTTTGCGCCGTGATTACCGCCCCGTTGCATTGCCATCTGGTGCAGCCCGGGCCTCGCCACTGGGACATCTTCGCCCGGCTTTGCCGCGAAGCGAACGCTAAAGGCAATTTAGTGCCCGACGCTTGGCTGGCCGCACTGGCCATCGAATGGGGCTGCGAATGGTTCACGCTGGATGGTGACTTTGCGCGCTTCCGGGGACTGCGTCTGTATCGCCCCTAGGTCACCCCTAGGTCTTCGGCGCACTATGCACCGAGTGCTGTTCTTGTGGATCGTTTAACTTGATTTCGATCGTGCGCTCTTCTTCGTTCACATCGTAGGTTTGGCCGAAAGTCTGATAGCCTTTGGCGATTACCTGAATCAGCAGCTTGCCCTGCGGAATTGGCGGAATTTTGGCCCAACCTTCCTGGTTGGTGCGCAGTTCCCAGTTCTTCACAATCTTCTTGCCGAGCTTCGTTAAGGAACGGCCTTGAATGAAGCGCACCACCACTGCCGCGCGGTCAATCGGGGTGCCGGACTGGGTTTTCACTTCAATCCGCAGACGTGTCGTCAGGTCGTCCGCTTGCAAGGCGGGCAAGATGGGCAGACTGAGCATGAGCAAACGGCGGGTGATCACGATTCCTATTGTAGCTGCTGCATGTATTCGAGGAAGCGTTCGGCGTAACGGTCGAGCGTTTTCATCTCGCCGCCGTCCAAGAGCGGCGAGCACATCTCATAAGCGACCGACGCTGGCGAGCCGCCTTCGGCCAATCCGCGCAGGAATGCCGCGTAGTCGATGAAGCCGTCGCCCATCGGCACGGCTTGCGCCAGCGGCGTGCCGGCCTCATAGTTCACCATCGCCGGATTGTACCGGTAGCGCGGACGCAGTTGATAGTCGGCCACGGTCGTATGGATGGTGAGCGGCGCGAGGCGGCGGGCTGATTGCGCTAAATTTGCTCCTTGTAACGCCGGTGCCCAGGCGTCGAACATCGCCCGGCATTCGGGCACGGCGCGGAACAAATCTTCAAACTGTTGCCATCCCACGGCGAGGTCATGATGGTTTTGCACACCCAGGGTGATGCCGAGGTCACCGGCCCGCGCGACCGCCTCGCGCAGCGTGTCGACGACGAGTTTCCATTGCGTGCCGTACGCGATGCCCGCGTGTTCGTAGCCGGTGAAGATACGCAAACGCTGCCCGCCCAGGTCGCGCGTCAGTTTGGCCAACTCGACAATGTAGGCGATCTGAAACTCGCGGTGCGGGATCTCGGCATGCTCAAGGTCGGCGGTCAAATTGGTATATCCAGCCACGACGAGATCTCGCATCCCGCGCTTTTCGAGGTGCGCTCGTAAGGCCGCGCGGCGGGTGGCATCGTAGTCGAGCGGCGAGACGTGCGGACGCTTGGCCATCAGCATCACGCCGCCGAAGCCGAGGTCGGCGGCATGGTCGATAAACGCGTCCACGTCGAGCGACTCCTGGCCCCAGAAGCCAGCGTAAGAAACAGAATGGAGCAGCCTGGTACCGAGCATCCCCTGATTGTAGGCCGAACAGCTAGACTAGGAGATGATGATACCCGGCGCGCCACCCACATCGAGCAGGTTGATGGACACCTACGGTCGGCTGCACGACAACCTGCGCATCTCCGTGACGGATCGCTGCAACATCCGCTGCTTTTACTGCATGCCGGAAACGGGTTCTGAGTATGTGGATCGCGCCGAGATTCTCACCTTTGAAGAGATCGAGCGCTTCGTCAGGATTGCGGTGGACCTGGGGGTGACCAAGATTCGGCTGACCGGGGGCGAGCCGCTCGTCCGCAAGGACTTGCCGCTTTTAGTCGCCGCGCTCCATAAGATCCCGGGCGTTCGCGACATCGCCATGACGACGAATGGCGTCCTGCTGGCTGATCAGGCGCAGGCGCTCTACGACGCCGGATTGCGCCGGCTCAACGTGCACCTCGATACCCTCGACCGCGAGCGCTTCATCAAGATCACGCGGCGTGACGATTTCGGGCGCGTGATGGCCGGCCTCGACCGCGCGCAAGCCCTGGGCTTCGGCCCTATCAAGATGAACGTCGTCGCGGTCAAGAATTTGATCGAGCCCGATATCGTCCCCATGGCCCGCTTCGGCCGTGAACGGGGCATCGAAATCCGCTACATCGAATTCATGCCTCTCGATCACCAAAGTCTTTGGGATCGCTCACGAGTCTTGCTGATGGACACCATGCTCGAAATGCTGCGTACCGAAATCGGCCCGCTGGAGCCGGTAGCGGACCCCGACCCGCGCGCCCCCGCGACGGAGTTTCGTTTCACCGACGGCATTGGTGGCGTCGGCTTTATCGCCTCGGTGTCGAAGCCGTTTTGCCTCAACTGCAATCGCCTGCGGCTTACCTCCGATGGCCAGCTGCGCTACTGTCTATTCGCCATTGACGAGACCGACGTAAAGGGCTTGCTCCGCGCCGGCTCCCACACTGATGAAGCGATTGCCGCCACCATCCGGCAGACGGTAAAAGACAAGTGGCTGGGCCACGAAATCAATACCAATAAGTTTGTAGCGCCGCCGCGCCCCATGCACTCCATCGGCGGCTAGCCCTAGCGTTTCCCGTCGAGTAACTGCACCATGGGCGCGTTGCCTTGCCCCTCGGCTAACTTCCGCGCGTCCAGGCCCCGCTGGTCCACCGCCGCCACGTCAGCCCGATGATTCATTAACAGCCGGGCCACTGCGAAGCGGCCGCTGAGCGAGGCGAACATCAACGCCGTGGCACCGATGCCGTTCCGCTCGTCGACCTTCGCTCCGGCGGCGAGTAACTTACGCACAATGGGCGTAAAGCCTTTGAAGCTGGCCGCCATGAGCGCCGTGCCCATGCCGTCTTGTAAGTGGCTGTCGGCACCGCGGCGCAACAGCAAGTCCACCGTCTCCAAAGAGCCATTGTAGGCCGCCAGAATCAGCAAGGTGTGGCCCTTTTCGTCGCGCCCATTGGGGTCGCCTTTCTGGTCCAGATAAGCCTGGACGGCCGGTAACTGATTATTCCGCACCGCCGTAAAGACCGCATCGTCTGCGGCGAAAGCCACGCTAAGCGAAAGAAATAACATTAGGCTGCGCATCGAATTCTCCCGTAGGACAGGCCTCCTGGCTTGGCCTCCTGGCTTGGCCTCCTGGCCTGTCCTCAAGTCTTTAAGTTACTTCTTCGCCATCGCCATCACATCGGCCAGCGGTACACCCACCGCCTTCGCCAAACGCGTGCCATATTCGGCATTGGCCTGGTAGAAATGGCTCACCATCTTCGCCTGGATGGCCTTGCTGGTTACCTGCTTCAAATCGCCGGACATGTTAGAGATGAGATTCGCCCGGTCCTGCTCGCTGAGCGACAAGTACAAGTCACCAGCCTGCGCGAAGTTGTTCTGCTTAGCGATCGCCCGTTGTAAGGTCTCGCCCTGCAGCTTCGTCGGAGAATATTTGTAAGTGGCCTGATCGTTGTAAGTGACTTGATCGCGCTCGCTGGGCTGATAATTAACGTCGCTCTTGGTGCCACGCATGCTCATCGCCCCGCCCTGGTTGTAGCTATTGGACGCCATCAAAGGACGATTCACGGTTAACTGCTGAAAGTTTGCACCCATGCGGTGGCGCTGGGTATCAAAGTATGAAAACAAACGTCCCTGCAACAGGCGATCCTCGGAAGCTTCGACGCCAGAGACAAGATTGCCCGGCGCGAATGCCGACTGTTCGGTGGCCTCGAAGAAGTTATCCGGTATTTGGTTCAACACCATGCGGCCCACCTTAACGAGCGGTGCCATCTTGGCGGGCCAATCCTTGGTGGCATCGAGTGGGTTAAACGCGAACTTGTCGAGATCAGCTGGATCGATCATCTGGACGAAAAGTTCCCAGGCGGGGAAATTGCCGGAACGGATATTCTTATAGAGATCGTTCGAAGCATGGCTGAAGTCCTCGCCCTGCACCTTCGTCGCCTCGCTCGCCGTCAGGTTGCGAGTGCCCTGCTGCGACTTCCATGTGTACTTCACATATTTCACGTCGCCCCGGGCATTGATCCATTTAAACGCGTGTACGCCGAAGCCGTCCATCTCGCGATAGTTGGCGGGAGTGCCACGATCCGAGTAGACAAACGTCAGCATGTTAGTCGACTCCGGCTGGTGTGAGAAAAAATCGAAGAAGCGGTTGGGGTCTTGCTGGTTGGTGACCGGGCTCGGCTTCAGCGAATGGACCATATCCGGAAACTTCATGGCATCGCGAATAAAGAAGACCGGTAAATTGTTTCCGACAATGTCGTAGTTGCCTTCGTCGGTATAGAATTTAGTCGCAAAGCCACGAGGATCGCGCGCCGTTTCCGGAGAGCCCGCAGAATGCACCACCGTGGAGAAGCGCACAAAAACAGGCGTCTTCTTGCCCGCTTGGCTGAGGAAAGCGGCCTTGGTGCTCGCTGAAAAATCACCGGTGCTTTCGAAGACGCCCTGCGCTCCAATGCCCCGCGCATGAACCACGCGCTCCGGGATCCGCTCGCGATCGAATGAGGCCAGCTTCTCGATGAGGTGGATGTCTTCGAGCAGCACGGGGCCGCCTTCGCCTGCGGTTTTCGAATTCTGATTGTCACCGATCGGCACGCCGCCGTTGGTGGTGAGGGGCTTCTGTTGAGCCAATAACAAGCCCGCGGCCAGCGGGACGATGAGAAAATGCCTATGCATAGAGGGAACTCCTTCCCGCCTAAGATAAGGGAATTCTTGACATAGGTAAAGACGATTGAGACTATGAAGTTGATCGGATTTACCTATGGCTACGAAATCTTCCCTGGCGGCTCACCTCCCCGCCCGCGCCCTCGACTTGCGCCAGCTCGAGTATTTTTGCGCCGTCGCCCGCACCGCCAGCTTCACCCGCGCTGCAGAGGAATTGGGCATGGCTCAGCCATCGCTCTCCGAACAGATCAAGAAGCTTGAAGTATCGCTCGGCGCATCGCTTTTTGAACGCCTCAACCGCCGCATTGAGCTCACCCCGCTCGGCGAAGCGCTACTCCCCAAAGCGCGCGCGCTGCTCGAAGAGGCCGCGTCGTTGCCGCTGATTCTGGATTCTTTGCGCGAAGGCGTGCGCGGCGACCTGCGCATCGGGGCCATCCCGACGATCCTGCCTTACTTTCTCGCGCCCCGGCTGCGCCAATTCGTTGACGCCTGCCCCCAAGTGAACATCCATCTTCGTGAGGCCACCACCCCTGATCTGATCGAGCAGATTCAGGACGGCGTGCTCGACATCGCCCTGCTCAGCGTGCCCGTGGAGGGGCAGGGCTTGGTGATGTGCGAGCTTTTTCGTGAGCCGCTGTCGCTCGCCGTACCCGAAGGTCATCCGCTCGCGCAAACCGCCAGCGTCGATCTGCGCCGCTTGGCCACCGAACGGCTGTTGGTGCTGAAGGAAGGCCACTGCCTGCGTGACGAGACCCTCACGGTCTGCCAGCGCGCTCGCGTGAAGTTTGCGGGCCAATTCGAAGCCGACCAATTCGCGAGTATCTTCGAACTCATCCGCGCTGGCTTCGGCGTCAGTATCGTACCCGAAATGGCTCGATTATCCGCCCAAGGCTGCCGCCTCATTCCCATTGAGCAGAAGGCCAGCCGAAGGGTGGGCTTCATCCGCTTGGAGCGTCACTATGTCTCGAAACCGATCGAAGCCTTTGTCACGTTTCTGCGTAACTCAGCTCAGTCTTTTAAATAGACTTACGGCATAAACTCAGGCAAAGGCCATCTCCGGCACTAACTCCGCAATGGACTCGACAATCCGCCCCGGGCGGAATGGATAATCCCGCAAAGACTCCCGCGTCGTGGAGCCAGTGAGTACCAAAATACTCTGGAATCCTAAGTCAGTCGCCCCGCGAATATCGGTCTCCATCGTGTCACCGATCATGATGACTTCGTCCGTGCTCAAGCCAATTCGCTTGCGCGCCGTCCGCATCATAAACGGATTCGGCTTACCCACGTGATAAGCCTTACGGCCGGTGGCCGATTCCAGCATCGCGGCAATGGCCCCGCAACCAGGGCGAGGGCCGGAATCCGTTGGGCACCACGTGTCGGAGTTGGTGGAGATGAGGCCCGCCCCATTGGCGATCGCCCGATGCGCGTCCTCCATCATCTCGAAATTCATCACGCGGCCTTCGCCCACAATGACATAATCCGGATTCTTACGGCTGGTCGCATAGCCAACGTCGCTCAAGGCCGTCAGCAGCCCGCCTTCGCCAATCACCAGGGCTGTGCCGTGCGGCTTTTGACGATGCACAAACTCCGCCGTCGCCACCGCCGACGTATAAATGTCGTCAACCACGACATTCATATCGAACGTACGCAGTTTGGCAACTACGTCAATGGGAGTGTAGGCAGAGTTATTGGTTAGAAAAAGAAAGGGAGTATTTGTTTCTTGCAGGAAACGGATGAACTCGGCAGCACCCGGAATCGGCGCGGCGCCGCGGTACACTACTCCGTCCATATCAATCAGATAGCCATGTTTCATAGGGGTCATACACATCTCCAGTTCCGCGAACGGAATTAACTGATTATCGGCGACGGGGATGAACTTATCGTGAAAGGAACCGGCTTGGTTCTTAATTCTGGCAGGGAGAGAACACTTGCTCTCTATTTAATATTGTTCCGCGTTCGTCAAGACCTTGCTTGATCCGCGCCAAGGCAGGTTTGTAACAATTGCCCGAATGTTACGCCGGTCCTCGCTAGTGAGCCGCGCATACTTGGCCTCCTGGCTGTCCAGAATCGTCATGATGCGACGCTCGATACGGCTGAGAGCCGCAGCGGGTAGGGCCTGAAAGGCCTGGCTCTCAATCATGTAACTGAGCGGAATCCGGAAGAGGCGAGTTCGCAAATCGAACTCCCCCAGCCGGCCCCGCGCCGCGAAGACCTCGGTGAATTTGCTCGACCCTTGAATGGGTGCCGTCAACAACGCCTCGTCCACAAACATCAGGTAATCCACCAACTCCTCGCACGCCGACCGAATGCGCCGCTCCGTGCTCTCGCTCACCGTGTCGGCGGGCTCTTTCAGCAGCCGGTTCATTAGCTCTTGCGAATGCAGCGCCATCCGCGTTTCAAAACCGACGCGCGTGATCAGGTTCGTCATGTGCGTCTGATGTTCCAGCACCATCAAGGCCACAATGTCGGAGTGCCCTGTAAGAAGAGCGCCGGTATCGAAACGCGATTTCAGGTCCGTGATGTTTTGCGTATTCTCGGTATCCAGTCTGGTCGGATGCTCCCGGTCACGCGCAAACGCATTGCCCAGATGCCTCTGCTCCCCATGGTGCCCCGTCACATACCACCCGCCCCAACGCTCCTTCAGCGGACTGCGATGATCGGTGACAAAGCCACCGGCTTGGAAGAACGGCATGCCCGACGGCTCGGGATATACAGATCGCACCACTAGACCCGGCACGCCCAGCGTCGCCCCCGTGTCATGGCATTGCAGGCAGTCATCGCGCCGCTTCACCCGGGGCTTGGCCACCTCCACCTGATCAATCGTGTAAAAGATCACCCCTTGTTTAGGGTCGTGCGCCGCGATCTCTACCACCTCTCCCGTCGGCACCCAACCCACGGAAACGGCGTCATTAAAGTAAACCGCGCGTGGGTTGCGCGGACTAATGCGCGGCGCTTGCAGGCTGGTCTTCGTGAAGACAACCACCTGCGAAGTCCGCGAGACTTTGAGCGCATCCAGCACCGCCGGCAGGTAGCCCCATTCCGGGTCAAAGCGCAAAGTGATCTCGCCGCGGTCGATCTTCTGCTGCAGCTGCCAAGCCGCATCGCTCACCGGCGTGTTTTCATATTGAATGGCCTCGTGGTCGAGTGGCAACACATAGGAACCGCTAAGCCCCGCGAGCAGCGCGGCCGCCATCGCAAGGAGTACGCCACCTAAGCGGGACATGCGCTCTCCTCCTCCAGGCAAAGTGGACGCCCGGCCACCGGCCCCAGCAACAGCTCGGCCAGACTCGTCGAACGGAAGGCGCTTTCAGTAGCGGCCAAAGCATCATCCATTTTCCGGTGCAAAGGACACAATTTCTCGCCGTGCAAATCCAGCGGACAAGTCTTGATGCGGCAAATCGGATCCACCGCATTCACGATTTCGAGAATGCTGATCACGGCGGCATCCCGCATCAGCAGATGGCCACCGTTCTTGCCCCGCTGCGATGTCACCAGGCCCTGGCGCGCCAGCGATTGCAGCACCTTAATCAAATAGTCCGGCGGCACGCGAGAATCGACGGCGATACGGTGAGTGGTTAACGGCAAGCGCGGTCGCGACGCCAGCACCACCATCGCCCGCAACGCGTATTCGACTGTCTGCGAAAACATAGGTCAATTTCAAAATACTATATGTGGATACGATTGTCCACATATAAGATCCGGTATGATTGGATCCACGTAGGGAACATCATGAATCGCATCGACTCCGTTGACACTTTACGAGGATTCTCGCTTTTGGGCATCCTCTTGCTCAATATCGTTTCGTTCGGGCTGCCGTTCGCCGCCTACATGAACCCTGCTGTAGCGGGTGGTGCCGATGGCATCAACCTGGCCACTTGGCTCACCGCGATGACGCTGTGGGATGGCAAAATGCGTTGCATTTTCTCGATGCTCTTCGGGGCCAGCGCCTGGCTGCTGCTCTCTCGCGCGGAGGAGCGTGGCGACGGCATCCACGCGGCGGATATCTACTACCGGCGGACGATGTGGCTCATTGTCATTGGCTTGGTCCACGCCCATCTGATCTGGGTGGGCGACATCCTCTATGGCTACGGCGTCATCGGACTCTTGCTGTTTCCGCTGCGCAACCTGAAGCCGAAAACACTGATCGTCACCGGGCTGATTCTCATTGGGCTGCATGCACTGCAAGGCATTGGTACCGGCATCGGCATCGGTGAGATGGCGCAGAAAGCGAAGGCTGCTGAGCGCAAGGCTGTGCCCTCGGCGGAAGACAAGAAGGCGATCGCCGAATTTGCGACTCTGCGCGAGATGTTTTCTCCGCTGCCCGCCGAAGTAAAGCAAGAGATTCTGGTCCATCGCAGTGGTTGGTTGAGTAACCTCACTTACCGGTCGGGTGCCGCCGCCATGCTCGAGTCCACCATGTTCTTCCAATTTTTCTTTTTGGACGTGCTCGCCATGCAAATCCTCGGTCTGGGCTTAGCGAAGGCGGGCGTCTTCAGCGCATTGAGGAGTTACACCTTTTATGGTGGGCTCGCCGCTGCCGGATTCCTACTGGGCGGACCGCTGAATTATTGGGCCGCTCAGCAGTGGCGCGCTTCGGGCTTCGCCATTCCCGAATATTTTACCTATCTCGGGAGCACGTCGGACAGTGGACGTTTGTTAGTGGCTTTGGCCTATGTCGGCCTCATCATGATGGCCTGTAAGGCAGGCTGGCGCTGGCTAACCGCCCCGTTGGCCGCCGTGGGCCGCATGGCGCTCACTAATTACTTACTCACTTCGATTTTAATGACCCTTTTCTTTAACGGCTACGGACTGGGCTACTTCGCTCGCCTGGAACGGCATCAGCTGTATTGGGTGGTGCTGGGCATGTGGACCATCAATTTGATCTTGAGCCCGCTCTGGCTGCGTCACTTCCGCTTCGGCCCGGCAGAGTGGGTATGGCGCTCGCTCACCTATTGCCAGAAGCAGCCGATGCGGATTGAGCCGCACCCGTCCGTGGCCCAATAAAATGAGCTATTTAACCTCAATCATCAGAATTTCAAATTCCTGGTTACTGGCATTCTCTTCCTTGTGTTTAGTCGGCGTAGCCCAGGCGACGTCGCCCGCCTTGTGCGTCACCATACCGGCTTTCCCTTCCGCCGAAGTCACCTTAAAATTCTGATCGGTGAGATACACCACCACCCGGTTCAGCCCATGCTCATGCATCGGAATCGATTCCTTCGGCCCCACCTTGCCGCGGATCACCCGCACCTGTTGATTCTCAAATTCCAACTTGTAATGCTTAGGATCCACCTTCAGGCTATCGAGCGCGGGCGGCGTCACCCCGCGTCCGGTGTTCTTCATCTCCAACTCCACAATCGTCACCGCATTGGCCGAGGTGATCTCCGCAATGTGCATCCCCGCCTGCGGGCTCCAAAGTGCCTCGCCCGCTTTCCATTTCAGATGGGACGTCTTCGCCCCCTGATACTCAATCGTCTGCTGGCCCGGCTGCAGATAAATCATCACGCGGTTCATATCGTGCTTGTGCAAGGCGGTTTTGATGTGCGGCCCTTGGGTCACTTTCAGAACCCGCACCTGGTCATTGTCTACCGGCACGCTCCGGTCTTGGGCGGACACAGCCATTACGGCACACGCGGCGATTGCAAAATATTTCATAATCCTGGAGCCTATCATACAAAGGCCGTCTGGATTAGGCACAATATAAAATATGCGGTTCCTCATGCCCTTCGCCCTGACCCTCGCGGCGTTCGCCCAAGACGCGTTGCTCTCCGTCGACTTGCTAATCCCCCAACTTAAAGACCCCAACCTCGTCCTGCTTCATGTCGGCAGCCTGCAGGACTATGACGAAGGTCATCTGCCGGGTGCGCGCCTCATCACCCTCGCCGACATTTCCACCACTGGCGTCATCGGCGGAAATCCTAACTTGCGCCTCGAGGTGCCGCCCATTGGGCAACTCCAAGCCGCCCTGCTGAAGCTCGGCGTCGCCAACAATTCGAAGACCGTCATTTACGCCGCGACTGACTCCGTTCAATCCGCCACGCGCGTCTGGTTCACGTTTGATTACCTCAGCCTCAAAGCGGCTTTGCTCGACGGCGGGCTCGCCGCCTGGAAAGCCAAAGGGCTCGAAGTCGCTACCGTCGCGACCGCTGCCCCTACCGCGCCCGCGACGCTCAAACTCACCCCGCGCCCCGAACTCATCGTCGATGCCGCTTGGCTCGACGCCCACCGCGCCGACGAGGGCCTCGTGATGCTCGACGCGCGCCTGCCCGAATTCTACTCGGGAGAGAATGCGGCCCAAATGCCCCGCGCCGGCCACATTCCGGGTGCCTGGAATCTCCCCTACCCTAACTTACTCACGCCCACCAAAACGTTCCTCCCGCCCAAGAAACTGGCCGAGTATCTCGGCAACGGCAGCACCATCGTCACTTACTGCCACATCGGCCAGCAAGCCACCGTCCTCTATTTCGCCGCGCGCCTCACTGGCAAAAACGTCAAGCTCTACGACGGATCATTCCAGGATTGGAGCTCCCGGCCCGACTTGCCCGTCGTCACCAAGTAGCGCGGCTTGGCGTCTGTCTCACCGAATAAATTCCGTTGGTAACCTCGACAGGTGTATCGGCATGGGCACTCCGGCGGCGGTGGACGGACTGCGGAATCAGTTACTTACCAGAGTGGCGACCGGCATGCCTAGAGAAGTTGCCTATGCGACTTCTACTTCCCTTTTTCCTGGCCCAGATCGCTCTTGGCCAAGGCCTGCTCGGCCACCGTTTCCAAATCGGCGCTCTGGGCGGCGTCTCGCTCAACGAAAACTTCAAAGGCTTCGGCACCAAGGAGTCCAAGCCTTACTTGGTGGGCCCGTCCGTCGAGTTCCGCATCCGCGGCGGCTTTGCCCTGGAGGTGGATGCCATCTACCGGCACCTGGGGAGCAGCGGGGCTTACAATTTCCGCTCGTCCCAGGACGGGCCTACTTTCCTTTACACTTTTCGCGACCGTATCAATTCGTGGGAAATGCCCATCCTGGGCAAGTACAACTTCGATCGCCGCTTCGCCAAGCTGCATCCCTTCCTCGCGACCGGCTATGCCTTCCGCACGGGTTGGAGCAAAACCGAAAACCGCACCACCAATCCAGCCATCATAGGCACCGCCGGCAACGATTCGCGTAACCGCTTGGGTGTTGGTGCCGTCGCCGCTGCGGGCGTCAATCTAAAAGCTGGGCATTTCCGTATCTCGCCGCAATTCCGCTACACCCGTTGGGGAAACGAATCAAGCAGCCGCCAGCCCAACAATCAAGCTGACTTCATGATCGGCATCCACTTCTAGCCGGCATCCAGCGACCGCCCCCCCAAGCCATGTCCGATCGGTGTATCCTCACTATGAGTCTCCACGGGGAGGTCTGCATGGTGCCGGAATTTGTTTTGACTTCCGGTGAAAGGAAACACGTGAGGTTAATTTATTCATTGGCATGCCTCGTCCTCTGCGCGCCTGCGGCGTTCGCGCAATTGACGATGGATCAAAAGGTCAACGACTTTCAATACATGGCCTCCGTTTTCGCCAAGAATTACGGGCCCTATGAATGGAAGCGTGACGCTCTCAAATTCGACTTACTCAACATCGCACCCTGGCTCGACAAGATCCGCGCCACCCAAAACGACCTCGACTTCTATGAAGTGATGCAAGAGTACGTCGCCGGCCTGAATGACGCGCACGATAACTACTCACTGCCCTCCTCGTTCGTGGCCCGCCTCAACTTCGGCGTCGATATCTACGATGGCAAGCTGCTGGTTGACGTCATCACCCGCACCCGCCTGCCCGCCGGCGAGTTCCCCTTCGTGAACGGCTACGAACTGGTCTCCATCGACGGCGTGGAGGCGAACAAGATTCTCGACGGTCTACTCCGCTATCAGATCGCCGCCAATCCCCGCAGCACCCGGCGGCTCGCGGCGCAGTTACTCACCATCCGGCCGCAATCCATCATGCCCCATGCGGGCAACGTGCCGGAAATCTCGAACGTCGTTTTTCGCCGCCCCGATGGCAACCTCGAAGCCTACCGGATCCCTTGGACCAAAAGCGGCCTGCTGCTCACCTCCGTCGGCAAGTTTCCCGCCATCTCAGCTACCCAGCCTCACGTGCCTTCGAACTCCGGTGAACCTGAACCCGTCGACGGCGGTGGCGAAACCACGCCATCCTACATGCAACCCCTGCTGGCATTGCAGAACTGCCGTCTTCCTGACAATGGAGTCATCGGCTTCGGTGCCATCGCTCCGGTGTTCGCCAATGCCATGCCAGCCGGCTTCACCTTGCGGCTAGGCCGTGGCTTGGCGGACGAATTCTACTCCGGCACTTTCGAGTCCGGCGGCCGCAAAATTGGCTTCATCCGTATTCCGAGCTATGCCCCCTTCAGCCCCAACGCGGCCATTGTCCAATTTATAACCGAGATCGCTTTCTTCCAAAAAAATACTGACGGCTTAATCATTGATGAGATGCGCAACCCCGGTGGCTCCGTCGCTTACTTAAATACCCTCGTGAGCCTCTTGATTCCCACCCGGTGGCGGTCACTTGGCTTCGAAGTGCGGGCGACTTCTTCTTGGATCAGTCGCTTCTCGACTGCGTTGCAACAGGCCAAGAACGCTGGCGCTCCGCCCGCCATCCTCGATCAGCTACAAGTCATCAAGGACGAGTTAGTCGACGCCAATCGCGCCAATCGCGGCCGCACCAATCCCATTCCGCTCGACGATGTCCTCATTGATCGCGACCCGGCCGTCGACATCAAAGGCGTCTACCTTGGCTATACCAAGCCCCTGATCGTCCTCGCCGACGAGCTATCGGCGTCGGGGGGCGACGCCTTCGCCGCCACCATTCAAGACAACGCTCGCGGACCCATCGTCGGTTGGCGCACCATGGGTGCCGGCGGCAACGTCGTCCGTTGGCAAGTCGGCAGTTACTCGCAAGGTTTTACGACCCTGACGATGTCGCTGATGAATCGCAAAGACCTGGTCATCACTCCCGACTACCCCGCCGCGCCCTACGTCGAAAACATCGGCGTCCGCCCCGACGTCACCATCGACTACATGACCCGCGAAAATCTAATTCAAAATGGCAAGCCCTTCGTTGACGCCGCAGTGGAGGCCATGCTCGCCGAGATTCAGAAGAAGCAATAAATCATGAAGAAACTAGCATCGATCGCATTCTTGCTCACCGCCTCCGTCGCTTGGGGCCAACGTCTCACCGCTGATCAGAAGGCCGCCGACTTCAAATATCTCGCCAGCCTGTACGCCGCCCAGTACGCCCCTTACGACTGGAAAAAGCAGTTATTCGGTTTCGACGCCTTCAAAACGCAACCCTGGCTCGATCGCGTCGCGAAGACCACGACGGACCTCGATTTCTATGACATTTGCGTCGAATTCGTCGCCAGTTTGAAAGATACTCATGCTCGATTCACGCTCCCCAGTGACTTCGTCGCCACGCTCGGTTTCGCCACCGATATTTACGATGGCGTGGCCTTGATCGAAGGTCTCAACCGCACCCAGTTACCCCTCCGGGACTTCCCGTTCACCACCGGCGACCAACTCCTATCGGTGGACGGCAAGAGCGTCGAGCAGTTACTCGCCGAATATTCTAAATATGCGTGGGGCGGCAATCCCATCTCCAACAAGCGGAACGCCGCGATCTATCTCACCACCCGCGCACAATCCGTCATCCCCCATGCGCCCAGCATTGGCGACACCGCCGTAGTCGAGATCAAGCGTCAAAACGGCAACGTCGAGACTTACACCGTCCCGGTCGTCAAATCCGGCACGCCTCTTGAAGTGGGTCCGGTCCCCTCGCCGAAGACGGCCGCCACCCGCAAAACCGCGCTCGCCCGGCCCGCCGCCACCGGCCCCGAATACATGCGCGCCCTCGATGAAATTAGCCATTCTGGGCTCCTCAACGAACCGGAATCGATTCTCAATCCGCCTAACGGCCTGCTCAATCTCGGCAGCCGCAACCCCGTATTCCTTAACTCGCTCGTATCCTCCGGATTCACGCGCCGCCTGGGCGGAGCGGCTGCAGATTTCTTTTACTCCGGCACTTTTAAACGCGATGAGCTTACCATCGGCTACATTCGCATTCCTACTTACTCGCCGGCTTCGCAGGCGGCGCAACTACGAATTCTCGAAACGGAAATCGCCTTCTTCACGGCCAACACCGACGGCCTGATCGTTGATCAGATGCGCAACACCGGTGGGTTATTATGTTTCGGCGAAGAAGTCATTCGCCGTCTGGTTCCCTATCCCTTCACGGGCACAGGCTTCCAGGTGCGCGCGACTTGGGGCCGCCTGTTAGGGTTTTACAGCAACATGATCCTCGCCAAATCGCAAGGCGCGGCCACGGATGTCATCGAACGCTACGAAAACATTTATAAGGAAATCTCCACCGCCAACGCCGCAGGAAGGTTGGTCACGAACACGGTGCCGCTCTGCTCTTCCACGCAGCTCCGCGATCCCGCTACCGACGCCAACGGCGTTAACATCGCCTATCGCAAGCCCATCATGATGCTGGTGGACGAGTTCACTCTCTCCGCCGGTGATTCTGCGGCGTCAATGTTCCAGGATGCCCGGCGCGGCATTCTCTTCGGCCAGCGCACCATGGGCGCGGGCGGCAACAATACCGGCTTCGATACGGGCGCGTTCACTGAAGGCTTCACCGGCATGACTGTCGGCCTCCAGGTTCGCCAAGCCCCCAGAGGCACTCCCGACTATCCCTACACCGCCTACAGTGAGAACGTCGGCATCCGGCCCGAAGTCCTCGACGATTACATGACCAAGGACAACCTCCTGCAATCAGGCGCGCCCTTTGTGCATGATTTCCTCGAAGCCATGTACGCCTACATCAAGCAGACCGGCTCAACTAATTAAGCGCCGCTAGAAATTAAGTTTCATCCCTAGTTGTAAGTTGCGGCCCCCGCCGGCCCCAGTCGCGAATCCGAAGTTCGAATTGCCTAATGTCGTGCCAGGGTTACTGAACTGCGCTGTGTTCGTCACACCAAAGGATTCTCCGCGAACCTCTAACTTCACGCGTTCCGTCATCTGGAAAATCTTGAACAGCGAGAAGTCCAGATTGAAGAAGCTAGGGCCACTCATCGAGTTGCGGCCCACGTTACCAAAAGTCAACGCGGCGGGTGCGGCAAAGCTCGACCGGCTGAACCATTCATTTCCGGTATTAATGCCCTTCAGCACCTGCACCGGGGCGATCTGGTCAGGAGATTCCTTCGTGGAACTCTAGCCAGGATAAGATCGATGACGACAGACCCATGCCTTGAGATTGCCCTCATTGTATACCCTTCTAGCTAATGGCACACTGGAAGCAAGGAAGAATCCCATCATGTCTAACCCACTGCTGAGGTCTTTGATATTGTCAGCCTGCCTATTCCGCGCTCCCGCTGACGCCAAAGTCCTCTTCAAAGCCGACTTCGAAACCGGCGACCTCAGCGAGTGGAGCCAGACCGGCACGCGTGGCCAGAATGCCACGCCTCGTAACATACAAGTCGTCACCGGGATCGCCCAACAAGGCAAGTTCGCCGGTAAGTTCACCATCCACGAAGACGACATCTTCAACGCCCAGCAGTTACGCGCGCAGGTCGGCGGACCGAAGGTGACCGTCGCCGAAGGCTCCGACACTTACATGTCCTTTTACATCTACATCGCCGAGCCCCCGAAGGACCGTGACAATTTCTTTTATTGGGAAGGCACCCCGCCGCCCCGATACAACAACGTCATGACCTGGTGGCTCGAGCCCAAAGACGGCCGCGCCCTCATCAAATACGGTACCGGCAACCTCGGGCGCAACGGCACCGCGTGGGAAGCGGATTTTTCCATTGGCCAATGGCACCAGTTGGCAATGCACATCCATTGGTCAGAGGATCCAAATCAAGGGAACACCCGGCTCTGGTTCGATGGCGCATTGGTGCTCGACAAGAAGCTGAAGACCAAGGGCCCGGAGAGCATCTATTTCTGCCAGCCGGGAATCCATCGCAGCCCTCACCGGCCCTCCGTCGACACCATCTACTTCGACAATTTCATCCTCGCCGACACCTTGGAAGAAGTCGTCACGGTGAAATGAAGCGCGCTCACCTATAATCAGGGGAGCCATGAAACGCCGCTCCATTCTCACCGCCACTACCTCCACGCTTCCCCTGGCCCTGGCCCAAACCCCCGCCCAGAAGCGTCCGGAAAGCTCCTACATTGAGCTTCGTTACTTCCGGCTTCGCAACACGCGCGAGAATCAACGTCAACGCGTCGTCGACTTCATCAAGAACGCCTACCTCCCGGTCGCTCTCCGCAACGGGCTCGGCCCCGTCGGTGCTTTCTCCAGCCTCATCGCTCCGGAAACGCCTTTCATCCTCACCGCCCGCTCCTACGATTCTCTCTACGCCATGGAACAGGCTTGGGAGAAGATCGGTGCCGATACCGAATACCAGAAAGCCGCCCAAGCCTTTCAAACCCTTCCCGGCCTCAGTTACATGCGCGTGGAAACCCAGTTACTCCGCGCCTTCGAAGGCTTCCCCAAAGTGGTCGCGCCCCCCATCGACGATAAGAAGCCGACCCGCGTCTTTGAGCTTCGCACTTACGAAGCGAATAACTGGGGCGCGCTCCGCAAGAAGATTGGCATGTTCGAAACTCTGGGGGAAATTCGTATCTTCAAAAAGACCGGACTCTTGCCGGTCTTCTTCGGCGAAACCGTCTTCGGCCCCAATCAACCCAGCCTCACTTACATGCTGGCCTTCGACGATCTGGCCGCCCGTGAACGTAACTGGCGCACCTTCGGCAGCGACCCTGACTGGCTTAAGCTGCGCGCCACCGAAGGCTACTCCGACGCCGAAATCGTCTCCAATATCTCGAACCTCATGTTCTCGCCCCTACCGTTCTCACAAATTCGCTAGGTCCCAAAAGTAAGTACTAACTCACCCGGTCCAGCTCCACGCGCCGTGTCTCCGGCAGCAGGAACACGATCGCCGCCCCCACCATAAAGAAGCCGGCATTCAGCGCCAGCGCCATGCCCAAACCTTTTGAGTCCGCGATCGCGCCGACCAGAAACGGGGCCATCGCGCTTAACCCGCGCCCAAAGTTATAGGCGAACCCCTGCCCCGTTCCCCGGATGCGCGTCGGGTAAAGCTCGGCCAGCATGCTGCCAAATAGCGAGAAAAACCCCGTCCCAAAAAAGCCGATAAAAGGTCCCAGCAGCAGCAACACCGTGGGCGCAGAATCGCCGGCCCATCGCGGCGTCATGCCGTACAAAAACGACAGCAAGCCGGCCATCAGCACGTAGCCAGCGAAGGACGGGCGGCGTCCAAAGCGATCGCTCATCCACCCGAACGTCAGATAGCCGGCAAACGCGCCGCACTGCATGGCAATCACCCACGTGCTCGATTTCAGCAGGCTGAGCCCGGCACCGCCTTGCGCGACGGGGGATGAAAGAAAGTTGGGCAGCCAAGTGTTCAAGCCCCAATAGCCAAACAGCACGGACGTGGCCAGGACGGTGGCCGCGATCGTGCGGCGGGCCATGGCCGGTTCGCGGAAAAGGTCCAGCAACGAGCCATGTCCCGCGCCTTTTTGATCCAGATAAATCTTGGGCTCGGTTACTCCCATCCTCACAAAGATCGTCAGCAACGCGGGTGCCGTGCCCAGCAGAAACAGTGGCCTCCAGCCGTAAACCGGCAGAATCATCGACGACAGCGCGGCCGCTAACATATAGCCGATCGCCCAGCCCGATTGCATCAGTGCAATCGCTTTGCCGCGATGCTCCGCCGGCCAACTCTCGGCCACCAGCGTCGCGCCCGCGCTCCATTCGCCGCCCAGGCCCAACCCCACCAGCGCCCGCCAGAAAATCAGACTGGCCAAGCCGGTGGAAAACGCCGTGCCGCCCGAGGCCAACGAGTAAGCCAGAATCGTAAGCATCAAAGTTTTTCGGCGTCCAATGCGGTCGCACAAAATTCCCGCGCCGATCCCTCCCAGCGACGAAGCGATTAGCGTTGCCGAACTTACCAGCCCCGCTTCGCGATTCGAGAGCCCGAACTCGGTCTGAATCGTTCGCATGGCGAAGACATAGAGAAGCACGTCCATCGCGTCCAGCATGTAGCCGAACATGGCCGCCCACAGCGCGCGCCATCGGGGTTCTTTCCAGTAAAATGACAAAGTTGTCGGCCAGAATACCATGCCGCTGTAACGAAAGGCTCGTGAGGAGCGCCTTCCCCAGTGGATTTCTTCGTTTACGAGCGGGGAAGATCGTTATAATCTATTGAGATAGACTTTCGAGCCTGAGGCGGTTTTCACCAATGTCGGCATTACTCAATCCTCTTCCCCAACCCACTCCCTCCACGCCCGCCCCCACCATCGCCCCGCCTGCGCCCCAAAAACCTTCGCGCGGCTGGCCTTCGCGCGGCTGGATTGTCGCCGCCGCCGTCGTAGCGATTGCCGCCCTCGTGGGATGGCGCTGGATGCAGTCGCGTCAATCAGAGGAACTCGCCGCGTCCCAACCAATATTCAAGACGGCCACCGTCGTCACCGGGCCCTTCGAACTGCGCATGCGCGTTTCCGGCCAAACCTCGGCGCGGAATTTTGCCAATGTCACCGTACCCCGCCTCGTGGGGCCCGAAGCAAATCGCCCCATGATGCTCACCAAACTCGCTCCCGCCGGAGTGTTAGTGAAGCCGGGAACGCGCGTGGCCGAAATGGACGCCCAGGCCATGCTTGACCATATTGACGATGTCCACTCCACGGTGCTCCAGGCGGAAAGCGACGTCACGAAACGCCGCGCCGAGCAGGGCATTGAGTGGGAAAATTTGCAGCAGTCGCTTCGCGTGGCTAAGTCGACCCTCGAAAAAGCCAAACTCGACGCTTCCAGCGGCGAAGTGCTCACTTCCATCGATCGTGAATTGCTCAAGCTATCCGTCGACGAAGCGCAGGCCGCCTTCGACGAATTGAGTACCGATCTCACCTTTAAACAGGCTTCCCAAAAGGCGGAGCTGGCGGTGTTGGCCCTCACGCTCGAACGCCACACCCGTCATCGCGACCGCCACAAGAAGGATGCTGAACGTTTCAAGGTCGACACGCCCCTCGCCGGTCTCGTCGTGATGCAATCGGTCTTCATGGGCTCCGAGCCTCGCCAGATTCAAGAGGGTGACCAGGTCTACTCCGGCCAAAGCATCCTCAAGGTGGTCGCGCAAGATAGCATGCAGGTGGAAGGCAACATCAGCCAAGCCGACAGCCAGTTGTTCCGCGTCGGGCAAGTCGCCACCATTGGGCTCGATGCCTTTCCCGGCGTCACTTTGAAGGGTAAAATCTATTCGCTCGGGGCCATCGCCGCAGCGGGCTTCCGCCAGACGAATTTCATTCGCAACGTCCCCGTGCGTGTCGAGATCATTGGCACTGACCGCCGTCTCATTCCGGATCTGTCGGCTTCTGCCGATGTGCTGCTCGATCAGCAACCCTCCGCTATCATGGTGCCCCGCGCCGCCGTCGTCGCGGAGAATGGCAAGCACTTCGTCTACGTGCACAAGGGCAGCCAATTCGAAAAACGCGCCATCGAGTTGGGCCCGCGCAATTACACGCAGCAAGTAGTCAAGTCGGGCGTCGCGCAAGGTGAAGAGGTTGCCCTCAATTACACCGCCGCTGTCATAGCCAAAGCCTCCGCCCAGTAATCTGGAGACGGCCAAATCAGTTACTTTTCGCCAGCTTCTCCAAAGCCGGTAACGACAATTTTCAAACAATTTTCGTCAATCGATTCATCCACTTAGCCTTTCCCGCACCCCCAGATCCTTGTTTCCACCAGCTAACGTATCGGTCAGGAAGGGGATCCCTGTGCCCGAACGCATCAATAAACTTCAACCGAACCGTACGCTCCACCTGCGAGGTTTCGATAACCTGGGTGCGGCCGCCGCACTGCATTCCGCCACGGCCGACAGCTTCGAGGTCAGCGGTGTCTTTCGCGATCCGGCTGACTTCGCCGTCCTGATCCTTCACGACATGGACAATTTCTACGAGCATCCGCGCCTCAAGCATTTGCCAGACTCAGACTTTGACGGTCTCACCCTCACCTTCGACGTCCGCTTCGAGGGCCTCATGACTCTCGATTCGCCCAAGTTCCCCACTATTGATTGGCCCTATCTCGACGTCATCCGCGACGACGCCACCAGTTCCACCGCCCAAATCCCGCTCTCCGCTCCCGGCCGCTTTATCCAGGTTGGTGGCACCCAGACGGCCGCCACCGCCACCTTCACCATCGTCAACAACGGCCTCCAACAGTTTGACCGTCTCATCCTCTGGTATCTCAATTTCAACTTCGACTATCTGGTGGAACAGCCGGTCGAATGTCTCTACGGCTTCGTCGGTGCCGGTGCCGGCACCGTCCACCGCATCACCGTGGCCGGTGTCGACTACACGCATACCGAAACCCTCGCCGACACCAACACCAGCATCGCCCTCGCGTTGATCGCCGCCCTTGGTACCAGCCCGCAAGTAACGGCTACCCAGGATACCGGCGCAGCGAACCAAATCATCATCCGGGCCGCGCTGGACGACCATGCCCCCGTGACGGTCTCCTCTTCTTCCAGCGCCACCGCGTTTACCCTCTACGGCATCGGTGCCGGGACGGTGGCCGCGTCGTTGGCTACCAGGATCAATGCGCTCGATTGGGTGGGGTTGGGCGTCTTAATGCCGCTTACCGCTACGTCCACCGGCGCCACCTTAACCATCGCCTCGCAAAAGACCGGCGTCGATGGCAACATGCTCACCGTCTACGCGGTCCCGAAGAACAGTCGCCTCACCACCACCGCGCCCCAAGTTACTCTGAGTGGCGCGGTGTCCGACGCCATCTGGCGCGTCACACTCGATTTCGCCGCTCTGGGCGTTCCGAAGATTCGCCAGATGTGGTTCACTTACGCCCCCGCGCTGGCGAATAGCGCCCGGCTTACTTCCACAGAATGGCGTGCCATTTACAGTAACTTCGCGCTCACTGGTCCCGACGCCAAACAACAGTTATTAGTCGCCGGCCTCGATAGCGTACGCGTCGAACAAAACGATGTCTGGTGTACTTACTCCGGCATCTGGGCCGACGAGCTAGGTTTCTTCTCCAGTGGCTACGCGCGCCGCGCCAACGCCATCGGCGCTAAAGTCACGGTGCATTATGCCTGTGCCACCACCCATGATCTTTACCTGGGCACCTCCATTTATAGCGACCGCGCCAACGCCAACATCCGGCTCGATGGCGACACGTCCACTGTGCTCAATTGCCATTTGGCCAGCCTCACTGCCGTCAATACCCGTCGGCGTGTGCGCACCGGCGTTCCCGCCGGCGAGCATATTGTCACCATAGAAGTAGCCACTGCGGGCTTCTTTTACTTCGATTTCCTTGAAGCCGTCGTCGCTTCCAGCGTGCCCGACCCTCCACCCACTCGTCTGGATCTTTCACCCGCCCTCGATTACTCCACTGATCACACTTACAAACTTTCGCCCGCCCGGCTCATGTGGAACTTTGATCGTCTCGGCTTTGCCGGACCCATGAACGAATACATCGGCGTCTTCTGGTGGAACCAACGCCAGCGAATAGGCGCCACCATTCCCGCCGTCACCGTCACCTTCGCCGGTACTTACGTTCCCGGTGATGCCGTCTTCGTCAACATCGGGGGCCAGGCGATCGGGAAGAGTGTCTTTCCCAACGAATCGAATGCATTAATTGCCCGTCATTTCGCTTATTACATCAATGCCACTTACGTGGGTGTCTGGGCGGCAGCCGTGGGCGGCACGTTAGTCATTGAGTCGCGCTCGCCCATGCCCGCCTACGCTTTCACCTTCAACGCCTTCGCGGAAACTGTTGCCGGCTCCACCGGTAGCGTCACGACTGTGGGCGCGCTCAACACTGGCGTGCCCGGCACCTGGCAAGTTGACCCCGCCCAGTCCCCTGCCCTCAATCGCGGAGCCCAGGATTGGCACCGTGACTTTTACACCGAATGCCACCTCCGCTCGCGGCCCATCGTCACCGCTTGTTCAATGGAGTTAGTCAATCCGCCGATGGAATTCGTGGCGCGTTTCCCCGATGGCGCGCCCGTCATTACCTCGGTCGGCTTTGGCAGCCTGAACTCTGCGCACTGCTCCTTTGCCGCTCCGATGCGCAACTATCAAAAGGCCGTGTATCTGTCCATCGCCAATCTGATGGCGGAAGTCGGATTGGCGCCACAATTGCAGTTGGGCGAGTTTCTGTGGTGGTTCTTCTCGAATCAAACTTCTTCCGGCGGCGGCATGGCTTACTATGACGACGAAACTCAAGCGCTCGCCCTCGCCGCGCTCGGCCGCCCGTTGCACACCTTCGTCCAGCCCACCGACGACCCTGCCATCAACGCCGGCGCGGACGCCGTCTTTCTGCGCAATCGCCTGCGCGATCACGCGGCGGCCATCATCGCCCATGTGCAAGCTACGCACCCCGCCGCCAAGTTCGAGTTACTCTTCCCGTACGACGTCAACCACCCCACGCCCGCCGGTGTCTTCCATCTCGGCGGAGCGCTCAACCGATTCATCAACCTCCCCGCCGAATGGGAAACCAAACCCGGCAGCGGCTTCGACACCCTCAAGATGGAGGCCCTCGATTTCGGCGCTTGGTCCCGTAACCTGGATTTAGCGAAAATGGCCATCCGCCTGCCCCTCGACCTCGGCTGGCCCAAAGCGAGCGTCAGGTACCTGGTCCCGGTCTTCCGGCCCTACAGCGCCTGGGAGCAAGAGTACCTCCTCGCGGTAGGCGAGGGCATTCCGTTCATCAACCTATGGGCCTTCGACCACGTCTGTTTATACGGCTTAAGACTTCAAACCCCCAACCAGTCCCCCCGAGCCCAAGCCTCCGACTAGTGCTCCGA
Organism: Bryobacteraceae bacterium; assembly: GCA_031367405.1. GTDB lineage: Bacteria > Acidobacteriota > Terriglobia > Bryobacterales > Bryobacteraceae > JALHNI01. The sequence goes on from JANLPT010000266.1 coordinate 43,313, forward strand.
CCGGGTGATATCTAACTTTCGCGGCTTGTCGCAGGATCGCAGACTTGCCATAAGAATATATTCACCCGGTCGAGATAGTGTTCTGACCGCGTGAAGAAGTCGCTGTGCCTACCAGCCGCGAACGATGGTGAGCGGGTCTTGCGACAAACCGGAAGATAAAACTCAACCGGTCGCGGCACTAGGCTGTAAGTCATTCATCAGAATAGACCTACAAGAAATTGGCTTTGTTCCGTAACCAACCCTACAAGCAAACCCCAATCCAGTAGGACAGGCCTCCGGCCAATTCATAGGCGCTAACGTAAGGCGCAATATAACAATTGTGGGTTGATCGTGGCCCGCTCCCTTCGGTCGCGGCTCGAGTGTTCTCGGCCCTTTAGCCGCGACCGCAGGAAGCGGGCCACTATAACGTCCGCCAAAAATATGTGTTCGGGGGCTTAAGTTAGCGCTGATGGGCCTCCGGCCCGCCAACAACCCTCAAACAAAAATTGGCTTTGCTTCGCAACTGAGCCTCTCGCCCCGGCAGTAGCGTGTACTTACCCGGCGACAAGGTGAAGTCGGTGTCGAGATCGAGGAACACCATTTGCGGTGCATGCGCATGCTGATAACGGCACCGAAGCCTTCAATTAAGGCTTGTCAGTTTCAGAAATGTTTTACGCAGAGAGAACATGCATCGCCTTGAAGGCACTTCTCGGCACGTTGCCTGACGGGATGAAGGCGGCTATTTCAGAACGCTCAGCCACTCGCGGAGAACCGCATTGAACTCGCCCGGCCGTTCGAGCATCAGGAAGTGGCCGGGGCCTGGCAGGACGGTGGCGTCGAAATCGGCGTACTTGCGGTTGACGGCCAAGTTCGTCGCCGGGTCGCCCAACACGCGCGGCGCGGCGTTGATCGCCCGCACCGGCACCCGCAACGCGCGCAGCATCGCCGGGAGGTCGAGGTTCGGGTAGTCGCGGATCAGCGCGCTCATGATGGCCGGGTCGGTCAGGATGGCCTTGGCCGTCACCTCGGCGGCCAAGGGCGATCCTGCCGGAAACATGCCACCGGTCGCCGTGGTCATGGAGGCGCGGAACTCTTTTTCAAACATCCCGGCGAAACGGTTAGCTTCTTCGCGAGTCAGGTTGGTATCCGCATTGTGTACGCTATCCACCAGCACCACCGCCTGCACGACCGGCAATCGAGCGGCAGCGAGCAGCGCCACCGGGCCACCCATGGAGTGGCCGACAAGGATGACGCGTTTGAGCTTGAGTCGCTCGACGACCGCTTGGACGTCTGCGGCGAGGCTCGAGAGCGTCCAGGCCTTGCGGCGGCCGGCGGTCGATTGGCCGTGAGCGGCGAGGTCGATGGTGACGACCCGGTGCCGTTGGGCGAAGTAATTCGCTTGCTCCCGCCAAGCGCCGCGTTCGCTGGCCCAGCCATGAATGAAGACCAGCGTTTGTTCGCCGCTACCCCGCACGTCGTAAGCGATGCGCACGCCCTCGGGTCGTCCGAGCTTCCCGGCGACCGGCGCTTCGAGTAACATCAGGCTCAGTAAGAGTAAGTGCATTCCGTCGCACCACTATAGCGCTCCCACGAGTGGAGCACGGAAGGCAACTACTTCGCCTGTTATCTTAACGTTGATGCCCCGCCTTCTGTACTTTGCGATGTTGAGTCTGGCCATCGCGCGCGCCGCAGACTTCCGCGCCCCTGCCGGAGACCAGACTGTGGCCCGCAAGCCCGGTGCCGATACCATCATTCCCGGCGGCCGGATTGTGCATCCGCTCGGCGAACAGCACGCCACCGGCCCGGGGCCTTTTGGGCTGGCCGTCTCGCCCGATGGCAACACCGTGGTCAGCGCCGACGGTGGCCCCGGGCGTTTCTCGCTCACCTTCCTGGATCGCGCCGATCAGAACCGTTGGCAGGTTCGTTCGCTCAAGACGAAGAGCCGCGAAGAAAATGAGAAGGAGAAAGACGGCGACGATTGGCGCAGCGTCTTTATGGGGCTCGCCTTCGACACCGACAAACAGCTTTACGCGGCGGAAGGCAACTCAGGCAGCGTACGGCTGTTGAACCCCTCGAACGGCAAACTGATCGCCAAATTCGAATTGAACCAAGGCGGCTTCACCGATAGCTATTCGGGCGATATCGTCCTCGACCGCCGGCGTGACTTACTCTACGTCGTGGACCAGGCCAACTTCCGCGTGGCCATCTTCGATACGAAGCGACGCCGTTTGGTGAAGAGCGTACGCGTCGGCCGGTTGCCATTCTCGATCGCGCTTTCGCCCGATGGCCGGCGGGCTTATGTCACCAATCTGGGCATGTTTGAGTATCGGGCCATCCCGGGCGCGGATCGCAAGAAGGCGCGCGAGACCGGCCTTGAGCGGCCCGCCTTTGGCTTTCCTTCGGGCGAAGCCGAGCGGGGCACGGGTCAGGTGCCGGGCCTGGGTAGCCCGAACGCTCCCGAAGCCAATTCGCTTTGCGTGCTGGATGTCGAGCAGCCGGCCAATGCGAAAGTGCTGAAATTTATCAAGACGGGCATCGAGTTTGGCCGCGAGAGTTTGGGTGGCTCCAGCCCCACCGGCGTGACGGCGACGGCTGACCGCATCTTCGTCGCCAATGGCCATAACGACTCGATTACGGTGATCGACGCCTTCAGCCTGCTGGTGCTGCAGAACATTCCCCTCCGCGTGCCGGGCCTCGAGAGTTTGCGCGGTGTGCTCCCGATCGGCGTGGCTTTCCATGCGCCGACGGGATGGTTGCTGGTGGCCGAAGCGGGCTTGAACGCGATCGCCATTGTCGATCCACGCCGCGGGCAAGTGCTGGGGCATGTGCCCACGGCGTGGTTCCCGGCGAAGGTGGTCGTCGATGCCAACCGGGTGTTCGTCGTGAATGCGAAAGGCTTCGGAACGGGACCCAATGCCGACAAGACCGGGCCGCTGGCGAAGAGCTTTCAAGGCGAATTGCGCCGGGGGGCCATGCAAATTTTTGACCTGCCCAAAGCGGCGGCGCTCCCCGATTTAACCGCGCGTGTTTGGGACTATAACGGAGCTAACCCGTCCCGATTGACGCCCGCGCCTATTCCGCCGGAGGTGCGCTATGTGGTGCTGATTGTGAAAGAGAATCGCACCTTCGACGAAGTGATGGGCGACATTGAGTCGCAGGGCGGAGCGCAAGTGCGCGGTGCGCCGGAACTGGCGCGCTTCGGCAAGCGCGGGCGCATTGAAATTGACCGGGCCAGTTTGCGCCAGCGCTTCAGCTTGCCGCACGTCAACGTCGCGCCCAATCATCGCGAGATGGCCACCCGCTGGGCGTTCTCCGATAACTTCTACGCCGACTCCGAAGTGAGTGTCGATGGCCATCACTGGCTCGTCGGCAGTTACCCGAATGCCTGGACCGAGAGCACGCTGATGGCCGGTTATGGCGGGCAGAAAGATTTCCGCTTCCCGTCCACCGCGCCGGGGCGCTTTCTGTTTCCGGGCAGTAACTCGTCCGTCCACCCGGAAGAGCAGTTAGAGGCCGGCGCCATCTGGCATCATCTGGAGCGCAATGGCATTCCGTTCCGTAATTATGGCGAAGGCTTCGAATTGGCGGGAGCCGATGAGGGCCCGGGCTTGAAGCCCACCGGTGCGCGCTACATCACGAATGTGCCGATGCCGACGCCGCTCTACCAGAATACGGCCTGGACTTATCCGAATTTCAATACCAACATTCCCGATCAATTCCGCGCGGCGCAGTTTATTGACGATGTGAAAAAGAATTATGTCGATACCGGGCTTGACCTGCCGCGCTTTCTCTTTATTCACCTGCCCAATGACCACTTGGCGAAGCCGCGCCCCGGGGATGGATATCCGTTCGCCGCCTCCTTTATGGCCGATAACGACTACGCGTTGGGCCGCATCGTCGAATTCTTATCGAGTACGCCGTGGTGGCGCAATATGGTGGTCTTTGTCACCGAGGACGATGCGCAAGGCGGCGTCGACCATGTGGATTCGCATCGCAGTATTTTTATGGCGTTGGGTCCGCATGTGAAGCAGGGGCACTTATCGCGGCACAATGCGAGCTTCCCGGGTTTGCTGAAAACGATCTTCCGTACTTTGCGCACGGGGCCGTTGAACTTATTCGATGCGTGGGCAACTGACTTAGCCGATGTGTATACGACGCAGCCGGACTATGCGCCTTACAAGTTACTGCCGGTGAACACGGAGTTATTCGATCCGGCAAAGGCCAAGGATCCGCTGGATCCGGCGCCGAGCGAGAAGATGGATGACCCGAATGTGTTGCGGGAGCAGCATCGGCGCCCGCCGCTGAAATAGGCCGGCTGGAATAGGCCGGGCCCCAGGCTGGGCCCCTGGCCCGTCACTTCCTGACACCTTACCGCTCCAACGCCCATCCCGACCAGCGCGCCTAAACCGTAGACTTCCAGAACACTATTCAATTAGTTCCTCCAAGTAACCTCACGACAATATGCGAAATGGACCCATATCGTCTTCTTTCACTTGTAACACGGAAATAGCCAGGCAGCATCAGAACAGCGCGCGTTTGGTGAATGGCCGCGTGTTCAAGGCGGTTCGCTTTCACGATGTCGATCACGAGCGCGATGAAGCCGTCCATGTTCTTGCCTGCAGTCACGCCCGCCCGCTCGCCCTGATCGGCGGTTCCAGCTTCGATCTGTTTCTGGCGCGCCTTTTCTCGGTTGCCCCAAAACGCCATGGTGGCTTCGCGCGCTTTGGTCTGATAGTTCGCAAGGTCAAGAGCCATCGTTAGCAACTGTAAAACAATAAGTGTCGCAATTAAAACATTTGTGGCATAGAATGTTCTTGTGGCGAGTGAATCTGAGATCAGGCAGCGTTTCTCACAGTTGGGGGTGTGGTTGGATGAGCGCTCGCGGCGGTTGTGGGCGG
>JANLPT010000284.1:0-3329 GCA_031367405.1 Bryobacteraceae bacterium
AGACGTGGTAGACGTGGCGGCATTTCCATTTTCGGAGGCGGGGCGGGTCGGGCTGAGGTCGTCGCATTCTACTGATAAGTGGGTTGCGGGAGCGAAACTTCTCATTTATTTTGCCTTTATTTTCGCCTCACAACACATGCAAGAAACGTCACATAGCCCTAACCCCATGATTCTAATACTTTTAATACTGAGTCCGACTAGCTGCTAAAAGCTTTAGAATCATGGGGCCTGGGGGACTTTTGATTTTCTAGGGCAAATTGGCGTTGAACCCAGGGACGGATCGCGCCGCACCATGAGGCTGTTAGTGCAGGATCCCACCGCTGAGCCTGCGGCTATCGGCCTGCGGCAATCGGTCTTTGGTCAACGCCCACTTTGGTGCCGACGGAGCCGTCGATCAGTCAACTCGTCTGGCCGTCACCCGGACGCATCGCCTAAAACGTCACCTTCACTTCGTAGGGTTGCAGACCCGCATCCAGCGCCGGACGGCGCCTGTGCCATTCGGTCGCTTGTTCGTAGGCGTGGGCCAGCGCCAGCACCTTCTCCTCGGCCCACGGTGCCCCCGTGATTTGTAAGCCGATCGGCACACCATCGGCGAATTGGCCACAAGGAATCGAGATCGTCGGTAGGCCAAAGATATTGAACTGCGCCGTATTCGCGAGCGTCGGCGGCAACGCCTTATCCGACTCAACGCGCTGAATCGCTTCGGCGATCGGGTAGGGCTTCATCTTCGTGGTCGGTGTGATCAGTAAGTCAACCGTGTCAAACGCCTTCACCACTTGACGCCTCAGCAAACGTACCGCCCGCATGGACTCGACATAGGTCGTCGCCGGCATCGCCACCGAACGGCTCAGTCCCTTCCGTGTCGCCGGCATGTAGGCTCCCTGCGATTTCGGGTAGTAGGGTAAATGGTAAGTCGCGGTCTCGGCACCGCCGGAGCTTGGACCGTAGGCGACGGCCGGCAAAATGGAGTCCTGATGGCCAGCGGTTAAGTGACTCAGAACGCCAAGGGCCGTTTCCACAGCAGCGGCCACTTCGGGGTCCAACTTATCGAAGAAACTTGCCCGCGGCACGCCGAGACGGAAGGCTTGGGTCGGGGCACCGATGGCCTTGGTAAAGTCCGGCACGGGCCGGTCGACGCAGTCGATGTCGAGTTCGTCATAGCCCGCAATCGCCTGCAGCAGTACGGCCGCATCGGCCACGGTTTTGGTGAGAGGGCCGACATGGTCCAGCGACCACACCAGCGGAATGATGCCGCGTATGGAGGTCCGCCCGTAGGTGGGCTTGAAGCCGACCACGCCGCAGAATGAAGCGGGCGTCCGGATGGAGCCTCCTGTATCCGTGCCCAGCGTGCCGTAGGCAAAATCCGCCGCAATCGCCACCGCCGACCCGCCGGATGAACCGCCGCAGTTTCGATCCGGAGCATAGGGATTGCGCACCGGCCCAAAGAAGGTGATCGCACTTGTGCCGCCCGCGGCAAACTCATGCAGGTTGAGCTTGCCCAGCAACACCACGCCCGCCGCTTGAAGCCGCCGCCACACCTCAGCGTCTTCGCTAGGCACGCGGTCGGCAAACAAGGCGCTCGCCGCAGTGGTACGAATACCCTTCGTATCGATGTTGTCTTTGAGGGCAATGGGCACGCCGTGCAGTGGGCCCCGCACGCGACCGGCTGCCCGTTCGGCATCCGCCTTCTTTGCCGCCTCGATGGCCACGTCCGCCGTCACGGTAATGAAGGCGTTCAGGCCCCGATCATACTTCGCGATGCGGTCCAGACAGGCCTTGGTCAACTCCAGCGAAGTGGCCTGTTTCGCACGCAGGGCTTCGGCCGCGCCGAGCAGGGACAGTTGGTGGAGATCTGGGGGAGCCGCCCGGAGCGAGTAAGCTGCAGCGACGGAGGACGAGAGGAAAGCGCGGCGCGAGACAGGCATACACGATCTTACATTGAAATCGCGGGCACGCCCAAGATCTGACCCCCTTCAGCGCGGCGTCTCGCACTCCCTGACGAAGGAGTTTCTCACCATGCGCTTGATGCATTTTCTCAATCCTGGACCGGCGGGAGGTTTGGAGCGGGTCGTGGAGCAATTGGCAATTGGCCGGGCCCGGCAAGGCAGAGCAACAGCGGTCGCGATGACCTGTTTCACATCGAACCAGGCCCAAGGGCTTGAAGCCAAACTGCGCGCGAGTGGAGTGAAGGTCGTGCGAATCGCGGTCAACCCGCGGGACTATTGGGGAGAACGCCAGCGGCTAGCCGGCTTCGCCAAGGTATGGAAGGCCGATGTGATTCATAGCCACGGATACCGCGCCGATCTCGTGAGCCTTGGGTTGGCCCGCACGATCGGCGGCGTAGCTTTGTCCACCGCCCATGGTTTCACTGGCGGCCCGTGGCGCAATCGAGCGTATGAAAATCTGCAGCGCCTGGCTTGGCGCTCTTTCCATGCCGTAGCTGCCGTTTCGGAACCTTTGCGCAGAAGGCTGATCGACTCCGGAGTGCCGGCGTCGAGAGTGACCGTTGTGCGAAACGCTTGGGCAGGCGAGGAACCCGAGTTTGATCGCCAGCAAGCGCGCCACGAGTTCGGCGTCCCCCAGGATGGCTGCTGGATCGGCTGGGTGGGCCGCCTCAGTGCAGAAAAAGGACCGGACCTGATGATTCGCGCTCTCGCCAATCTGCCGGATTCCGCTGGTCTGGTGATGGTCGGCGAAGGGCGGGAACGAGCGGCTTTGGAACAACTCTCGCAATCGCTGGGTATCGCGAGTAGGGTCCGGTTTGCAGGCATCATGGCGGATGCAGGGCAACGGATGAAGGCGTTCGATTTGCTGGTGCTGAGTTCGCGCACTGAAGGCACACCGTTGGTCTTGTTGGAAGCGATGGCGGCCCGAGTCCCTATCGTGGCGACGCGAGTGGGCGGCGTTCCGGATCTAGTCAATGATCGGGAGGCTTATCTGGCTGAACCAGATACGGCATCGCTGACGAAACAGCTGCGGCTAGCCCTTGCCGACCCGATAGAGGCAAGCGGGCGTGCACGAGCTGCGCGAGAAAGGCTGGAAGGATCTCCGGGCGGCGCGTCCTGGATTGAGGCATATGAACGCCTATATCGCCAACAGCTTGCGGGGACAGATGACGTCCGCGCGGCCCGGCTTTCGAGCGCTTCGATTCAACTGAGCCAGTGAGAAGATCGGCGATTCAGAAAGGCATGGCGTCCCCAGCGGGATTCGAACCCGCGTTATCGCCGTGAAAGGGCGGTGTCCTAGGCCGGGCTAGACGATAGGGACGCAAGAAGAGGCCATGATTCAAGCTCACGGCCTCTCTCATAAGACTAGCAAAGTTTAGCGCT
>JANLPT010000291.1:0-2499 GCA_031367405.1 Bryobacteraceae bacterium
TATGCGAGCTCAGCCTTAACGAGCCGCACGGTCCTTGGGTTAAGGAACGAGAAGCGAAAGGGAGAGTTGGGGTGGCCGACGGGACTCGAACCCGCAACAACCAGAATCACAATCTGGGGATCTACCATTGATCTACGACCACCAACCAGGCGGGCACGCTAAGAGTCTGGTGGGAGAGCGTCAAGGTGGCTGGACGCACCTCAAACTTTGCTCACTTCTCTGCCCAATTTGAGTCGTCAACAAGCGCCGGCATCCCCAAACGATCCAACTCCCAGTCGGAGGACCGAAGTAACGGAACCCGAATTGGGATACCTTACGGGTGTGCGACAAAATTCTGAGAGAAGTCGTTTTTCGTAGTTTTTTTGGTGGAATATGTCTAGTAGCTAGACATACTGCCGGTGATGAACGCAAAAACCTATGCCCAGCGAACCGCCATCCTGCAACAGATGGCGGCTTTAGAAACCATGGAAGAGGGTAGCCTCAAGGCGGAATATCGGGCCGGACCTTCCGGTACCAAAGTCGGCCCCTACTTCAAACACCAAGTTTGGAGTGACGGCGGTAATGCCAGTCAGCGCATCGCCTCCGAGGATGCCCAGTCTCTCAGCGAGGCCATTGCCAACCGGCAGAAATTCGAGGCGTTGGCCGCTAACTTCATCGCGTTGACCGTGGCCCACACGCGACAGAACTACCTTTCTGAGGGGCTAAAAAAAAAGATTTCATCTGTCTCCTCGCCCAAGACGAGGAGATCGCAGGGTTAATGGCGCGCTTTGCCGCCGCCGTGCCGACCGGATCGGCGGTCCAACAGCTGGAAGTCCTGATCCGGACCGCCATTTTCAAACCGGCGGCCACTCTTGTGGGCGTGCTGCTCCAAGAGGCCGCCGATCGCATCGATGCGAGCTACCAACCCAAGCCGGGTGAAGCACGTAAGGGCTCGGCTTGTCTGCAAGTTCAATGCCTCTTCGGCACCTTTGAACTCCGACGCTCATACTTCTATGACGCAGGCAAAAAACGCGGCCACTACCCAGCCGACGCAGCTTTAGGATTGGAAGTCGGTTATACTCCGGGATTGGCGCGCTTGATTTGCCTGGAGGGCGCCGACGAATCCACCTACGCCAAAGCCGAGCGCCATTTGGCCCAAACCGGCGGCATTGCGGTATCCGCTCGGCAAATCCAACGAGTCGTGCAACGAGTGGGCGCGGCCGCGCAAGCTTGGCAAGAACGCCCGGCCCAACCAAGCCCCTGCGATGCGCCGATTATGTATGTGAGCGCCGACGGCACCGGTGTGCCCATGGTTCCGGAAGAACTGGCTGGCCGGCGGGGCAAACAAGCCGATGGCACGGCCAAAACTCGCCAGGCTTATCTCGGCTGCGTGTTTACCCAGCACAAAGTCGATGACGAAGGCCACCCCGTGCGGGATTGGGAGTCGACCACCTACGTGTCGAGTTTTCAGTCCATCGACCTGTTCGGCCCGGTCCTGCGACAGGAGGCGCTTCGTCGCGGCCTTGCCACCGCTGGCAAGGTGGTCCTGCTCATAGATGGAGCCACTGGCTTGGAAAATATGGGCCGTTTCAATTTCAAAGACAGCGTCCAAATCGTGGATTTCTTTCACGCCATGGAACACGCCGGCAAAGTGCTGGCTGTGCTGATTGGCAAGGACCATCCGGATTTCAAAAAGCGCCAGCGTCGTTGGGCTAGAAGACTGCTCAAAGATCGAGTGGAAGCACTGATTGAGCAGACCCGCCAAGAGTGCGCCGGGCGCGGGTGCGAGCCAGCCGTTGAAGCGGCACTGGGCTACTTTGTCCGCAACGTGGCGCGGATGCAGTACGGCACCTTCCGCTCGGCCGGATACTTCATTGGCTCGGGCGTCGTCGAAGCCGGCTGTAAAACCGTGATCGGGGGACGTTGCAAGCAATCCGGCATGTTCTGGTCTGAAGCCGGCGCCCAGAACATCCTGGCCCTGCGCTGTATTCACAGCAGCCGACGCCTGGATGAATTCTGGAAAGACAGACTCAATAGCCACGCCGCTCGCAATGATTGCCTCGCCCTCGCCGCCTAGCTGAAGAATTTTGTCTCACACCCAGCGACCGCCTGCCCGGTAGAAAGGGGAATTTGTTCGGTATACTCATTCGCGTTTAGGAAGACCGGACCGCTCGCCACGAAGCCCCAGAGGATTCGCGGCCTACTTTATTTTCTGGTTTCAGCAGTGTGGTCGGTGATCGGGGTGCGAAGTCCCGACGGAAAAAAGATCTCGCAACGGGCCGGTCCGGCCGCAATCGGGTTTCCTTGCTCAAGCCGGGTTCGTTCCAAAGGTTTATGAATTATTTCCGAGTTCCAGTGATGAATGTTTACCTCGCCCTCAATGGCCAAACACACGGGCCCTTTGATTGGGACCAAGTCGTTACGGAGTTTAACGCAGGTCAACATCCTCCGGAAACTTCGGTCTGGGCCGAGGGTTGGCCAGAATGGCGGCCCCTTTCGGAAGTAATAACTCAACCGCCC
>JANLPT010000304.1:0-8385 GCA_031367405.1 Bryobacteraceae bacterium
CCATGCTGCGCGGCATTCGAGTCGCCAGCAAGCTTGAACTGATCGCCCGTATCCATCTCTACTACGATGAGATCAACGCCGACCCTGTCATCTTCCGATGGACCTACAAAACGGACGAAACCTCTATTGGCTAGTCTTCAACAGAACGATGATCTAGTCCGTGAAGCCCACATCCTTAGCGAAGCCGAATCGCGTTCGCCTATCCCGGCGCACCGGCCGCAGGAGCGGGCCTCGATTATATTTTTGATTGGGCCCGCTCCCTCCGGTCGCGGCTCGATTCGCGGTGGCTTTAAATCCAGCGGTCGCGGTACTTCTAGAAACTCACCTTCAGGCCGAGTTGTATGATGCGCGGATCGCGCGCCGAGGTGATCTGGCCAAAAGCTGCCTGGTCAACGAAGCGATTGGGCGGATTCCATTGGGCGTGGTTGGGGAAGTTGAAAAACTCGGCGCGGAATTGCGTGATGACGCGCTCAGTGATTTTGGTGTTCTTCAAAATGCCAATATCGATGTTGTGAATCAGCGGTCCAGTGACGGTGGACCGGCCGGCGGTGCCATAGCGAATCGGGCTCTGGATGGGAAAGCAACTCGTGGCGAAAAACTTATCCACGGTACGGGCATCGGAAGCCAGGTTTGGGTTGCAGACCAGATCGGGGCGCGCGTTGTCGGTGCCCGAGCCAAAGACGTCGCCATTGAATTTGACGGTGAGCGGCAAGCCTGTCTGGTAAGTGTAGATGCCATTCAATGACCAGCCGCCGACCACTTTGTCGAGGAACGCGGGCACGGTGCCAAGGAACGTCTTGCCCTTGCCGAAGGGCAGATCGTAGATCACCGACGCGCTCAGGCGCTGCCGGTGATCGATGCTGGCCAGGCCCTTATCGGCTTGCTTGTTAAAGATGTCTTGAATGCGGTTGCCGGTATCGTAAGGTCCGCCGCCATTGAAGCCGGTGGCATCGGAGAGAGCCTTCGAGAAGGTGTAGGACATCAGCCAGGTGATGCCTTTCGACTGGCGCTTTTCGAGACGCAACTGCGCCGAATTGTAGTTGGAGAAAGCGCTCGACGTGGTCTGAAAGACATTGTCGAGCAGGTAGAGCGCGTTGTTCTCCCACACGTTGATCGCATAGGGAACCAGCCGCCGGAAACGTGACCGCAGCCCGGCATTCTCCACCGGATCGGAGGAGAACGGTTGCCCGGTAACAGGGTTCAGCGGCTGAGCCGGAATTGAGCTCAACTGAACCCTGGCCGAGGGACCATTCGGTTCAGCAGAGTTCGTATTTTCGCGACGATTGAGACGCGTGCCCTTACTACCGACATAGGACATTTCCAGTAGGATGTTGCCGGGAAGTTCGCGTTGAATTCCGAAGTTCCAATGCTGGACGTAAGCGTTTTTGAAGTTGGGCGAGACGTCATTGGGGCCAGGGTTGAATTGGCCGGGCCCGGGGTTGGCGATCAGATAGCCCAGGAAGGTTTCGGCGGTGGGCACGCCGTCTTGAAAGAGGCTAAGGCTCTGCTGATCTTCCTTGAGGTTGGGCAGGTTTTCGAGCGTATCCTGCGTGATGTAGAGCGGCACCGTATCGAAGAAGATGCCATAGCCGCCGCGGACCACCGTCTTGCTCAGCGGACGGTAAGCGAATCCGAAGCGCGGCCCCCAATTTTTCTTGTCGGCGGGGAAGAGCGAGCGGGGCAGTTCCTTGCCGGCGCGGCCCCAGTTGGGCGCAAAGCGCTGGTTGCCGGGCTGGAGGAAGAAGAGTGCGCCCTCGCTGAAATTGGACGGCCGGCGATCCGGATAGGTGAGGGTGGAGATCCGGTCTTGCAGTTCGTACGGCGGCGAATAGTACATGTAGCGCAGGCCCATATTAATGGTCAGTTTGGAGCTGACCTTCCAATCGTCCTGAACGAAGCCGGCGTATTCAGTAGAGCGTAAGTCCTGGAAGAAGCCACTCACCCGGCGGCCTTTCTGGCGCGGCAATCCGAGTAGGAAATTAGCAAAAGTATTGCCCGTATTGGCGAAGCCTTGCTGACCGCTCCAATTGGCGTTACCGAAATCGAAAGCGCCGCGGAGTGTATTGGCGCGGGTGATGGCATTGCGCACACGGCGTAACTCGCCTCCGACTTTGACGAAATGGCGGCCTTTGTTAAAGGAGAGCTGGTTCATATATTGAAAAGTGTTGTTCCGCGGACGGTAGGGGCCATCGCCGTCGCCGATGGTGGCGAAGCCGCCGATGGTGACGTTCGGCGCGCCGCGAAGGCCGGGCGTGCTGCCAAAGTCCAGGCCGCGCAAGCCAAGTTCTTTGACGATGTCGCGATTGGCGAGGGTGTTTTGGGCGGCTTGAAACTGCGCCCAGCGCAGGTAGCCGAATTTGAACTCGTTGACGGTGGTGGGCCCGAAGACGTGGGTATAGGCGATGGTGCCGGCCATCTGCCGCTGGTTGTCGAAGGAGCCATATCCGGGTAGGGTGTTCGGCGCGAAGGCATTTGAATCGGTAATACTATAGCGGGCCATCAGCGTATCTTTCGTGGAGAACTGATGGTCGCCTCGCATGCTGAATAGGTCGTAGTTACTGGTGCGCGTGCGGCCATCGAAAAAGTTCTGCGTGGGGTTGCCGTTGGCTCCGCGGCCGCCCGTAATATTGGGGTCCGGCACCATGCCGGGAAAGTTGATGATGTTACGCGCCACGGGGTCGAAGCGGCTGACGGGAACAATATTGCCGGGGAACAGATCGCGCACAAAGACATTACCCATGAGGCGCGAAGTGCGGGCGTCATAAATGCCGTTGCGGGGGACGGCGCGGCCCAGGGCGTCGGTGCCTTGGCTGGTGCCGATGAAGCTGGAAAAGTCACCGCGCTTCATGTCCGGGGTGGGGACGGCGGTAAGCGTCGTGTTACCGCGGCGTAACCGTAGGCCTTCGTAATTGACGAAGAAAAACGTGCGATCCTTGCCGCGATATCCCGGCACCATCACGGGTCCGCCCCAGGTAAAGCCGTACTGGTTTTGGTTGAAAGGCGGAGCTTTGAAACGTCCGTCGCTGGTGCGGAAAGCGGGGTTGCGGTCGAAAAAATTGCGCGCTTGCAGGGCGTTGTTGCGATTAAATTCAAACAGGCTGCCATGGAATAGATTCGTGCCGCCGCGAGTTACTACATTGATCTGGCCGCCGGCACCTTTGCCGAATTCAGCCGAGTAACTCGAAGTAAGAATCTTAAACTCTTCAATGGCGTCCACCGAAGGCCGGATGACGAGCGCGTTTTGATACTGATCGGAGTTAATGGTGCCATCCAGCTGGAAACTATTCTGCTCCGGCCGCATGCCGCTGATGGAGATACCGCCGCCGGAGGTGCCGCCATCGTCGCCCGTGTTGACGCCGGGCAGCAGTAAGCCCAATTGGACGAAGTTACGCCCGTTGAGCGGAAAATCAATGATCTTTTGGCGATCGACGACGGCCCCGGTGGAAGACTGTTCGGTGTTGAGCAAGGCGGCTTGGCCGGTGATCTCCACTACTTCGGTGATGTTGCCGACTTCGAGCTTCACGTCGACGCGAATATTCTGGTCCACTTCGAGTTTCAGTTGCTTGGTGGTGGATTTCTTGAAGCCCTGAATCTCGACGGTGACCGTGTATTCGCCGGGTTGCAGGCCAATCAAGGAAAACTCGCCGGAGGTGGTCGCCACCGAGTCACGCCGGAATCCGGTGGCGTCTCTGAGGGCGATGACGGAAGCCCCGGGGACGGCGGCACCGGAAGAGTCAAAGACGGATCCCGAGATGGTCCCGGTGCCGGCTTGGCCCAAGAGGTGGGTACTAGCCAGCAGGCTGAGAACGACGGCCCTGAGAGTGTTCATGGCTGGGAACTTTATCATGCCAATCGCCTGGGAACAAGCCCCTGGTTGCCGCCGTCTATACGTCGATGGCGGCCGCCGACTTCACCCGCTCCCGGAGCGCGTACTTCTGGATCTTGCCGGTCGACGTCCGCGGGACCGCGCCGAACACCACTCGCTTGGGGCACTTGTAGTGCGCCAGATTCGCCCGGCAATGGGCGATCAGTTCGGCCTCAGCGGCGGCAGTGGCGGCATAACCTTCGCGCAATTCGACAAAAGCCACCGGCGTTTCGCCCCACTGCGCGTCTGGCTGCGCCACCACCGCGCAGGCCATCACGGAGGCGTGCCGGTAAAAGGTGTCTTCCACTTCGAGCGACGAGATGTTTTCTCCGCCCGAAATGATGATGTCCTTCGAACGGTCCTTGATCTTGATGTAGCCATCGGGCTCGAGCACCGCCAGGTCGCCGGAATGGAACCAGCCGCCGGCAAAGGCCGCGGCGGTGGACGCCGGATTCTTGAGGTAGCCTTTCATGGTCAAGTTGCCGCGCAACATCACCTCGCCGATCGTCTCGCCATCGGGCGGCACGGGTTGCATGGTCTCCGGATTCATGACCGTGAGGTCCTCGGCAGTGACAAAGGGAACGCCTTGCCGGCCATTCAGTTGCGCCCGTGCTCCGATATCGAGAGCGTCCCATTCCGGGTGCTTCGCACAGTAAGTAGCGGGGCCATAAGTTTCAGTGAGTCCGTAAATGTGGGAGATATTGAAGCCGCGCCGCTCCATCGCTTCAAGCACGGCCACCGGCGGGGCGGCACCGGCAATAAAGCCGTGGACGGTCTGGGTGATTCCGTCGTACCATTCGTCGGGTGCGTTGAGTAACATGGTGTGGACGACGGGCGCGCCGCCAAAGTGAGTCACCCGATGCTCGCGGATGGCCTGCAGCATGGCGCGCGGCTCCACTTTACGGAGGAATATGTTGGTGCCCGCTTTCGCCGCGACGGTCCAGGGATGGCACCAGCCATTGCAGTGGAACATCGGCACGGTCCAAAGATATACCGGGAAGGACGGCATGTCCCAGACAAGGGTGCTGCCCAGCGCCGCCAGATAGGTGCCCCGATGATGAGTCACTACGCCTTTGGGGTCGCCAGTGGTGCCGGAAGTGTAAGAGAGGGCGATCGCATCCCATTCATTTTCTGGCGGCTGCCAATTAAACAATGGGTCGCCGCTGGCGAGTAACTCCTCGTAAGTCATTGTTCCCAACCGGTCGCCGTCGCCCTCGTATTCCGAGTCATCGACATCGATGACGACTAAGTCGCCGCCAAACCGGTCGAGGGTCTCCCGCATCACAGCCGAGAAACAACGGTCAGTGATCAGGATCTTCGCTTCGCCGTGGCGCAACATGAAGGACAAGGCCCCCGCATCGAGCCGCGTATTCAGCGTATTGATCACGCCGCCCGCCATCGGAATGCCGAAATGCGCCTCGAACATCTCGGGCGTATTGGCTAGCATCACGGCCACGGTGGCGTTGCGACCGACGCCCAATGCTTGCAAAGCCGAGGCCAACCGCCGCGAGCGGGCATAGGTTTCGCGCCAGGTGAAACGCCGGCGGCCATGGATGCCGGAAACACGATCGGGGTAGGCGCGCGCCGCCCACGCCAGAAAGCTCAACGGAGTCAGCGAAGCGTAGTTTGCCGCATTCGCTTCCAAGGCATCGTAAGGGCTGTCACTCATCCATTTACAATAAAGGATTCCATGCAAAAAAGCGTTTCACCCGCCCGCCACGTCAGCGGCACCCTCCACCTTCCGGGCGACAAATCCATTTCGCACCGCTACGGCATGCTTTCCTCCATTGCCGAGGGCACCTCGCAGCTCGAGAATTACAGCACCGGGGAGGACTGTCATTCCACCCTCGGCTGCTTTCAGGCGATGGGGATCGAAGTCATTAAAAATGGCACCAGCATCACCGTGGAGGGTGGGGGTCTTGACGGCCTGAAGGCCCCGCCGGCAGACCTCGACGCGGGCAACTCCGGCAGCACCATCCGCATGATCTCCGGCATCCTCGCCGCCCAACCCTTCACCTCGCGCATCGGTGGCGACGAGTCGCTCTCCCGCCGGCCGATGGGCCGCATCATGAAGCCGTTGGCCGAAATGGGTGCCCACATCACGGGTCGCGACGAGCACTTTCCGCCGCTCGAGATCACGGGCGGCCCACTCAAAGCCATCGACTATACGCTGCCCGTGGTGAGCGCCCAAGTGAAAAGTTGCGTGCTCTTCGGCGGACTTTACGCGAACGGCATCACCACCGTGCGTGAGCAAATCCGCACGCGTGACCACTCCGAGATTGCGTTGCGCCAATTCGGTGCCGACATCCGCATGGTGCCGGGCGTCATCTCGCTGGTTGGCCGTCCTCAACTGAAGCCCCAGACGCTCACCATTCCCGGCGACCTCTCCTCGGCCGCCTTTTTCCTGGTCGCCGCCCTGCTGGCCGACGACGCCAACCTGGTCTTGAAAGGCGTCGGCCTCAACCCCACGCGCGCCGCCCTGCTGGATTTTCTGGCTTCTATCGGCGCTCCGATCAAAGTGCTCGACTTCGACCACAACGGCGGCGAACCTATCGGCGATTTGCGCGTCACCAGTGGCAAGATTCAAGGCGGCATTCTGCAAGGTGCCCTCACGGCGGCCCTGATTGACGAAATCCCGGTGCTCGCCGTGCTGGGTGCCGCGCGCGGTGGTCTCGAAGTGCGGGACGCGAGCGAACTGCGCGTCAAGGAGACTGATCGCATCGCCACCATTGCCGAAAACTTTCGCCGCATGGGCGTCGAGATCGACGTCCGGCCCGACGGCTTCCGCGTCGAAGGCGGCCAAAGCTTCCGTCCCGCCACACTCGATTCGTTTGGCGACCATCGCATCGCCATGGCCTTCTGCGTCGCCGCCCTCGCCGCCGAAGGCGACTGCCGCATCGACCATGCGGAAGCCGCTAGCGTGTCTTTCCCGGAGTTCTACCAGTTCCTGGATGAGATCGCCAGCTAACTCACTCAAGCCTCCTTCGCTAAAACAGGCACGAGTCCACTCGAGGCGCGACCGGAAGAAAGCGGGCCACGTTTTTCGCGAACTGGATTTCGGCCCGCTGGCCTCCGGTCGCGACTCGATGCTGCCTCACGCCCATCTGTGCACGGCTGGGAGCACTTACACAGTCAAGGTGTCGTAAACGTATTGCCCGGGGACGTTGAGCACTTGTGCCGGAGTCGTCGTGCCGCTGATCAGCGACGTTAACGTGTCGTTTAGACGATGCCCTTTAAGCGCCGGAGGAGCCGTTTGGGGCGGGGCGTAGACGCGGCCATGCGCGGTCATCCAGGCTTCCCAAATACGATCCACGTTGCAGTGGTTCAGGTAGAAAATGGGGTCGTTAGGCGAGGTGGAAGGAAGCATGTCGCCGCCTACCCAGACGTGCACCTGGTTGTGCAGGCCGAAGGGGCTCCAGCCTTCGACCGCGTTGCGGAAGCTGGCGGAAGAGCGATTCCAGGGTGCGGCATCGTAGACGCCGATGGCAATGGCGGCGGCCGTGTTGGCCTTCTTCGGCAAGGTGGGTGCGCCGTTGACGCCAAACTGGCGGTTCAAACCGTGGTTCACCTGTTGGAGATTATTGTTGACGTCGGATTCCACTTTCACGCGCCATTGGGCGAGGGTGAAGGGTCCGTTGGCAACGGGCGTGCCTTGGCCGCCGAAGGCATTGGCTTTCCAGATGGCGGCGATCTTTTGGGCGGCGGGACTCAATTGGCCATCCTTGGCCCAATCCCAATAGGGCAGGCCGAAGGTGGGGTCAGTCAGCACGCGCTGAATGTTGAGCTCGAGTTGACGCAGCATGAAGCGGTGCCAGGGACAAAAGACCGGTCCGCTATGCGCGGCGTTGCGGTCGGACTGCGTGGCCGGCGTCAGGGTGCTCATCGCGATGTGATGCCAGGCAATGAAGATGTCATAAGTACTGATGGGCGTGTTGGGAGGGCCTTGAATGCCGATTTGAGAGGCGGTGACTCCGTTGATGAATTCGTTTTTCAACAGCTTGACGCCGTTGACGTATTTAGTGCGGTCAGCGGCGTTGGTAGCGGCGTTGCGACGGGTGACGGTGGCCATTTTAGTGTTGCCCCCCCGCATGTTTGGTCGCGGCATCTTTCGCGGTGCCGACGGCTGGAGCCGCCGCGCGCTTTTTCTTTTTGAAACTCGTAGGGAATACGTCGATTAGTTTACGAACTAGATCCACGGCGGAGCCAAAACTGAAATTGGGGATGGCGTGGTATTGCACGTCGCCCTCATTACTGACGTTGACGTGTCCGGTGACGGGTTGGCCGTCGACGGTGATCTCGTAACTGGTGCGAATAATAATCTGGTGGCCTTTGTAAGTGGCCTCCCGGACGGATACACCGGCACCGGTGTGGTGCATCTTCATTTTGGGTTTCGCCGTATTCTGTTTGATGTAACGGGCGATGGATTGGACAGTGGGCTGTTCTTCAGCGACTATTTTCTTGGCCATGGCAGAGGCCTCCGTCGCGAATTGTATCTCCTTTGACGGTGAAAAGCCACAGTA
>JANLPT010000375.1:0-42869 GCA_031367405.1 Bryobacteraceae bacterium
CCTCCACCACTTGCGATGCCACGAGCGGCACCATCAACACAGCCAGTGCCCCCAGCGCCACACGCAACATCGTCTTTCCCAGTTGCGACATATGAGTTATGTTCTCCCTAATGATTTCCACCGACGTCTCGAAGTAGATCCACACCGCGAGCCCGAATAGTCCCCGCTTCGCGTCCCTGTGCTCCCGGCACAAATCGTGAAATGTCTGCGCCATCCCCTCGCCGAACCGCTCACGGAAAGGCTGCGGATACAGCCGCAGCAGCATCGCATACCACGTCCGGTAGCGGCGGCCCGCGACGTTAGTGGGCATGCGCCAAACGTCCTTCCGCCACCGCCACCACACCGCGATACCGCGTCAGCTCTGCTTCCAGCACCGCCCGCCCCGCGCCTGTGAGCTCGTAATAGATCCGCCGCTCGTCGTCCATCTCCGGATCGACCCGCTTGTCGCTTTCCCGGATCAGCCCGGCCTCCATCATCCGCCCCATCGAGCCATACAGCGTCCCCGGACCCATCTTCGTCTTGCCCTGCGAGTCCGCCTGCGCCTGCTTCATGATCCCGTACCCGTGCCGCTCCCCCGTCGAAAGCGCCAGCAGGATGTGCAGCACCGCAGGAGTCAGTGGACCTTGCGGCGTACTCTTTCTCGCCATGCTCTGATTATATATCCGTTGCGGATATATATCAAGCTCAACTGAGTGGCACTGTGGGAGCACGCCCTCGTCCCTAGCCGGACAACCAGGTACGGCTTGGATTAGCCGATCTCGTCTCCTTCCTTCTCGCACAGTGTAGAATAACCGCGACAGCGATCTCGCGGCGCCACCGTTCATCTCGGCATTGCAACACGTTCTATCCCTAACGCTCAGCAACGGCTCGGCTTTCGCAAGTACTCTATAGGAAGAGGTGTCCCATGGCAAGTCTGGATTGGTCGCAGTGCGCGATCGTTGAGAGCATTCCCGGAAAAGTGAGTGGGGCCTGGGTCTTTCGCGGCACTCGTGTACCGGTTGCGGCCATCTTCGAAAATCTGAAATGCTCCCCCCTCGACGAAGTTCTTGAGAACTTTCACGTCACCCGGGAACAGGTGCAGACTGTCTTGGATTTTGCTGCTAAGAGCGCTTTGCCACCGCTGGAACCATCTCGTGCGGCATGAAAATCATCCTGGATGAGAGCACGCCCCAGAAACTACGCCTGCTGATTGACAACCGCCACATCGTGGTTACGACGTGGTTCCAAGGTTGGTCGGGTCAAATCGGCAAAATCACCTCGGCTATTGATGCGGCCACGCTCGGGAGCTACGTCTTTATCGAAATTGGTCATGGACGCGGGTAGCGCGACTCCCAGCCCGCCCCCCGGCCCGCCCGAACGTACTAAAGTTGATTGACGCCCAGACCGATTACTTTATATGCTTCGCTTTCGATGCCTCGGCTTCGGCGTCAATAGTTTTGCTGGTTTAGGGCGGGCCACGGTGGCCGTCTCTGAAGCGGCGGCGTCCTCAATGGATGTTGGACAGTGCAATCCCCGCGTCTAATGGACCTCTTGCGCCGACGGTTCCCCCTCATCCTCGGCGGGCTTGCGTTCCTGGTTTTGGCCCCCCAATACTGGATCGCGCTTCACACGCCGGCCATCGGCATCTACCATGACGACAGCATCTACTTACTCAGTGCCAAGTCTTTGGCCGAAGGGCATGGCTATCGCATCCCCAGCACGCCCACCAACATGGTGCAGACCAAATACCCGATCCTTTACCCGGCCATCCTTTCGCTCGTCTGGCGGATTTTTCCCGATTTTCCCGCGAACGTGATTTGGTTTAAGGCTTTGTCGCTCACATTCTGCCTGGGCTGGTTCTGGTTGTCCGCCCTGATGCTGCGCCGCTGGTTCGCCGATACCGCAATCACCGTCAGCCTGATCGCCCTGATCGCGGCATGTCCGCAGGTGATTTTCTTGAGTACCACGGCGCTGAGCGAAATGCTGTTTGCCTGCCTGCTGACGGGCTGCCTGGTGCTCCTGCTGCACGCGGAAACCAGCCGCTCGCCCGCCTGGCTGGTGGGCGCGGGCATTTTGGCCGGCGGCTGTTTTCTTACTCGTTCCGTGGGCTTCGTCCTGTTAGTGACGCCCACGCTCTACCTGCTCTTCCACCGCCAATGGAAACGAGCCGTCTGGTTTGGTCTGCCCGCCGCGCTCCTCACTGCGCCTTGGCTATGGTGGCAATTCCATAACTACAACGCCGGGCTTGACCCTTACTTATCGCACGCCAACTACTATTCTGGTTACAACGTCCTGCTTAACTACACATGGTTGGACAAGGGGCGGATCGTCGCCTTAAACCTGTTCCACTTACTGCTCAGTACGTATGGCCTGTTCTGCGACATTCTGCCCAAAGAACTGGGCTTCCTGATTTCGATTGTGGTCTTCGCCCTCGGTCTCCGGGGAAGCCTGCGCGATCACTCCGGGCAGTTACTCCGATGGGCAGCTCTGGGTAACATTGTGATCCTGATGTTATGGGTTTGGCCCCCGCTTCGTTTCTTGA
The DNA here is from genome assembly GCA_031367405.1 of Bryobacteraceae bacterium. Taxonomy (GTDB): domain Bacteria; phylum Acidobacteriota; class Terriglobia; order Bryobacterales; family Bryobacteraceae; genus JALHNI01. The sequence goes on from JANLPT010000375.1 coordinate 2,522, forward strand.
TTCCTTGGCTGACCATCTTAGTCGGAATCGCCTGGCGCGGCGTGCCCGTGCGCTTGAGAAACTATGGGCTCGCGATGGTTTGGATTTTATTCGTCTGCGCCCTAATTTCCGACTCCCGGCACACCATGCAAGCCCGGGAAACGGGCTTCTGGTACCCTTCCGCCGTCGGGAGCCAGGATTGGAAAGCGTTTGTGTCACTCGCCCAATGGGCGAAATCGAACACTGACCCGCAAGCCGTGTTCCAATCAAATATCGATCCGACCGTGTACCTATATACGGGGCGCAAATCCATCCGCGGATTCCGGGGCAACGTTGCGCTGGGCCAGTATCTCCAAACGGCCTACCCTTTGGGAACCACCGAGGAATTTCGCGCCACGCTGATCCGGTCAAAAGTCCAATTTCTCCTCGTCGTCGATTGGACCTGGTTTCCCGAGAAAAAGTACATCAAACAATTTTTGGTAGAGATGGAGCAAGGCTATCCAGGAGAGCTACGCATGGTTCATAACGGGCCGCCGGGTTTTGGCATTTACCGGTTCAATGTAACGCCCAGCGCCCTCTCTTCAAAAGCGCATTGACGAACCGTCTTAGTGCGGCAACGCATCCACTTCATACAACGCCAAGCGCCCCGACGTTTCCACTAACTGCACCCGGCCGCCATCCGCCCGTATTTTCTTCGACAGCCAGTTGAGTCCATGCCCCTTAATCTCGAGCATCAGAAACCGGCTTTGCCGCTGGGTGAAATCCTGATAGGTCTCCAGCCGCATGCGTAGCGGGAACCAGCGTTTCATCACCGGAAAGCTCTTGTCGAAGATATCCGATCCGGTGTAAGTGCGAGCCGCTTGCTCGTCGAGCACATAAGTCATGCGGGCCAGATTCGCGGCTGGTTCTTCGCGATCCATTTCTAGGTACAGTAGCCCACTTCCTAATACCATCGGCAAGTCCGCGCGCCTGCTTTGGAGTGAAGTGGATCGCTCCTTAGCCGGCTCCCATCGATGATAGATCCGGAAGCCGCTGTTGATCAGCAAAATGGAAATCACTCCGAGCCCCAGCGCGGCCCCTAACCGGCGATCTCCGCCCACTAGCCGCACGGTCGCCAATGGCAATAGGATCGAAACTCCAATGATCGCCGCCAAGGCGTAGCGACTCATCAAAATATGGGTGTAAGAGGCGGCCAAGAGAATCGCCAGCACGGGCACCAGCAGGAAGCCGGTTCCAAGAACCCACAGGTCCGTATCTTCCGGTCGCTCCTCGAAACGCAGTTTTCGGTCATTGCCATACATCTGCGCCACCGCAATCCATGTAAATGCGAGGAGCCAGGCCGGGTCCAGCACAAAATGATAAAACTCGATGATCGAGGTCCAGCGCGCTTGAAACAGCTCGTTCTCTACGGCAAAAGGCCGGATCGCCGCCAGCAAGGGCAGATACGTCGCGACGGCGAGGAGCGGCAACAGGATCGCGGCCAAATAGGCCATCGCCGGTTGAGGTTTCTTGCGGCACACCCGCACCAGCCAAACCAAGCCGAAAGGGAACAGCACGAGAACAGCGTAGCAGTGCGTCAGCAGCGCTCCCGTCAGAAACAACGACATCGCCGCCAAGTTGAGACGCGGGCGCACGCCCGCTCTGGCAAAATCCCAGGCCACCACGGCCAAGCCGGTACAGCCCAGCATCAGCCCATAGGCGCGCGCTTCGGTCGCATAGTAGACGGAACCCAGACCCAAGGGCAATAGGCCCGCCGCCAAGCCATAGCCATAGCCCAACCGCCGCGCCACGACCGTAAATACGCTCGCGCAAAGGCCGAAGTAGCCCACCATCCCCGGCAGCCGCAGGACGTTGGCGCTTTCCCCGAACAGCCATACAGCCGTCCGCGTGGCCAGATAAAAGAAAGGAGGATTGTAGTCAACTCCTTCGCCCATCGCCTTCCAGATCGTCGCCAGATCGGGTAGCCGGCAAACGTACAGCGTGATGATCTCGTCGTACCAAAGAGGGCGGCTCGACTGCAGCCAGACCACGATCACGAACATGAAAACGCCGATCCCCACGCCCAAAGCCGGGCTTTGTTCCAGCCGGCGCGTCACGCGATCAAGCATTTTTCCAGCTTCCCCACCATAACGGACCATCGGCAACGGCAAAACCAAACTTTAATGGCAAGGGCCATCGTACACTAACAAAGAAGTGGCTAGTTCGCGCAAATTAACGGCGCATATCAAAGCTGCGGGTTGAGCGAGCAAGCTGAGTCCAACGGTGTTGGACCACGTGCTGAGCCGCATCCCGCGCCTCACGAATGCGAATGTCCTGGTCGGGTTTGACACGTCGGACGATGCCGGCGTCTACCTGATAACGCCCTCGCTCGCCCTGGTGCAGACCGTCGACTTTTTCACGCCCATCGTCGATGATCCCTACACCTTCGGCGCCATTGCGGCGGCCAATGCCTTAAGCGACGTCTATGCCATGGGCGGCACGCCGCTGACGGCGCTCTCGATTCTGGCCTACCCCTCCGGCGGCGACCTCGACGATCTCGAAGCCATCCTGCGCGGCGGGGGCGACAAACTGAAAGAGGCCGGCTGCGTGCTTTTGGGCGGCCACAGCGTGCGCGACGAAGAGATCAAGTTCGGGTACGCCGTCACCGGCACCGTCCATCCCGGCCGCGTCCGGGCCAATTCCCAAGCCCGCGTTGGCGATGCTCTCGTACTGACCAAAGCCCTCGGCACCGGCGTCATTGCCACCGCGCTCAAACGCGGTTTGGCCGCCCCCGAACACGTCGACGCGGCTACCGTCAGCATGCTGACTTTGAACCGTGCCGCCGCCGAAGCCATGTCGAGCGTCGACGCGCACGGCGTCACCGATATCACCGGCTTTGGCCTGATCGGCCACGGCCGCGAAATGGCCAAAGCCAGCGGCGTCACCCTCGAAATCGACTGGCGCGCCATCGACTTCCTCCCCGGTGCTGTCGACTATGCCCGAGCAGGTGCCATCCCCGGCGGTCTGCACAACAACCGCGACTTCGCCTCCGGCGACGTCACCCTGGACCCCACAATGGACCCCACAATGGACCCCACAATGGACCCCGGCGTGCCCCCCGAAATCGCCGACTTACTCTACGATCCGCAAACCAGCGGCGGCTTGCTGATCTCCATGCCGGAGGCCGACGTCGCGCGTTTCCCCCTCGGTCGCCGCATCGGGCGCGTTATTGCAAAAGGAGAACATCTCATTTGCGTGAAGTGAATCCGATCATTATCGCCTTAGACGTCGAAAATGCCGCGCAAGCTCGGGAACTCGTCAAAAACCTCGGCGATGCGGGCAGCTTTTACAAAGTCGGCATGGAACTCTACGCCGCCGCCGGCATGGACTTCGTTCGCGAACTCATTAGCGAAGGGAAACAGGTCTTTCTCGACCTCAAGTTCTACGACATTGGCGAAACCGTCAAACGTGCCGTCGCCCAAGTCGCCGCCGTGGAAGGTATTCGTTTCCTCACCGTTCATGCTCACCCCTCCGTCATGTGCGCCGCCCGCGAAGGCAAAGCCAATGCCCCGTTGCAACTGCTGGCCGTCACCGTCCTCACCAGTTGGACTCAGAAGGACCTCGCCGACGACGGCCACTCCGAATCGGTCGCCGAACTCGTTGCCCGCCGAGTCACCAATGCCCGCGATTGCGGCATGGACGGACTCATCTGCTCCCCCCTCGAAGTCGCCCGGGTCCGCGAAATCGCTGGGCCTGCGTCCATCCTCGTCACCCCCGGCGTCCGCTCCGCCGGTGCCGACACTGGCGATCAAAAGCGAGTCGCCACGCCCGCGATGGCCATTCGCCACGGCGCCAATTACCTGGTGATGGGACGCCAAATCAGCCGCGCCACCGATCCAGCCGCTGAAATGCAGCGTATTTTGTCCGAACTGTAGAAAAACAAACCCCTTGCCCTCAGCGGTAATCTTTGCTTAACTGTCGTCTACGGGGTGGTTCACCACACCCAAAAGTCTTTGGTTTGGGGAAAATGCCAATGTATAAACTTTTCTGTTTTGCTCTCCTATCCGTGCTCTCACTCGGCGCGCAAACTGTCGCCACTCTCAACGGACTCGTCACCGATCCCACCGGTGCCTCCGTTCCCGGTGCCATCCTGGTCTTGGCGAGCACCGACACCAACGCCCAGCGCGAAACCACCTCGGACGACCAGGGCCGTTACAGCTTCCCGGCCGTCAATCCCGGTAACTACCGCTTGAAAATAACCAAGTCCGGCTTCTCGGACATTTCGGTGCAAAGCATCCACCTGTTGGTTAGTACGGCCTCGACGGTGAACATCGTTTTTGAAAAGGTGGGATCGGTCGCCACCACGGTGGAGGTATCGGCCGAAGGCATCCAACTAAACACGGTCGACGCCACCCTCGGCAACGCCTTCGGCGCGAAGCCGATCATGCAGTTGCCCTTTGAAGGCCGCAACGTGGCCAAGGTGCTCGCGCTGCAAGCCGGCGTCTCCTTCGTGGGGGACTCAGATACGGTGAACGGCGGTGTCACCCAAGCCACCGACCGGGGTGGCGTCGTCAACGGCGGCCGCAGCGATCAGAGCAATGTCACGCTTGATGGCATCGACGTCAACGACCAGCAAACCCGCTCCGCCTTTACCAGCGTGTTGCGCGTGACGCTCGATTCCGTGCAGGAGTTCCGCGTCACCACCAGTAACGCCAACGCCGACTCGTCGCGTGGCTCGGGGGCGCAAGTCTCGCTGGTTACCAAGTCTGGCAGCAATGTCCTGCACGGCTCGCTCTATCATTTTCTCCGTAACAAGGCGGCCAACGCTAACAGTTTCTTTAATAACTTGAACGGCATCGCGACGCCGAAGCTAAATCGCAATATCTTCGGCGGCAGCCTCGGCGGCGTCGTGCCGAACTCCGGCAAGAAACTCTTCTTCTTCGGCAACTACGAAGGCCGCCGCGACGCATACGAGCAAAGCGTGCTCCGCGTCGTTCCCAGCTTGTCCCTGCGCCAGGGAATCGCTTCGTACATCAGCCGCTCCGGTGCCACCGTCCAGGTGGGCCCGCAGGAACTGGCCAACCGGCTCGGCTACGCGCCGGGCGTCAATCAAGCCGCGCTGGCTCTTTTCAATACCTATCCCGTTCCGAACGACACCTCGGCCGGCGATGGCATCAACACCTTGGGCTATCGATTCAACGCGCCCCTCAAGGACAAATACGATACCTTTATCGCCAAGTTCGACTACGTGCTGAATGACAAACACAGCTTCTTCGTGCGCGGCCAATTGCAGGATGACGTGCAAAATGGCGCGCCGCAATTTCTGGGCCGCGACCCCAATTTGCGTTCGCTTACCAACAGCAAGGGCGTGGCCGTCGGCTGGAACGCGTCGCTGCGGGCTAACTTATTCTCCACCACCCGCTGGGGTATTACCCGCCAGTCGCTCGAAGATGTCGGCATCGGCCAGTACGCGGCCGTCACCTTCCGTCCTTTTGCCGAACCCGTGGGTCTTGATCGCTCGTTCCGCCGCATCAGCCCCACTTACAACCTCACGCAGGATTTCTCCTATACCCGGGGCGCGCATACCTTCCAGTTCGGCGGCAGCCTGCGAATCTTCAATAACAACCGTTTGAGTTACGCCAATTCCTACTTTGGAGTGACGAGTAACTCCTCCTGGCTCACCGCCAGCGGCGCGATTTTGAGTCTCCCCTTCGTCAATGCGGACAATGCCGCCGTGGGCATCAACCCTGGCGGCCGCACCCAATTCAACGATGCGGTCGCCTCCGTATTCGGCTTGGTCACCCAGGTGAACTCCCGTTACAACTATCTGCCCGCCGGCGGCGCAGTGAACGCCCTTCCCGTCGGCGCGCCCAACCCGCGCAACTTCCGCGGCCAGGAAAGTGAGATCTATTTCCAGGACAGTTGGAAGGTTTCGCGCCATCTGACGCTCACCGCCGGCGTGCGCTACATGTACTGGCCGGCGATTTACGAACAGAACGGCGTGCAGACCAGCCCCAGCATTCCGCTCAGCGAATGGTTCGACACGCGCGTCGCCAATGCCAACGCGGGTCTGGCGGGCGGCACGGGCTTGGCCCCCATAAGGTTCAATTTGGCTAGTTCGGCGGCGGGCCGGCCGCTCTATAACGACCTGAATAACTGGTCTCCCCGCTTCGGTTTAGCTTACGCGCCGGAGGGTAAGTCCGGCTTGAGCAAGTTCCTCTTCGGTGGAGCGGGCAAAAGCGTCATCCGCGCCGGCTGGGGTATGTATTACGATGTCTTTGGCGCTAGTCTGGCCCGCAACTTCGACGCCTCGGCGCTCGGGTTGGCGACGAACATTCCGAACTCCTCCGGCCGTTTGACGCTGAACGAAACGCCGCGCTACACTGGCCTTTTCGATATTCCCCCATCGCTGATCACGCCTGCGCCTCCGGCCGCCTTCCCCATCACCCAGCCCAATGTTTTCCAGATCACAAACTCGCTGGACGATAAGCTGAAGGCCCCGTATGTGATGCGCTTCAACCTCACCGCGTCCCGTGAGTTTGCCGGATGGACCGTCAATGTGGGCTACGTGGGCAGCCAAGGCCGCCGTACCCTCACCAGCGAGGATCTTGCGACGCCGCTGAACATTCGCGACCCACAGTCCGGCCAGACCTGGTTCGACGGTGCCAAAGCCGTCATCGCCCAACTGCCGCAAAACCAGCGGCGCGAGTTGACCCGCACCCCCACCGCCGCCGATATCGCCGCCATCCGTCCGGTGCCGTACTTTGAGAACCTGTTCCCTGGTCTGGCTGGCGGCGGTAAGACGGCCACCCAAGTGGCCTACGGCCAATTCGCCGACTTCTTCCCGGACTCCACGGCCGTGCTCGAGAACCTTGACCGTTTCGCGGACCCTTCGGCCAGCCGCCTAGGCCGCTTCGCTTTCTATAGCCCTCAGTTCTCTTATCTGCGGGCCATTCGCTCGGTCGGTTTCTCCAGTTACAACTCCATGCAGGTGGGCCTGCAGAAGGTCTTTCAGAATCGTGATCAGATCGGTTTCAACTGGACTTGGTCGCACTCCTTCGACCTGGGTTCCACCACGGAAAACAACGCCGACGCCACGCGCGGTATTATCATCAATCCCTACAACCGCTCCCAGATGCGCGCCTCGTCTGACTTCGATCAACGGCACAACATCAACGCTAACTATGTCTATAACTTACCCATCGGTAAAGGCCAGCACTTCTTGTCCGGGATCGGCCGCGCGGGGAACCTGATCCTCGGTGGCTGGCAAGTGGCGGGTATCTATCGCTGGACCACCGGGTTGAACGCCAGTGTCGGCCACAACCGGACGTGGCCCACCAACTACAACATCACCGGTTTTGCCACCAACGTGGGCGCTTTCGCCGACGGCACCAATAAAAACTCACCCGCGCCGGTGGCCAATGCCGCGAATCCTGCGGCCGAAGCCAGACTCTCGGGCCCTAATGTCTTCCAGAACCCCCGCGCAGCTCTCGACGTCTTCGGCTTCACCCTCCCGGGTGAGATCGGTGACCGCAACAACGTCCGCGGCGATGGCCTCTTTAACATCGACGCGAGCCTCGCCAAAAACATCGCGATGCCTTACAGCGAGAATCACAGGATGCAGATCCGTTGGGAAGTCTTTAACATCACCAACAGCGTCCGCTTCGACCCGCGCGATACCAACTTGAGCCTGGGCTCGCGCACCAACTTCGGTCGCTACCTCGGCACCCTACAACCTTCGCGCGTGATGCAGTTCTCCCTGCGTTACGATTTCTAATCGAATCAGTAACTCCCGGGTTCGTTTCGTCAGACCCACGTTAGGCGCACTACGTGGGTCTGCGCTGCAAGTGCTCGATTAGTTCCGCAAGCTCATTCGAATCCATTTCACCCGGCGCTGGGCCACAGCATAGCGTGGACAACTCGTGCCGCGACCGGGTGATATCTAACTTTTGCGGGCTTGTCCCAGGATCCCCTCACAGACCTCGGCTTGTTAATTAATGCCCCATGTTGGGCGCGGCGGGGTCGTCGGGATGGCCGGGGTTCGAGAGCGGCACGTAAACCAGGATGACGGCGAGGATGCCGAGGAAGATGGCTCCGAAGGTGTACGACGGGTCCTTGGTGAATTCCGGGATGGGCCACTCGTAGAAGCGGTAAGTGGCTTCTACTAAGCCCATAAGGCTTTCTCCGGTGATGAGTCCGGAGGCGATTAAGATGCCGACGTTGATCACGCGCGAGAGTTGGGATTCGTTGTAACCGCGGCGGGCGGCCAGCGAGTCAGTCAGCCAGCGGATCATGCCGCCGACGAAGATCGCAAACGTCGTGCCGAGCGGGAGGTACATGCCCACCGAGATCAGCATGGGGCTTTTCACTTGCATCATGATGAGGGCGATGCCCATGGCGACGCCGGTGCCGATCAGCGGCCAGGGCATGTCGCCGCCGACGATGCCTTGCGCGAGCGAGGCCATCAGGCTGGCTTGGGGGGCGGCGAGTTTGGCTCCACCGAAGCCGAGTCCGCCGTTTTTGATGTCGCCCAGGTGGAGGATCATCAGCGGAAAGTACATCACGAGGCTGGCGACGACGACGGCGATCAATTCGACGATCTGAATGGTTTTGGGCGTCCCCCCCAGAATGTAGCCGACTTTGAAATCCTGCAGCAATTCGCCGGCGACGGCCGAGGAGACGCAGACCACAGCGGCGACGCCCAGGACGGCGGCGACACCGCTGGAGCCGGAGACGCCGAGGGCGACCATCAGCAGGGCGGCGATGATGACGGTGGAAAGAGTGATGCCCGAGATGGGGTTGTTGGTGGAGCCGATAACGCCCACCAGATAACCCGAAACCGTCGCAAAGAAAAAGCCGACCACCAGCATCACGATCGCCGCCGTCAGGCCGCCAGTCACGCCGGCGAAGGAGATATAGAGGGCGCACATCGCGACGAAAACCACGGCGATCATGCCCAGGATGATTTTCGAGCTCATGTAACGCTCGTGACGGTTTTCTGACTCGACGGGCGGCTTCTTCGCGGTAACTTCGGCCCAAGCCTTCGAGAGGCCAATGCCGAGGCTATTGCGCATCTTGAACAGCGTGAAGCAAGCGCTGACCAGCATGCCGCCGACGCCGATCGGCCGGATGATGTTGCGCCAGACGGCGATCGACATGGCTTCCCAGTCTTCTGCCGCCGCATTGGCGGGCAGATATTGCTTAAGATTCGGACCCATGAAATAGACCAGCAGCGGGATCATCACGCCCCAGGCGATGACGCCGCCAGCGAAATTGAGCGAAGCGAGTTGCGGCCCGATGATGTAGCCAACGCCGATGTAAGCGGGCTTGACGGCGGGGTAAGCGAAGACGGTGGCCCCGCCGACGTCGACCGTGCGGCCGGCACCGAGCTTTACTTTGCTGACCCCGACGGTGCCCAGCAGAATGGGGAGCACCTTGTCAGCGGCGAAGAGCTTCATCACGCCGAGCCAGTAGATCATCGCACCGAGCCCCATGTTCCAGAAGAGGAAGCGCGCGGAGTTGGTGCCGGACTGGCCGGCCTTGTGGATTTCGGCGGCGGCGACGCTTTCCGGGAAGGGCAGTTCCGGGTCGTCCACCATCACGCGGCGGATGAGCGAGACGAATAAGACGCCCAGAATGGAGCCCACCACCATCAACATCGTCGACTTCCAGTAAGCGTCCTCCGGGCGGAAGGACTTCCAGATGCCGGCGATGACAAAGGCCGGAAGAGTGAAGATAGCCCCCGCCGCGACGCTCTCGCCAATCGAACCGGCGGTGCGGGCGAGGTTTTCTTCCAGAATGGTGCCGCGCCAAATCCGCAGGACGGCCATTGAGATGACGGCGGCGGGGTAGGTGGCGGCCACCGTAATGCCAGCCGTAAGGCCAAGGTAGGCGTTGGCAGCGCCCAGGATGATCGTCATCACCAAACCGAGCAGCACGGCGCGGACCGTGTACTCTTTCATGCGTACGTCGCCAGGGACGTAGGGACGGTAGTTGGACATCGCTAGACCTCAACTCTCTTTAGGTCTAGCGATGATACCAGAGGATTTACTGCCGGTCAGCTGAAATCGGCGCAGCAGGCAACTGCTCGACGTTGATGGCTTCGTACTTGGGGCCGAGGCCGAGGGCGATGAGCGAAAGCGAGCAGAGCTTGCCGTCGGCGCGAAGCTTCTGGTCAGTCTTGAAACGGTTGAGCGACTCGATGGAGGCGGCGTCCCAACTGCCGGTGACTTCGGCGGTGTAATAGCCTTTGTCGGCCAAGGCTTGTTGGATTTCGCGATAGCGGTCAGCCGAAGGGCTCTGGATATAGACGGCCCGGGGACGAACCGGCGTGCTGTGGGCAGGTTGGCGGTAGCGGCCAGGCAGGGGGCGGGCCGGCGCGATGCGTGCGGGCTTGGTCGGCAAGGCCCGGTAAGAGGTCTTGACGATAGCGGTTTGCCGGACCGGCGCGGCTTTGGCCGGGGTTGCCTTCGGCATCGCCCGCACAAAAGCGGAGGCCTTAATCGGCTTGCTGGGGGCGATCTTATGAGCCTGCTGCCCAAAACAAAAGGAACCGGTGATGAGGACGATCAGGTTCAGCTTCACGAGGTTTAGCATACCAGTAATTGATCGGCATCGGGGTGCCGGTACTGAAGGCCCGCGGCAGGAGAGAATGTGTCGCGGGCGAGTGGCGACATGCATGAATTGGGGGGAAAAGTCCTCCCGTCCCCCCACACGCGGGTATTTTCGATGTACGCTAACGGTCACGGATGATAAAGACAATTTGGGCGATCGCACTCTTCACAACCAGCTTGGCGGCAGCTGAGCCGAACACGCTAACCGCCGCCGAGCGAGCAGCCGGTTGGACGCTGCTGTTCGACGGCAAGACTCTCAAAGGCTGGGTGGACCCCGCCAAGCAGACGCCGCCCGGCGATTCATTTCGCGCCGTAGAGGGCATGATCGCGGCAACCGCCAAGCCCAAGTTTCGCGAGGACATGGTGACGGTAGAGAAGTTCAAGAACTTTGAACTGCGGTTTGACTGGAAGATTTCCCCCGGCGGTAACAGTGGCGTGAAGTATCTGGTGCAGGATACGGCGCTGATCCACCCGAGCCTATTCCCGAAGTCCCCGGCCAAACCCCTGCCCAAGTTCGAAGATCGCATGGACTATCTGCTGCGCGGCAAGCGGCCGTTGCGGTCGTCCTTGCCGGCAGATGGCCAAGGGGAGATTTACCAAGTGGCTTTTGAGTATCAGGTGATCGACAACACCGCCCATGCCGATGCCAAACGAAGCCAAAAGAGCTGGGCGGGCGCGCTGTATCAATTGGTGGAGCCGGTGGGAGCCGTGCCGAAGGCGGTGGGCGAATGGAACGAAGGCCGCATCGTGATCAACGGTGACCATGTCGAGCACTGGCTGAACGGTGTGAAGGTGGTGGACACGTCGCTCAACGATCCGGCGATTCCGGAAGGCTTGGCGAAGCGCTGGACGACGAAGGGCCGGGTGTATGAGTTACTGACGCAGCGGGTACACAAGACCGGGCCGGTGGTGTTGCAGAACCACGACGATGCCGCCTGGTATCGCAATCTGAAGATCCGGCGGCTGCCGTAACCGCGTGACTCCTTACGCCGGGGCGATTTTTCTCAGCGCATTCTTGCTGTTCCTGGTGCAGCCCGTGGTCGCCAAGATGATCGTGCCGTGGTTTGGCGGGTCGGCCGCTGTGTGGACCACGTGCCTGCTCTTCTTTCAGCTGATTCTGCTGCTGGGCTATGGCTACGCGCATTGGCTGGTGAAGCGGCTGAACGCGCGGCAACAAAGCATGGTGCATTTGGGGCTGTTGGCGGTCAGCTTGCTTTGGCTTCCGCTCGGTCCGGCGCTGAGCTTGAAGCCGGCCGGGATGGAAGAGCCGATTGGGCGCATCTTACTGGTGCTGCTGGCGACGGTGGGGCTGCCGTACTTCTTACTGTCGACGACGGGGCCGTTGTTACAGGCGTGGTCAGCGCGCAGCATGGCATTGCCTTACCGCCTTTATGCGTTGTCGAATCTGGCCTCGTTGCTGGCGCTGGTGTCCTATCCATTTGTTATTGAACCCGCGATTCCGTTGCGTCTGCAATCAGCCATATGGAGCGGGTTGTATCTGGTTTGGGTGTTCGTGGCGGGATGGTTGGCCTGGCAGGCGCGGACCAGTCTGGTGCCCGAGCCCAGCGAAGAGCTAGCGCCCGGCTGGCTTCCCCAAGTAACGTGGGCCGCCCTCGCCTTTTTCCCGTCGGCTTTGTTACTGGCGGTGTCGAACCATTTATCGCAAAACATTGCGGCGATCCCGTTCTTGTGGGTGGCACCGCTTTCTATTTATTTACTATCCTTCGTCCTAACCTTTGATTCGCCGCGCTTCTATCAGCCGCAAGTGTTTCGCTGGGGGCTGGCCATCGTCCTGGCGGCAGCCGGTTACTATCTGGTTCACGAAGATTCAGACCACAAACTTAAGGTACTGTTACCTGCTTTTCTCGGCGGCTTATGGGTGGCTTGCATGTACGGCCATGGTGAATTGGCGCGGCGTAAACCGGCACCCGCTTACCTCACCTCTTTCTACCTGATGCTCGCTTTAGGCGGAGCGCTGGGAGGGTTGGCGATCAGCATTCTGGCTCCGATGTTATTGCGCGGTAACTACGAGTTACCCATTGCGTTGGCGGGGTTTGCTTTGTTAGTGGCGTTGCTCGCGACGCAAGATAACTGGCTGATCGCGACGGCCTGGGGCGCTTTGGCGATTTACTTAGCGGTGGCGGCACACGTTTATATTCGGGACATGGAGTCGGCGTCGCGGGTGATCACACGAAATTTTTTCGGCACCATGCGCGTGCGGGAATCTGGCAAAACGGCCGACAAAACTTTATACCGGACGCTGATCCACGGCACGATTAATCACGGCGAGCAGTTCTTTGGCAACTCACTGGAGACGGCCGCCACCACTTACTACGGCACGGAGTCTGGCGTGGGGATGGCGATTACGAAAAGCCGCACTCCGGCGCACCCGAACTTGCGGCTGGGCGTGATTGGCTTAGGCGTGGGGACGTTGGCTAACTATGGCCGCGCGGGTGATACGGTGCGCTTCTATGAGATCAATCCGCGTGTGCTGGAACTGGCGCGGACGGAGTTTACTTACTTGCGCAACGCGAAGGCGAAGGTGGAAATCGCGATGGGTGACGCGCGGCTGTCGCTGGAGCGCGAGGCTCCGCAAGGCTTCGACGTGTTGGCGGTGGACGCCTTCTCGAGCGATTCGATCCCCGTGCATTTGCTTACCAAAGAAGCCGTGGCGCTCATGTTGCGCCACTTGACGCCCAAAGGCATTCTGGCGGTCCACATTTCGAATAAGCACCTGAACCTGGATCCGGTGGTCCATCGGATTGGCAAGGAACTGGGCTGGCCGGCGCTGACGGTGGAAAACGAAGAGGACCAGGCGATGAACGTCTTTTCTTCCGACTGGGTGCTGCTGACGCGGTCAAACGAATTCTTAAATGACCCGGTGGTGCGCGCGGCGAAAGTGGAAAAGAAGCGGGCGGACGTCTTGTGGACCGACGATTACAGCAACCTCTGGCGAATTCTTAAGTAAACTTTGCTTTGAAAAGTACTTGACCGGAACGCCCGCGCGCCGTATGCTGAGGGCATGAGTTCTCCCATCGGGCGACCGGAGCGGCCCGCGCCGCTCGAAATTCATGCTCATGCCACGAGCAACCTTCGATTTATCCGCGAAACGATGGAGCGGGCTTCCACGTTCACCGCCGTACCCGGTTGGGGCGGCGCGCTGATGGGCTTAGCGGCGCTGGCCGCCTGCGTGCTCGGCCAAGTGGTGGCACCGGCGTTGTGGCTGCCGATCTGGCTAGGTTGCGGGGTGCTGTCGCTGTCGATCGGGACTTTGGCAATCGTCGAAAAGTGCCGCCGGCGGGGCACGCCCCTCGATTCGCCGGGGGCGCGCCGCTTCGCGCTGAGTTTCGCGCCGCCGTTGGTGGCGGGCGCGGTATTGACCGTGGCCTTTGTCCACTTTGGCCTCGAACGCTTTATCCCCGGCTTGCTGCTGTTGTTGTACGGAACCGGGGTGGTGACGGGCGGGGCGTTTTCGGTCCGCGTGGTGCCGCTGATGGGCATGTGCTTTCAGGCGGTGGGCGCACTGGCGCTCTTCGCTCCGGCGGCTTACGGCAACCTATTAATGGGGGCGGGCTTCGGCCTGCTCCACATCGTCTTCGGCGTCATCATTGCGCGCCGGTACGGTGGTTAGCGCGCCTCCTTAAAGGCGGGGATGATTCAAGATTTGAAGGAGTGAAATGGCGCAAACAGCATTGGTGAAAAAAGTCCTGACGGCGCGGTCGGCGGTGGCCGCACGGTCAGCTCCCGACCTCGATCAGATGATCCATGAACGGGTGCGGCTCGGTATTCTGAGCGCGTTGGCGGCCAACGCCACCATGACATTCAGCGAGCTGAAGGCACTGTTGGAGGTTTCCGACGGAAACTTGAGCGTACACGCGCGGAAGCTGGACGACGCCGGCTATGTCGAGTGTAAAAAGTCATTCGAGAACCGCCTGCCGCGAACGGAGTATCAGCTGACGGCGGCCGGGCGCGCGGCGTTCGAGAAATATTTGGCGCACATGGAAGCGATCGTCGAGGCGATGAAGACGTCGCTGCGGCCGCGAAAGTAGCCGATGCACGTTGCGATCATTTTGGACGGCAACGGGCGCTGGGCGCGTGAACGGAATCGCCCCCGGCTGATGGGGCATCGCGCCGGCGCGCGCGCCGTCCGGCAAGCGGTGGAAGCCGCACCCTCCTTAGGCATCCGAACCCTGTCGCTTTATGCGTTTTCGGCCGACAACTGGAAACGTCCGGCGGCCGAAGTGGCCGGTTTAATGGCTTTGTTGGGCGAATTTATCGCGAGAGAGACCGGGCCGCTGACGGCGCAAGGAGTGCGGCTGGCCTTCATCGGGCGGCGGGACCGTCTCACTCCCGCCCTCGCACAGGCGTTGGCGGGGGCCGAAGCGGCCACGGCGGGTGGGAGCCGCCTCGAATTACGCATTGCCCTCGACTACTCGGCTCGCGCGGCGATCGAGCGCGGCGAAGTGGGCCCGGATGTCGACCTGTTGATCCGCACCGGCGGCGAGCAGCGCCTGAGCGACTTTCTGCTGTGGGAATGCGCCTACGCGGAGCTATTGTTCGTGCCACAATACTGGCCGGACTTTTCGCGGGAAGATCTGGCAGCAGCCGTACATGAATTTGCCCGGCGCGACCGGCGCTTCGGCGCTCTGACGGCCTAGTCTCATCGCTATCGAAGGGTGTCGGCTAGCGAGAAGATCGGCAGGTAAAGCGCGATTAGGACGAAGGCGACGAATCCGCCCATGAAGATCATGATGAACGGCTCAATCAAACTGAGCGCCGCCGTCAGCCGCGTGGTGACGTCGTCCTCATAGAATTCGGCCACGCTGCCGAGCATGGCCGGCATGGAACCGGTGGACTCGCCGACCTCGATCATATCGATGGAAAGCGGCGGAAAGACTCCGGTTTTGGCTAGCGAACTCGACAGCGTTTGCCCTTCGCGCACTGACTGGCGGACCTTTTCGAGCGTCTTCTTCAGGAGGCGCGAACCCACGGAATCGGCCGCAGTTTCGAGCGCTTGGATCAGCGGAATGCCTCCGATGAGCAGTGTTCCTAATACGCGCGAGAACTGCGCCACCTGGAACTTAATCCAAATTTCGCCGAAGATCGGCGTGCGCAGCTTTGTCTTGTCGATCAGCTCCTGTGCCCGCACGCCGCGGGCCCAAACGCCAAAGCCAAAGTACAGGCCCACTAAGCCGCCGATGCCGAGCAAGATATAGTTGCGTGCGGTGGTGCCGACCGCGACCAGAATGCGCGTGGCATAAGGCAGTTGCGTGCCCATGCCGGAATAGAGCATCGCGAAATTGGGCACCACGTAGGTGACCAGAAAGACAATCAGCAACAGCACCAGGGTAAGCAGCAGAGCGGGGTAAATCAAGGAGACGAGGAGCTTTTTTCTGACGGCGAGCGCCAACCGTTGATAGGTGACATAGCGTTCCAACACTTCGGTGAGTGAGCCCGACTTCTCGCCCGCCATCACGCTGGTGACGTACATCGGCGGAAAAACATGCTGTTTCTGGAAGGCTTCCGAGAGCAGGGAGCCATTCTTCACTTCGGTACGGATCGAGTCGATGATGGGCCGCAGTTTGGCGTCGGTGAGGCGGTCAGCGAGCAGGTCGAGCGACTTCAGAATCGGCAATCCGGCCTTGATCAGCGTGACGAACTGCTGGTTGAAGATCAGAAATTTCTCGGTATTGAGTTTGGTGGGTTTACCCCCGCGCGCACCCAACTGCCCCAACCCCTTCGCCTTGATCGAGTAGATAAGAAAGCCTTGCTGGCTAAACTTATCGCGCAACTCGTGTTCCGAGCGGGCGTCTTCCACCTGCTGGTGGATGTGGCCGCGGGCATCCGCGTATTTGAGAACAAACTGCGCCATAGGCTAAAAGAGATGACGCGCGCCGGCCACCAAGCGTGGACTATTGCTGCTGCTGTTGTTGCGACTGGGCGGCTTCGGCGGCCGGGCGTTCATCGGGCGGTGCCTCGGTCCATTCATCGTCCTGAGACGGGAAAACCAGCTCCACTTCGGCATTGGTGGGCTTGTCAGTCGGCAGAACGATTACCTGCACCGCGAGTTCGCCCTTGCTTTCGCCTTTATAGAGGCCCTTGGTGGGAGGCACGTCGGCATAGTCCCGGCCGACGGCGGTGCGGATGTGGCGTTCGGAGGCGAGCTTGTTATTGGTGGGGTCGAAACCCACCCAGCCCCAACCGGGCAACCACGCTTCCACCCAGGCATGGGAGGCCAGGCCGGCCGTGCGTTCATTCGATTGGCCCGTGCGGGGAGCCTTGTACCCGGAGACGTAGCGGCAAGGAATTTTGAGGAGCCGCACGAGACTGATCATCACGTGGGCAAAGTCCTGGCAGACGCCTTTGCGGCTGCGTAGCGCGTCGTCGATGGGCGAATCGACCCGGGTCGATTTAGGAGTGTAGTCGAAGTGGTGGTGAATGGCTGTGTTCAGTTGGCGCAACATCGTCATGGGATCGTCGCGGCGGCCGATGGCGAGGGTCGCCGCCAAATCCAGCAACGCGGGCGTGGGTTGGGCGAAGTCACTGGGCATCAGCATCTCGTAGTAGTCGCCGTTGTTCACCTGAGCGTCGATTTCATCCCAGGCGGTGGCGTCGAGCTTCATCGGCCAATCGGCGAAAGGGTTCACCTCCACCAGCGAAGTGGAGACGATGTCTAATTCCTGATGCGGTCCGGGGACATTGAAATGATGGACGGTGTTGCCGAGATAGTCGCGATAGTGAAAGACGCGCGTGCGCGGGTCCAGGTCAATTTCGAAGGAGAGGCAGTGCTGGGTCCACTCGGTGCGTGGTTGTAAGCGCATCTCCATGATGCTTTCACTTACCGGTGAGCTATAGCGGAAACGAGTTTGATGGCGAATCGAGTAATACATAGCTACGCGGTCAGCGCGGACTCCACGGGATAGTCGATATAAGCCTGCCGCAGCGCGCTATCGATCTGCTCGCACTGCTCCTGAATGGAATGTAAGTACTTATTAAAACCCTGGCTCATGATCTCGTCGCTCTGGGCAAAACTTAAGCTCGCTTTGAGGCGTCCCGCCAGCCGGCCCACGCGGATACAGCGGCCGTCGCTATCCGGCAGCGCTTTCAGCGCGGATTCCAGATGGTCAACCGCGAAACGGATGGTATGCGGGAACTCGGCATTCAGTAACAGGAACTCGGCCACGCGGTCCGGCCGCACATCCGCCGTATAGACCTTACAATATGCTTCAAAGGCCGTGCAACTTCTCAAGAGACCAATCCATTCGAGGTGCGCTTGTGGTTCGTTTTCAAATTCCCGGTAATGCGTATCGAGTAACTTCGACGTGGCCATGACGCGTTCCATATGGCGGCCGATTTGAATAAACTGCCAACCCTCGTTGTGGCTCATGGTGCCGTCGGTGATGCCTTGAAAGAGATGACAGCCTTCGTGGATGTCCAGCAAAAACTCGTGGGGTTGCGGGTCCCAGCCTTCTTCAAGGTCGGCGCGGCGCACCTGATGAAAGAGCCGGTTGAGTTGCTCCCACATTTCGGAACTGATCTGTTGGCGCACTTGGCGCGAGTTCTCACGGGCACCGACGATGGCCGCGACGATGGAGGAGCGGCAGGAACGGTCAAAGATCAGCGCGTAAGTGAGGCTCTGCGCGTCGCGCGCATCGGTGGTGAGTTTCGGGTCGCCTAACGATGCCAATATCCGGTGCCAACGCTCGTCAGCGGAGTAAGCTGATTGATCGAGCATCAGGTTCAGCTGCACCTCAATCAGGCGCGCGGCATGCTCGGCTCGTTCAAGATACCGGGCCATCCAATATAATCCGTCGGCGACACGTGAAAGCATCTGTTATTCCTTGTCGTGCAACACCCAGGTATCTTTACTGCCGCCGCCTTGAGAGGAGTTCACCACCAAGGACCCTTTGCGCAAAGCCACGCGCGTCAAACCACCGGGTACAGTCGTTACTTTCCTACCGTCATAAAGAATATAAGGGCGTAAGTCAATGTGGCGCGCTTCTACGTGTCCATCAATGTAACAAGGCGCGCGGGAGAGCATCAATGTCGGCTGCGCGATGTAATTGCGGGGATCGTCCAAAATCTTGCGCCGGAAATCCTCCTGCTCCGCTTTGGTGGAGTGCGGACCGATTAACATCCCGTAGCCGCCGCTTTCGCCCACCGCCTTAACGACTAACTTATCCAGATTCTGGAGCACATAGTCCAATTGGGCCGGATTGGAACAGAGGAAGGTTTCAACATTGTCGAGAATGGGCTCTTCGTCGAGATAATACTTGATGATGGCCGGCACGTACGCGTAAACTGCTTTGTCGTCGGCAATGCCATTGCCGAGCGCGTTGCAAAGGGTAACATTGCCTTCGCGGTAGACATTGAAGAGTCCGGGAACGCCTAGAATCGAGTCGGGCCGGAAGGCCAGCGGGTCAATAAAGTCGTCGTCGATGCGGCGATAGATGACATCGACGCGGCGCAAACCGGCGGTGGTGCGCATATAGAGGACATTGTCGTTGACGACCAGGTCACGGCCCTCGACGAGTTCGATGCCCATCTGGCGCGCCAGGTAAGTGTGCTCGAAGTAGGCGGAGTTAAAGACGCCCGGCGTCAGCAGCACAATCGTCGGGTCAGGCCTGCCGTGCGGCGCGAGCGTCCGCAGAGTTTGCAATAGCGCCTGTGGATACTCCTCAATCGGCTTGACGCTACAAGCCTGAAAAAGCTCTGGAAAGACGCGTTTCATCACTTGACGTCCCGTGAGCATATAGGAGACGCCGGAAGGGACGCGCAGGTTGTCTTCGAGCACCAAATAACGGCCGTCCGGATGGCGGATCAAGTCTGTTCCGACGACCGTGATGTAGACGTCCCGCGGCACGTCGAGGCCCTTCATTTGACGCCGGTAGTGCTTGCAGGAATAGATCATCTCGCGAGGCACCACGCCGTCGTTCAAGATCTTGCCTTCGTGGTAAATGTCTTGGAGAAACAGGTTCAACGCCACGATGCGTTGGGCGAGGCCGCGCTCGATTTTCGACCATTCGCCTTGCGTAATGATACGGGGTAAAAGGTCATTCGGGAAGATCTTCTCGATGCCTTCGTCGCGACCGTAAACCGTGAAGGTTATGCCCTGATGAAGAAACGCCAAGTCGGCGGCTTGCTTGCGGCGGCGCATCTCTTCGACGGGAGTTTCGAGCAAGCGCTGATGCAGCGTATCGTAATGGGCGCGCACGGATTGGTCTGGCGCAAACATCTCGTCATACGCGTGATCTAACTCGTAATTGAGAAAAGGCGGAGGCAGCGGAGTCGCGGACATGGGTTCACTTTGCTAAAACAAGATTTTTTAGTATAGCAAGCGTCCATCGTTCTAAACGCCGGCCTAAACGCTATGTTCGGTATAGAGCCCGAGCCCGCCGTACATGCCCTCCTGATTCGAACTGACAATGACATTGGCGGGCAGTTCGAAGGAGATGAATTCCGTGTTGCCGCCGCCGAGGAAGAGGCGGTCGTAGTTGACTAGCCGGTCCCAGTTGCCGATGGCCTCTTGCAGGCGGCGATTCCATTTTTTCTTGCCCTCTTCGATCAGGGCCGCGTGGCCGAGGCAGTCCTCGTAGGTCTTGCCATTGCGGAACGGATGATGGGCCATTTCAAGGCCGACCGCCAGACGGCCATTCGAGTAGAGCGCGCACCCGACGCCGGTGCCGAGGGTGATCACCATTTCGAGTCCTTTGCCGGAGATGGCGCCCAGGCCCTGCACCGCCGCGTCGTTGGCGGCGCGGACGGGCTTTTTGAGGCTCGCCTCCAGGGCTTGATCGAGGTTAAAGCCGCACCAGGCGGGGTCAAGGTTGGGGGCCGTTTTGACGATGCCTTCTTGCACGACGCCCGGAAAGCCCACGGCTACGCGGTCAAACTTGCCGGATTGGGTGGCCAGCTGAACCACCACGCCGAGCACGGCTTCCGGAAGCGCCGGTCGAGGGGTATCGAGCCGGACGCGTTCGGTGAGCGGCTTTCCCCGCTCGTCCACGATAATCGCTTTGGTGCGGCTGCCGCCGATGTCCACACAGAGGGTACGCTTGCTGTTTTTCATTGCGCCGTCAGGATATCATGACGAACGGCTTTCTCTCGTTGAAAACATATTGCCGGTCAATTGTTCCAATTGTGGATCACGACCCCGCATTTGTCCGGCTGCCGGGGAGCCTCCCTACTGCGGCTGATTTCTGTTGATTCTATGGACTTTATACTTCTGCGATGCCCCGGAGTCATCGCTGTGAAAGACCGCCGCCAACAAACCTCTAGCAGTTTGAAAAGTGGTTGTGATTTTTTCCAAAATGCGATCATTTCGATGTTTCATAGTCTCAGAAAGGAACACGCAATTATGTTTCCCCCTATCCCCGATGTCGAACCGCCCGTCGGTTTCTAGCTCTCGCAGCGCAGAGGAGCGGCGATTTAAGAGTCGCGCCAAGTCAGTTTGCACAAAGTTTTAAAAGGAGCAACACGATTATGTTTCCCCCTCTTCCCGATATCGAACCGCCTGTCGGTTTCTAGCCCTCCCAACGCAGAGCCGCGTTTTCTAAAGGTTCGCGGCAGTTGAGTTTTCACAGATTTTGAAAGGAGCAACACGACTATGTTTCCACCCCTTCCTGATATCGAACCGCCTGTTGGTTTCTAGCCCCGAAGAGTCTGTGCCTGGACTACATGTCGCCCAGGCCGGTCACTGCCCTGATATGATGAGGCTCTCCTAAATGAACCTGCTATCTTTTGCTTTGCCCGCCGGAGTTCAAACGTTGCTGGTGCTGCGTTTGATCTCCACGGGCTTGGCCAAACGGTATCCGGCGTTTACCGTGTGGGTAGCATTCATGGCGATCTCCACTTTAGTCTTGATGGCTTTTCCGAGCCGACAGGGCACGGTCTACCGCAACGCTTATATCGGTAGCCAACTAGCCGGTATGATCGCGCTTTTCGGCGCGCTCGTCGAACTGACGAGCCGGATTCTTGAACACTACCCAGGTCTGCGCCGCGTAACGACGTCAGGCCTGTTTGGACTTCTCTTGGCGGCGGCGTTTGTGGCGACAGCGGGAGAAAGTCTGGAAAAACCGGGCAGGTTTTTCGTGATGATGCAGAGCGGATGGAATGCCGCCACCAGCGGATACGTGGTCGCACTCGTCGCGATCACCACTTACTTGGATCCGCGACGTCGGCTGAATGTGATCCTGCATGAGCGCGTTTTCGCGGCGAGTTGCGGACTTAGTGCAATGCTACTTCTCTTTGCCGTCCTCAATCATACGCAGAAGGAAATTAGCACCTGGGCAGGGGCGGCGGGTGGTGTCATCTTCCCCCTCATGTGGATGCGCATGAGCCCCGCTGGCGAAGTCGACCGGCGACCGCCCGTCGCTCACTCAGTAAGTGACTCCTCATTTGCGGAGACGCAAGCGACGCTCGAACGGCTCGAGAAGTTAGTTACACGCTCAGGCGGTTGAACTGGCTCAACCCGAGTGCCGGAGAGTCGGCCTTGCCGGATAACCAAGGCGCACAATACAGACGTACCGTCACCGATTCCAGGCACCAGCGCAGACGAAGCAATGCGGCCAAGTCCCAGGTTTGCCGCGCCCGGCAATTCTGCAACTGGGCCGCGTAAAGACGCGTCATTTCCGTGCGGGTGTGTCCGACCCAGCGCCAGTAATCGCCGTATCCGGCCCGATTCGACCGTAGTTGCGGCAAAAGCCGAATGAGGGCGGCCTGACAATCGTCCAGAGTCAGGGGCCAATCGCGTTCGGAGCGCCGAAGTTCCCGTTCAGCGACGGGTCCACTTTTTTGGTCAAGCCGGAAAACAGTTGGCTGGTTCGTAGAATGCTGATCCCACATCGAATTCAGAATAGGCCCATAATCGAGCGAAGTCAAATAAATTATTGCCTTAATTGCTTTGATTTAACACACAATTGAGATTCCCCACAATTTTAGCGGTCCCCGTCGCACGTTTACAGAGTCTTGAGCGGCCCGGCCCGGCTACCGGCCTCAATACGGGGACAATTTCCGCATAAAAAGGAGCCTTTACTTGGCGACCAGCGCGAGCGTTCCATCGAAGGATCCCACCGCGATCGTCGCGCTATCGGCGGCGAAGCCGAAGCTGGACAGCCGGCCAAGCCCACCCGGCAGCGACTTCACTAGCGTGAGTCCGGCAGCCTCGAAGATCCTGAGCGTCCGGTCGGCACCAGAGACAACAATCTGCGTCCCGTCGGGCGACCAAGCCAAAGCGGTGGTGGAAGCCAGGGCGATCATGGAGGGTTGGCGAAGCGTGCGAGCCTTTTCGTTTAACTCCCAGATACGAATGCGGTCGAGGTCAGCCACGGCCACCCGGCGGCCATCGGGCGAGATGGCCAGCGCGGTGATGCCACGCGCCGGGCCGGAAAGGGTAAACAGGCGCTCACCGGTTACCGGGTTCCAGAGCCCCACGAGCCCGTCTGCGGCGGCGACCGCGAGCCGGCCGTCCGGGGTGAACGCGAGCGCGTAAATACCACCCAAGCGAACGCTGAACGTGCTGACTTCCCGGCCAGTGGCGGCGTCCCACACGGTAATCGAACGACCATCGCCGGTGGCGATCAGTTGGCCGCCGGTAGAGAAGATTACTTTCTGAATGACGCCCGGGTGGCCTTTGATCCTGGTCAGGGCGGCTTTCGATTCAGCATCCCAAATGATCACTTCGCCGGCAGCGCCCGGCACGCCTCCCGCCGCGGCCAGGCGCCGGCCGTCATTCGAAAACGCGAGCCCGCGAACCTCGCCGGCATGGCCGGTGAACGTGGCGCGGATGTGGTTGGTGGCGGAGTCGAGTAGGTGGACTGTTTGGAAACGCCCCACCGCCATTTCCGTCGTGCCTGGACGCGCGGCGAGCGAGAAGATTTGCGGATTCACCGCAGCCGGAACTGATTCTTCACCAGCGGCTTTGCGCTGCAACGAGACAATCTCAGCGGCCGTCGGCGGCTGCGCTCCCGCGGCGATCCACTTACGAATGATTTCAATCTCTGCCGCGCTCAGCACTTGGCCATCCATGGGCATCGCGGGCTTCGTTTCGCCAATCAACATCGTATAAAGACGACTGGCCTTGATGTCGCCGGGCACGAGAATCGTGCCGTGGTTGCCCCCGCGTTCAATGCCCTCCCACGTCTCAATGTCGAGCGAGCCCATCTTGGTGCCGGACGCGTGGCAGCCGAGGCAGTGCTTTTCCCAGATAGGATAAACGTCCTGCACATAGTTTTGCGCGGCGGCGCTGAAGGCGGATAGGACGAGACTGAAGACGATTCGCATGGCGTTACCGGGCCGCCTTTCAAGCAGCGCTCGTATAGCTTCACCTTAGCGCGGACTTACGGCGATTCCCTGCTCTACAATGAAGAGTTCGCCCCATGATTCAGATCAACCAGACCCTCACCCCCGCCTCGTTGCTGCCGAAAATCGGCCGGTTATGGGAGGCCTCGGCTCCCAAGATACGCTCCATTGAGGCGTCGTATGTTCCGGGCAAAGCCACGCCAGTTTTCACCGCCGCCGGCCGGTATACGGCGCGCGGCTGGACGGAGTGGACGCAAGGCTTCCAATACGGAGCGGCGATTCTGCAATTCGACGCTACCGGCGAGCGTGAGTTTTTGCAACTCGGCCGTTCACGCACGGTAACTTCGATGGCACCCCATCTTACCCATGTGGGCGTGCATGACCATGGCTTTAATAACGTTTCCACCTACGGCAATCTGTTGCGGCTGTGGCATGAGAACCGGCTGGGCGAGCAGCAGGAATGGGAGCGGCACTTTCTGGAATTGGCCTTGAAGCTGAGCGGCGCGGTGCAGGCGGCGCGCTGGGCTTCAGCGAACGACGGCGGATTCATTTACTCTTTCAACGGGCCGCATTCGCTGTTTGTCGACACCATCCGCTCGCTGCGGTCGCTGGCCGTGGGCCATCGGTTGGGCCATGTGTTGATGGGCGAAAACGACCGCCGCATCTCGCTCCTCACGCGCTTGATTGAGCATGCCCAGGCAACCGCCAAATACTCGGTGTACTACGGCGAGGGTCGCGACTCATATGACTTACGCGGCCGGACCGCGCACGAGGCCATATTCAATCGCAACGATGGCCAATTCCGTTGTCCCAATTCGCAACAAGGATACGGGCCTTTTTCTACTTGGACGCGAGGACTGGCGTGGGCCATGTGCGGTTTTGCCGAGCAACTGGAGTATCTCGCCACGCTGCCGGATGCGGACTTAGCCGAGTACAGCGGCCGGGCCACGGTGGAAGCCTGGATGCGCCGGGCGGCCGAGGCAACGTGCGACTTTTACATTGAACAATCGCCCACTGACGGCGTACCTTACTGGGATACGGGGGCACCTGGCTTGGCGAAGATGGGCGACTATCTGGGACGAGCCTCAGATCCGTTCAACGATCACGAACCGGTTGACTCGTCAGCGGCGGCGATCGGTGCGCAGGGCTTATTGCGTTTGGGGGCATGGCTCACCAAGCGCGGCGAAGATGGCAGCCGCTACATGCAAGCCGGACTTACCGTTCTGAACACTCTTTTTGACGAGCCTTATTTGAGTACCGATGCGGGTCACCAAGGTCTACTTTTGCACTCGATTTACCATCGGCCGAATGGCTGGGACTATGTGCCCGCCGGGAGTAAGATTCCCCGGGGCGAAAGCTCCATGTGGGGCGACTATCATGCCCGCGAAGTCGCGCTGTATGTGCAGCGCCTGGCAAAGGATGATCCCTATCTTACTTTTTGGATTTAGTGAATGGCTGGTCGCTCCATAGCATAAATAACAGGGTGCTGTTATCCTCGCGGACTAAGGCATTGCGCTGCCAAACTGGATGATACATGTAGCCCGCCTCGACGCGCCAGTGAGCATTCAGCTTCTTGCCGATCAATGCCGCGGTGCGGTTTTGGTCAGTAAAGGCGGGATACCGCTCTGGTTTCACAGGAATAAATACTTCGTTATATGCCGTCACGTACCAGGAATTGTTCACCGGTATGGTGGCTCTAATTAGATAGCGGAATCGATTTTCATATTTCAGCACCGGCCGCAAAAAACGTTCCTCAAAACGGAACCGGTTCTGGATACTCACCTTGCCAATCTTATTTCGAATAATGAGATTTTGGAAAATTCGATGCTCGGTAAAACTTCTCCTGATCGGATAGGTTCCATAGCGATAGGTCGGCACGTAAGCGTAGCCGCCACCAATCTCGAAATGCTTGTTGATCTCGTAGTTGATGGCCGGCCGGAGTTGTAGCTGTTGCGGCTTTAATACCACTTCGTTACGCCGCCATTGGCCTTCCAAGTGCAGAATCCATTTCGAAGTTTCGCTGAATTTATGGTCACCGGTGTAGACGAACCATCCGTTGATGTTTGGCTCACTGATTTGGGCGTTGGCGCGCGCCATTGCCAGAAGAAACAGAACAGCCAGTCTAAGCATTCTCTTGCAGTCTAGCCCTCTTCGTCCCATCTCTGAACACTCGGATCGAGGGAACGCCACACCTCCCGCACCGGGGTAAGCTCTGTTTATGGCTGCCTATCTAGCCGTAGCATTAGGCTCCGCGTTCGGAGGCATGCTGCGTTTCGCCCTGTCCGGCTGGTTGATGCGCTTCGCAGGCGGCAATTTCCCTTGGGGCACCTTAGCGGTGAATGTCGCTGGATGCGCGCTGATTGGGGCGCTGGCCGTACACTTTCCGCCGGAGCAAAAAGGCTTCCCCTGGCGGCTGTTTCTGTTGCCGGGATTCTGCGGCGGGTTCACGACATTCTCCGCCTTCGGCCTCGAGTCCTACGGGCTGTGGCGAGCAGGATCGGGCGACAAGGCCTTGCTCTATGTGGCCGTTTCGGTCATATTCTGCCTCCTGGCGGTCGGCGGCGGCATCTCCTTGGGTAGCCGGTTGACAGGGAATTCATCGAATTGATACCCCCTCGAGTCGTTTGGCCATTGTAGAATATTAATAATGACCTCCCCGTGCCGCAGTCCATGTTGGATCGCATTGAATTAAGACTTCAGGAGTATTATCATGACCCACGCGCTCCGTGTGTTGACGTTTGGCTGGCTATCGTTGGCCTTCATGTGGGCCCAAGCCGATGGCAACAAGGCGCAAATCGCCGGGACTGTTGTCGACCCCAATCAGGCGGCCATCGCCGGCGCCAATATCAAGATTCGTAATACCGGTACTGGTTTGCTGCGCGAGTTGAAGACCAATGAAAGTGGCCTTTACCGCGCGGTGCTGCTGGATCCTGGCACCTATGAAGTCACGGTGGAAGCCGCCGGCTTTGCGCCCACAAAAATTTCGGGATTGGTGCTCACCGTCGGTGCCGCGCCTACCGTCAACGTGACGGTTTCAGTGCAAGCGGTAGCCACGTCCGTCGACGTCGGCGAGACTTTGATTAACCTCGAAGCGTCCACTTCATCGGCGACGGTGAACGCGGCCTCGCTGGCCAACCTGCCGGTAAACGGCCGCCGGTTTCAAGATTTCGCGCTGCTGACGCCCACCGCGCAAGTAGATTCGCAGACCCGCGGACAAATCTCCTTTGCCGGTCAACGCGGCATTTACTCGAACATCATGCTGGATGGCGCGGACTACAACCAGCCGTTCTTCGGTGGCATCCGCGGCGGCGAGCGTTCGGGGAGCATCATCACCGTTCCCCAGGCCGCCATTCAGGAGTTTCAAGTGGTCGCAACGGGCTACACCGCCGAATATGGCCGCTCCACCGGCGGCATCATGAATACGATTACCAAGTCCGGCTCCAACGCCGTACACGGCGAAGGCTTCTGGCAGATCCGCCCGCGCGAACTCAGCAAGAATAATCCGGTTCCCATTCTGCCCCCCGGCCAGACGACGGAGGCCTTTCTAGCGCCGGCGGAAACATTGCAACAGTATGGCGGCGGCATCGGCGGACCCATCAAACGGGACCGGCTCTTTTATTTCGTCGCCGCTGAGTCGCAACGCGCCACCACCCCCCGCCAAGTCGTTTTCCCGCAGCTCGCCAATGCCACCTCCAACGCGGACACCCTGGCGGCCCTCACCTTCTACCGCGCCTTAGAAGGGCCTTTTGAGCAAACCAATCGCGCCAGCGCGCTCACCACCAAGGCCGACTATCAGCTAAAAAATGGCGACCGGCTCACCTTCCGCTACAACTATTCGCGTTCGAATGAAGTGAACGCCGTTACCGTCGGCGGGGCCATCAATCCCTTCACCAACAATGCGGTTTCGAATGAGGGTATTGAGAAAGATTCGATCCACAATGGCACCGTCCAGTACACCAAGCTGCTCAGCTCGAATCTGGTGAACGACTTGCGCTTCACCGGTTCAGCTGAGGAGCGCCCGCGCATCTCAAATGTGAATGCGCCGTTGCTCGGCACCACCATCGGTGCGGTGGGCACGCGCAGCTTTCTGCCCACCACGCAGAACGACAGCCGCTTCCAGCTCTCCGATTCCATCAGCTTCACCAAAGGTAAACACACGCTCAAGATCGGGGCCGATATCAACGTCATCAAAGCCGCCCAGTTTTTCGCGTTCAATCAATTCGGTAACTTCAACGTGACGGGCTCGAACATCAATGACGTCCTGAAGACGATCGGCGCCAACGGCACCAACGGTGTGAATCGGTTCGATACGGACACCACCGGCGCGACGGCTCCGGGAACCTACACCACTTACACCCGCCAGATTGGCAACGGGCTCGCTGATTTCGGCATGAAGCAGTTCGCCATCTTTGCGCAGGACAGTTTTAAGGTGACGCGGAAGCTCACTTTTGACTTAGGCTTCCGCTGGGAGGGCCAGAACAATCCGGCCTCCGTAGCGAACAATGCCACCGTGCTCGCCCGCATCAATGGGATTCGCTTCCCGAACGGTGGCACACCCGATGTGGCCAATATTAAGGATGCCAACAAGCAATTCATGCCGCGCTTTGGCTTTGCCTACGCACCGATCGCCAATTCGCGCCGCTTGGTGATTCGCGGCTTCACCGGCATTTTCTATGCCTCCACGCCGCTGTTGAGTTTCTCTGGCCCTTACAATAATTTCCGCGCCATCCCCGGGGACGTTTCCACCACGGTCGGCTCGTCCACCCGGTCGCTCTCCATTTTCGAGGCCTTCCGCCAAGCGGGCGTCAACCTGAACTCCACGCCGCTCAGCGCGCTGCCGACCATTCCCCTCGACGTGGTGCAGCGCGCCGCCGCCATCGCTCTCGGCGGCACCGCGCGCGACCCCTTTGTCGGCGCAAATTTTACCGGCATGTCCCCGGACTTCGTGAACCCCCGCGCCGTCCAAGCCGGCTTGGGTTTTGAAAGCGAACTGGTGAAGAACTTCGTCATCGGTATGCAATTCAACTACGTCAACACCGTCCACCTCAGCCGCAATCGCGATTGGAATCTGGCCACGCCCACCTTGCGCGCCGGAGATTTGTCACAACGGCCGCGCTTCGTCACGGGCGCTGGACGCCCCGTCCCCACCGTCGGCACGCTAACGATGCGCGAAAGCTCGGCCCGGGGCATGTATCGCGCCACCACCTTCCAGGCGCAGTACCGCAAGAATAAGTTTCAGTTCCAGAGCTTCTACACCGTCGCCTATAACTTCTCCGACGACGACAACGAGCGCGACACCGGCTTCAGCACCACCAACGGCTATGAAAACGCCTTCAACTTCCGCCAGGATTACGGTTATGCCGCCATCGACATTCGCCATCAGTTGACCACCAACGCCAGTTATGAGCTGCCCTGGGGCATCAATGTAGGTGGCATCTTCCGTGGCCGCACCGGCTTGCCGATCAACGCCCGCGTCGGCACCGATGTGAATGGCGACGGTGTCAATTCCGATCGGCCTTTCCAAGGTCCGGGCCAGATCTTCGCCCGTAACTTCTTCCGCAATCGCGGCACCACTCAGCTCGATATGCGCATCATGAAGAGCTTCACCTTCCGCGACCGTTTGAAGGTGCAACTCTCCTCCGAACTCTTCAACCTGCTGAATGCCGACAACGTCGTTTTCGGCTCGAATGCGCTAATTTACGGCGAGGGTTTTGGCACGGCGGGCGCGCTGCCGATCGATGCTCGCTTCATGCGCTTGCGCAATCCGGCGAACGGTAACTACGATCGCAATAACGTGCAAGTTGGCAATCCGTTGCAAGCTCAGTTCGGCATCCGCGTGGCGTTCTAAGAACTGCTAGTCTCGGAACATGTTCGAGAGAATTACATTCAATCCGCAGATGCTCGGCGGTCGAGCCTGCATTCGCGGTATGAGAATGAGCGTCGCTCAGATTGTGAACCTGGTCGCGCATGGAATGAGTTGGGAAGAGATCTTGCGGGAGTACCCTGATTTGGAGTCCGAGGATATTCGCCAATCGCTCGAATATGCCTCGGCCTTAGCTAACGAAGAGATTCATCGTTTCGCCAGTCCAGCGGCGTGAAATTTCTTGCGGACATGGGCGTGTCAATGACGACGATTGCGGCACTGCGGCGGTCAGGCCAGGATGCGGTCCACCTTCGCGACCGTGGTCAAATCACTCTTCCCGATCGCGAGATTCTGGCGCTCGCGCGAGGTGAGGGCCGAATTGTTCTCACGTTTGATCTGGACTTTGGAACACTATTGGCTGACGGGAAAACAAGTACGCCCAGCGTGATCATCTTCCGGCTTCGAGACCAGACGCCAGCCGCCGTGACGCCCCGGCTCATGCTGGTTCTCGAGGCCTGCGAGGAAGTTCTTTCCGCTGGTGCAGTCGTGGCCGTCGATGAAGATGGATACCGCATCCGCCGCTTGCCCATTCAGCCACTGCGGCGGATCAATTAAGATAGAAATAGCCACGTGACCGCCCCCAGCGCACTCCTCGAACTCATCAACCAAGCCCGCCGCCGCACGCTCACCGCACTACTGTTCGAACAACTCAGCTTCGCGCTGGCCGTTGCCTTCGGCGCGGGCATCGTGCTCGTCCTGCTGGGCACCCAGATCTTTAATTGGTACTGGCCCTGCCTTCTCTTCGCCGCCGCGCTCGGTTATGGCGCTTACCGATTTCGCCAGCAGCTTCCCTCCAACTACGCTTTGGCGCGCCGCTTGGACGAGCGCCTCGCTTTGCCCGATACGTTGTCGACCGCCTTCCACTTTACCGGCGCTTCGGCCCCCAGTGAAGATGCGCGGCAGTGGCTGCGCGGCACGGCCGAAGCCGCCTCGCGCGGCGTTAACGCCCAAGCGATTCTGCCCTTCGAAGTGAAAAGAGTCACCTACGTGGCCGTCCTCATTCTGGCCGGATTCGCGGGCCTGATTGCCGTGCGCTATGGCTTCCAGAATCGCCTTGATCTGGCGTCCCCCATGGTCCCCGGCCTAGTGGACCTCTTCGGCTCCGGCAACACCCAACTCGCTGAACTCCGCAAGAATCCCTTGAGCCAAGCACCGGCACCCAACAAGCCGCTGACGACGGATTCGTCCAACACGGGTGAAGACCCCAAGGAGCAGGCCGAGGCCCAAGGCGAAGCCCCCAAGGACGTCCTCAAAACCATTGGCGTCCCGGACGTCGATAACCAGGGCGCGGAACCCTTCAAAGGCGAAAAGGGTAAGGAGGAAATGGAAGGCCCCAGCGACGGCGAGAAGGGTTCGCCGGGCGACCAGAAAGACGGCGGGGCCAGTAAGGAAGGCGGTGCCAAAGAGGGCAAACAAGAGGGTGCCGACAAGAACGAATCTTCCCCCAACGCCAAGAATCAGAGCGGCGGCGAGAACAACAGCATGCTCGACAAGATGCGGGATGCCTTTGCGAATTTGATGAACAAGATGAAGTCCCAGCCCAAGGGCGGCGAGCAGCAGGCGAAGAACGGTAAAAAGGATTCGCCCGGTGAGGGCGAAGGCAAGCAGGGCGATAAGCAAGGCCAAAAGGGCGAGAAGGGTCAGCAGGGTAAGCAAAACGATCAGCAGGCGCAAGCGGATCAGGCCTCTGACCAGCAGGGTGAAGGCGAAGGGAAGCAGCAAACCGCCCAGGGCAAGGGGGGCAGCGATTCGAATCAGGCGCAACCCAACAACGACCCCAAGAGCGGTACCGGGGCGCAGGACGGCTTGAAGGACGTCAAGCTGGCCGCGCAGATGGAAGCCATGGGCAAACTCTCGGAGATTATTGGTAAACGGGCCGAGAAGCAGTCCGGCGAAGTGATGGTGGAAGTGAACTCGTCGAAGTCGCAACAGCTGCGGACAGCTTACTCGTCGAAGACCGGCACTTACACCAACAGCGGCGGCGAAATCCACCGCGACGAAGTCCCGCTGCTCTATCAGGATTACGTGCAGCATTACTTTGAACAGGTGCGCCGTCCGGCGGCGCCCGCCCCTCCCAAAACCAAATAACTTTCTTCTGAAAGGATCTCCCGCCTCGTGGCATTTCACGGGCATGGAGGTCTCATGAAGACTCAAAATTACGGATGGGCGGCGATGGCTGCTCTTTTAGGGATCGCGCTGCCCGCCACGGCTGGAGACATCGCCCCCGGATCGCTGCACATTCGTGGCGAACTGAACCAATTGTGCCCGCTGAAGCACACTGACGTCCAAGCCGAGATCAGCGGCTTTCTGGCGCGGGTCACCGTCACCCAGGAATTCATCAACCCCACCGCCCAGGCCATCGAAGCGGTGTACAAATTTCCGCTACCCGGCGACGCGGCCGTCGACGGCATGGAGATGCGCATCGGCGCGCGCGTCGTGAAAGGGGCCATTAAGCGGCGGGAAGAGGCGGAGCGCCTGTTCGACGATGCCCGCCGCCGTGGCCAAACCGCGGCGCTGCTGAATCAGGAGCGGCCCAATATCTTCACGCAATCCGTCACCAACATTGGCCCGGGTGAGCGCGTGCGCATCGTCATCCAATACGTGGAAACGGTGAAATATGAGGACGGCCATTACGAGTGGGTGTTCCCGATGGTGGTGGGGCCGCGCTACATTCCTGCTTCGGTGACGAACGGGCATGACCTGCGGCCGAATCGCACGCCGCAGGGCACTCGCGCGGGCCACGACATCAACGTCCGCGTGACGGTCGATGCCGGCATTCCCCTGCATGAACTTGCGTCGTCCACCCACGCGGTCGACATTTTGCGCGGCGATCCGCGCCACGCGCTCGTCTCACTGAAGAATCAGCAATCGATTCCCAACCAGGACTTCATCCTGCGCTACGCCGTCGCCGGCGAACGCATCGACGATGCCGTGCTCACCCATCACAATGGCCGCGAGGGTTTCTTTACCCTCATCCTGCAACCGCCCGCCCGCGTGCAGCCCACCGAAGTAATCCCCAAGGAAATCATCTTCGTCATCGACACCTCAGGTTCGATGATGGGCTTCCCACTCGAGAAGATAAAAGAGGTGATGCGCTTCACTTTCGATGGCCTGCATCCGCGTGACCGCTTCAACGTCATCACCTTCAGCGGCGACCAGCACATCCTCTTCCCCGCCCCGGTGCCGGCGACGCCCGACAACATTACCGCCGCTTGGGAATTCGTGCGGCACCGGCAGGGGTCCGGTGGCACGGAGATGCTGCCCGCCATCCGTACGGCACTCAAGAGTTCCGGCTCCCGTGATCATGTTCGCGTCGTTTGTTTCATGACCGATGGCGAAGTCGGCAACGACCTCGAAATACTCGCCGAGATTCAGCACAATCCGCAAGCGCGCGTCTTTGCCTTCGGCATCGGAAGTTCCGTCAATCGCTTCCTGCTGGATGGCATGGCGCGCTTCGGACGAGGCGAGGTGGAGTATGTCGGGCTGAGTAGTGAAGCGTCGGCCGCCGCCAAGCGTTTTTACGAGCGCGTCCGCACGCCGCTCTTAACCGATGTTACGGTTGAAGTAAGTGGCGTCGACGTAACTGAGACTTACCCGCAGCGCATTCCCGATGTGTTCAGCGCTAAGCCGGTGGTGGTCGTCGGGCGATATAACAAGTCCGGGCACGGCATCGTCCGGGTGCATGGCCAGGCGGCAGGTAAGGCATGGTCCCGGGAGATTGCGGTCGACTTCCCGCAGCGGGAATCGAAACACGACGTACTCGCTTCACTCTGGGCACGCCGTAAGATCGACGATCTCATGAATCGCGACTTAGCCGGCGTCCAGCGCGGCGCGATCGATCCCGGGACGAAAGAGGCGATCACGCAGTTGGGTCTCCACTATAAGTTGATGACGCAATACACGTCGTTCATCGCCGTCGAAGACCGCATTGTGCATGAGGGCGGCCAACCGCGCCGCATCGAAGTGCCCGTGGAGATGCCCGCCGGAGTTAGTTATGACGGCCTCGAAGCGAAGAAGATGTCTTTGGCGGGCAGCGTCATGACGCGGCCAGCCGCCCCCATGGTCTCGTCTCGCGGGGACAGTCGCGTCCGGCAAGAAATGGTAAAAGACAAAGAATCCGGCGTGGTTGATCGCGCGGCACCCAAAGCGGTCGCTATCCTCGCCGAAACGCCCAACCTCGACAAGCTCGACTCGGCCTTGCAAGCCATGGGTCCTGGACAAACCGTGAAGGTGGAGGTCTGGCTCACGGCGACGAATCCGGCTCTGCTCGCCCATCTAAAGCGACTCGGCTTCGTGTTGGTCGATGGTGCCAACGGCCAGCGGCTCGTCGGCCATATCCCGAGCGCCCAACTGAGAGCATTAGCCCAAATCGAGGAGGTGCGTTTAGTAAAACTCGCCCGCTAAAGCTGTAGTATCCCCTCCCTGACCGTCAGGGAGGGGATGTAGTTATTGACCTAATCAACTTTCCGTCCCCGATGCAACGCCAACGCCCCCCCGGCAAACCGCTCGTAAGTTACTTCCCCAAACCCCGCCTCCGTCATCCGCGCCGCTAACTCCGGTGCCGCCGGGAACTTACTCACGGAAGCAGGTAAGTAAGTGTAAGCGTCCCGCGCACCGGTGATCCAGCCTGCCACCACCGGCAGCACCCCATGAAAGTAAAACTCATAGCCCGCTCGCAACCAAGGATTCGGCATCGTCGAAAACTCAAGAATCGCTAACGTCCCGCCCGGCTTCAACACCCGCCACGCTTCACGCAGACCGGACTCATAGTTAGCCAGATTGCGAAACCCGAACGCCACCGTGACTAAGTCAAATGTCGATCCCGCCAAGGGCAAGTTCAGCGCGTCCGCTTCAAAGATCGGACTCAGCCCTTTCTGAAGAGCCTGCTGTAACATGGGATGGCAAAAGTCTGAGCTGATCACTTGGGCCGGTCCGCGACGGCGCAGTGCCAGGCCCAGGTCACCGGTGCCGCAGCAAAGATCGAGCACCCGCGCTGCGGGGTCGCGCAGAATCGGTTCGAGACGGCTAGCCGTCACCCGCCGCCACCAACGGTCGAGGCTAAACGAGGTCAAGCGGTTCACCGTGTCATAGCGGCCCGCCACGCGGCCAAACATCTCGCGGACCCAACGGGATGCCTCGCGCTCATCTTCGATTTCAAAAGGCCGGGAACCTTTCACAGCGAAGCTTCGATCGCCGCCTTGATCGCGTCGTCCGGCACATTCGACCGGATCACCGTCTCGCCGATCCGCGTGGGCAGCACGAAATGTACCCGCCCGCCGATCGTCTTCTTGTCGTTCACCAGCCGCGCCATCAGGGCTTCGGACGTAATGCCGGCCAAGCTGGGAATCGCACCGTAAGCTTCAACGGCCTCGATGATTTCGGTGCCGGTCTCGGGGGCTAACGTGTCCAGGCGCACCGCCAAATGCGTGGCGGCGCGCATGCCGAAGGCCACCGCTTCGCCGTGCAGAAATAGGCGATAACCGGTCTCCGCCTCCAGCGCGTGCCCGATGGTATGCCCGAAATTTAGAATGCGCCGCAGATCGCCCTCTTTCTCATCCGCCGAGACCACCTCGCATTTGATGCGCACACTCCCGGCAATGGCTTGATCGAAATACGCCGCCTCGCGCGCTAACATTTTGAGCGGATGACCGGCCATCAAACGGAATAGTTCGGGGCTGCGGATCACGCCGTGTTTCAGCACCTCGTAAAGGCCTGCGCGCACCTCGCGGACGGCGAGCGTATCGAGCACCTGCGGATCGATCACGACGGCCAAAGGCTGATGAAAGGCCCCCACCAGGTTCTTGCCGCCCACCAGATTGACGCCCGTCTTGCCTCCCACGGCCGCGTCCACCTGCGCCAGCAAAGTGGTAGGAACCTGCACTACCGGAATGCCGCGCATAAAAACCGCCGCCGCAAACCCCGCCACATCGGTGACGATACCGCCGCCAAAGCCGATGACGACTGAAGAGCGGTCGCCGCCCGCAGCCAACATTTGCTCGGTGAGTGACTCCACTTCGGACAGGCGCTTCCGGGCTTCGCCTCCGGGAAACTGCAGCACGGCCACCCGGTCGCCAAAGCCCGCCAACGCCGGTGCCAATCGTTGGCCATGCAACGCCCATACTTGCTGCTCGGTGATCACAAACACGCGATGAGCTTCAGCAGGAATAAACTCCACCAGACGCTTTTCAATACCACCCCGCTCCACCAGCACCGGATAGCGAGCGCTCGACGTTAAAACATTAAAATTTCCGATCACCTTCCCATTGTGGCATTGAGCGATTAACATAGGACACCAAGAGGGTTGTTCGCTAAGTGAAACAACCGGGAAGAAAGAGAGAAGAGAGAGATGATTTCAGATTTTAAAGCTTTTATTTTGAAGGGCAACGTGATGGATCTCGCGGTCGGCGTGATCATTGGCGCCGCCTTTGGCAAGATCGTCGATTCGCTGGTGGGTGACATCATCATGCCCGTGATTGCCAAGATCATGGGCGGCGGCATCGATTTCTCGAACATGTTCACCGCACTCGATGGCAAAACCTATGCCACCCTGGCGGAAGCCAAAAAGGCCGGGGGGGCCGTGCTCGCCTATGGCAACTTCGTGACGATTCTGATCAATTTCCTGATTCTGGCTTTCGTGATCTTCATCATGGTGAAGCAAGTGCAGAAGTTGATGCCGCCGCCCGCGGCACCCGCGCCGGCTGGGCCGAGCAATGAAGAGGTTCTGCTCACCCAGATCCGCGACTTGCTGAAGCGCTAAGCTGTTCCGAGGTGGACTACCGTTTTCAGAGTGCTAAACTGAGGGCGGTAGTCCACCAACTATGAAAGAAAGAATCCGCTCCACCACCATTCTGTGCGTGCGCCGGGATGGCAAAGTGGTGATCGCGGGCGATGGCCAAGTCACTTTTGGCCAGGAAGTTTTGAAAGCCTCGGCCCGGAAACTCCGCCGTCTCTACAAAGACAAAATCGTCGCTGGTTTCGCCGGATCCACCGCCGACGCCTTTGCGCTATTTTCGCGCTTTGAAGTCAAGCTCGATCAGCACAACGGCAACCTCCAGCGCTCTGTCATTGAGCTCGCCAAGGATTGGCGGACTGACCGTGCGCTCCGCCATCTCGAAGCGCTGCTGATCGTCGCCGATGAGAAACATACCTACATCGTCAGTGGCAATGGCGACGTCATCGACCCGGACGACCAAATCGCCGCTATCGGCTCCGGCGCTTCGTTCGCCAAAGCCGCCGCCCTCGCCCTCCTCGAAAATACTTCGTTCAACGCGCGGGAGATTGTAGAAAAGGCCATGAAGATTGCCGGCGATATCTGTATTTACACCAATCACCAGATCGTCATAGAGGAGCTTGGTTAGTGGTGATCTACTTACCCCAACCCACCGACGACGATTCGGCGATTCTCGACGAACTGACGCCCCGCGAAATCGTCCGCGAGCTCGATAAGTATGTGGTCGGCCAAGCCGACGCGAAAAAAGCGATTGCCATCGCGCTACGCAATCGAGTGCGGCGTCAAAAGCTGCCGCCCGAAATGGCCGAAGAGGTGATGCCCAAAAACATCCTCATGATTGGGCCGACGGGCGTAGGCAAAACCGAGCTCGCCCGCCGTCTCGCCAAGCTCGCCAATTCGCCGTTCCTCAAAGTAGAAGCGAGTAAGTTTACTGAAGTCGGCTATGTCGGCCGCGACGTCGAATCAATGATCCGCGACTTAGTCGAAATTGCCATCGACATGGTGCGCGAAGAGAAACTCGATGAAGTAGCCGACCGCGCCGAAGCCGCCGCCGAAGACCGTCTCCTGGACCTGTTACTGCCGCCGCCCGCCGCCGAAGGCGAAGAGCCCGCTGCCGTCGAACGCTCGCGCGAGAAGATGCGCGACCGTCTGCGCGCTGGCAAGCTGGACGAAAAGAACGTCGAGCTCGAAGTAAAAGAACGCGGGCCGCGCATGGAGTTGGGCGGCAGCATGGGCAACGAAGAGATGGATGTCAACTTTAAGGACATCCTGGCGAGTATGTTCGCGCCTAAGTCCCGCAAGCGGAAAATGCGCGTGGTCGACGCTTTTGATTACTTAGTGCAGGAGGAAGAAGAGAAGCTGCTCGACATGGATCATGTGACGCGCATCGCCACCGAACGAGTCGAGCGCAATGGCATGATCTTCCTGGATGAAATCGACAAAATCGCCGGCCGCGAAGGCGGCCACGGGCCCGATATCAGCCGCGAAGGCGTGCAGCGCGACATTCTTCCCATCGTCGAAGGCACCACCGTCAACACCCGCTATGGCTTCGTCCGCACCGACCATATTCTCTTTATTGCGGCCGGCGCATTTCACGTCTCGAAACCCAGTGACTTGATCCCCGAGTTACAAGGCCGTTTCCCGATCCGCGTAGAACTGAAGCCGCTGACAGAAGCTGACTTTATTCGTATCTTGAAAGAGCCCAAGAATGCCCTCATCAAGCAATACGTCGCGCTGATGGAGACCGAAGGCGTTAAGCTCAATTTTACCGACGATGCCATCGAAGCCCTGGCCAGCCTCGCCGCTAAGGTGAATGAAACCAATGAGAACATCGGGGCTCGCCGCCTGCATACGATTCTGGAAAAAGTACTCGAAGAGATCTCCTTCGAAGGGCCTGACCTCAAGAAGAAAAATGTCAAAATCGACGGGGCTTATGTGCGTAAGGCGCTCACTGACATCGTCCAGGATCAGGACCTGAGCCGCTATATCTTATGAGGCTCGTCCTGACGCTGTCTTTGCTGTTCTGGCTGAGTGGCTGCGGCTACGTGGGCGATCCGTTGCCGCCCGCCGTCCATATTCCCAAACCCGTACTGGACTTGCGCGTCGTCGAACGGGGAAGCACTCTCGAGATCTCTTTCACCATGCCCATCGCCACGGGCGAAGGGCTCCCGATTCGCGAGGCCGGAAAGATTGACTTACGCGTCGGCCCTGCTCCGGCACCGCCCTTTGACCTGAACGCTTGGCTCTCCGGCGCGCGCGAAGTGCCAGTAGCATGGCCCGCTCGCCTTACGGCAGTCGCCCCGGTAAAGGCCGCAAAGAAAGGCGCCCCCCCGATGCCGGATCTGCTCCAAACAGTAACTCAAGCGTTTGACGCCCAACCTTGGGCCGGCAAAGATGTCATCGTGGGCATCCGGCTCACCAGCCCCACCGGCCGTCTCAACGCCATGTCCAATCTAATCGCCGTCAGCGTCATCCCGCCGCTCACCGCTCCCCCGAACTTCGCCGCCGAATCCCGCGCCGACGGCATCCAACTTCATTGGACGGCGCCTACCCAACCCGGCCTCCATTATCGAATCACCCGCCAAATCGGCGACGCCCCTTCGCAAACCATCGCCGACTTAGTGGAAACGCAGTATCTTGACTTAGTCACGGCCTTTGGCCCCACTTACCGTTACACTCTCCAAAGTTATGTCCGCGCCGGCGATATTAACGCTATCAGCGAACCCACCCCAGATCTCGCCATCGCCCACGTGGACCATTTCCCGCCTGGAATTCCCACAGGACTCGCCGTCCTCGCCGGAGCTAAAACCATCGAGCTCGGTTGGGACCGCAACACCGACGCCGACCTCGCCAAATATCGTGTCTACCGCGCCTTGGGCGATGGCCCCTTTGCGCGCATCGCCGAAGTGGAGCCGCCCGCCTT
The DNA here is from genome assembly GCA_031367405.1 of Bryobacteraceae bacterium. Classification (GTDB taxonomy): domain Bacteria; phylum Acidobacteriota; class Terriglobia; order Bryobacterales; family Bryobacteraceae; genus JALHNI01. Next base: position 41,968 of record JANLPT010000375.1, read on the forward strand.
CCGTGACGCGCAAATCCAAACCGGGCAGCGCTACCGCTACGCCATCGCCGCCGTTGACCGCCTGGGCAACGAAAGTGCGCGCTCCGAGCCCGCCGAAGTCGAGGCTCCCTAGTAGAGTGACAATTTACTACGCATTATTTCTTACCGCAACTAACGAACCTCGACCGTTAGGGAGGGGATGCTTAGTTAATTGGTCACGCTACTCGTACTAACGGCTAACGAATTGATATCTTGAAAGGCCCTTATGTCCTCCTCTAATTCCCCGGCGCGTGACGTCGAAGTCGCCCGCCTCTCGAATGGCATGCGGGTCATCACCGAAAAAATGCCGCATGTCCGCAGTGTCGCCGTTGGCGTTTGGGTGGGCACCGGCTCGCGCGCCGAGCATCCCAAAGAAATCGGCATTAGTCATTTCCTCGAACATATGCTCTTCAAAGGCACCCACACCCGCACCGCGGAAGGGATCGCCCGCGAGGTGGATTCCATCGGCGGTAACCTCGATGCCTTCACCGGCAAAGAACTCGTCGGCTTCAATATCAAAGTGCTCGACGAGCATCTGCCCATTGCCATGGATATCCTCGCTGACTTAGTGCTGCATCCACGCTTCGATCCGGCCGATCTGGAAAAAGAAAAGGGCGTCATTCTCGAAGAGCTCAAAATGGAGCTGGATAGCCCGGAGTATGTGGTGCATGAGTTATTCACCACTCGTTTCTGGCCTAACCATCCATTGTCAAAATCGATTCTCGGCTCCCGCAAAACGATTCAAAGCTTCACGATCGCGCAACTCGCCAAGTATCACGCTTCTATTTATGTGCCGGGTAACCTAATGATCACGGCCGCCGGCAATCTCGACCACGAGAAACTAATCGATCTCGCCGAGCGCCATTTCGCCGACAGCGGCTCAA
>JANLPT010000397.1:0-1602 GCA_031367405.1 Bryobacteraceae bacterium
GCCGCTTCCGGATTTCGGTGATGCAGTTGGCAAACGCCTCGGCACCGCCGTTGGGCAGGTCGTCCCGGTCGACCGACGTGATCACCACGTGCTGCAGGGCCATCGCCAGGACGGCCTCGGCGAGGCGTTGCGGCTCCAGCGGATCGAACGCCTTGGGGGTGCCGTGGGAGACGGCGCAGTAGGCGCAGTTCCGGGTGCACACGTCGCCCAGAATCATGAATGTTGAAGTGCCGTGCTCCCAACACTCGCCGATGTTCGGGCAGTGGGCCTCTTCGCAGACGCTATGCAGATCCATCTCGCGCATCATGTTCTTGAGGCGAAGATAATTTGGCCCGCCTGGTGCCTTGACCTTCAGCCAACTTGGCTTGCGCTCCGGTAGCGGCTCGGCGCGGTGTCGGCCCAGAATCTGGTAGAGCTTTTCGGCCATGTCTCGCACTTTTAATGAGGTATTGGGTGGCCATTGAATCTGACCTGTAATCGAATGTAGGTATGGTTACAGTGGAGTGCCAGCTGTGAATAACCATCTAAAGTCACTTTTGACGGTTACTATTTTAGAGGCGCTTTGGCTTTTCATCTCAGCCGAGTAGGTAGAAGTCCGTGCTGGTGGAATCCATACCCCTGAAACAGTTTGCGGTCGGGCCCGTATTGCAGTTAGACCCTACGAGGATTGTCCTATGCTCCGCACTCTGTTTTCCATTGGCCTTATGGCACTGCTCGGCCTCTTCGTGCTGAAGTTCGCCTTCGGCATTCTTGGGGGCATTCTGGGCCTGTTTATTTGGCTCGCCGTTGTCGCGGTCCAGATTCTGTGTGTGGGCGCGGTCGCGTATGTCGTCATCCGCGTTGTGAGCCCGGGCACAGCGAAAGCGCTACGCGAAAAATTCACCGGTCCGAGCTACTAAGAACAGGCAACAGCTGCCGGGCATAGTCTTAGCGCGGCCGCTCCAGCCTTTCGACGACCGCCCATGCCAGCAACGGCACCATGATTTCGTGGTGCCCGGTGATTTCGTAGCCTTTGCCGCTGTCGAGCGTCGGCCGTTTCACCACGTTCATATGCGGGCGGTAGTGGCGCTGCATATCCAGATCTACGGTGACGAAGCCCTGCGGTTTGCCGCCGGTCACGTTGCGGGCGATGGTCAGCGCCTTGAGGAATACTTCGGGCATGATCACGGCGCTGCCCAGATTGAGCACCACTCCGCCGTCGTCAACGCTTTCGACACTGGCGGCAAGTCGGCGGAAATCACGGTGGCTGGTATCGCCGATCGCGGCGCCGCTCACGGCCGGATGCTGATGAATGATTTCCGCACCGAGCGCGGCGTGAACAGATACCGGGATGCCGAGTTTCCAGGCATTGAGTACGACGGACAATTCGGGATGTGCAAGCGACGGCTCGCCATTGAGCGCGATGGCGAGCGCCTCGCCCATCCCGCGCCCCTCCTTGCTGCCGGCGATAAACGCTTCGTTCATTTCGCGGCCGGTTTCCTCAGCCATACCGAACGTGCCGTCACGCAGGCCGGCGGCCACGTCTTCTGAGGTGCCGCCGAAGCGGGCAATCTCGTAGTCGTGGATGGCGGCCGATCCGTTCATCGCCAGATGCGTAATGAC
>JANLPT010000405.1:0-2944 GCA_031367405.1 Bryobacteraceae bacterium
CGGCAACACCCTCTACATCCTCGACGAGCCGACCACCGGCCTCCATTTCGAGGACGTCCGCAAATTATTGGAAGTGCTCCACGCGCTGGTCGAGCAGGGCAATTCGGTGGTGGTGATCGAGCACAACCTCGACGTCATCAAAACCGCCGACTGGGTGCTCGATCTGGGGCCGGGCGGCGGGGTCAATGGCGGGGAGATTGTCGCGGAGGGGACGCCGGAGAAGGTGGCGGCGGAGGCGGGGAGTTTCACGGGGCAGTATCTGGCGCCGCTGCTCGCCCGTGCCACCAGTTCCCCGGCGCAGGCCGGGGTCCAGCCCGTCAAGAAAAGCCGCCGCAAGGCGCCCGTCTTAGACGCGGATCAGCTTGACCTGATCGGGGCGAAGTAGCCATGATTCCAAAGCCCCTTGCGGACATCGAATGGTCCGACCTCCAGCGCCTAATCGAGCTCGGCCGAGAGGAAGATGATCGGATTGAGTTCAAGAGCAGCTTCAAGGGGCAGGACGACTACGCCTCTCTGAACGATAACCAGCGGCAGCGCGCTTTGGATTCGCTCGCTCGTGAAGTGATTGCCTTCCTTAATACACGCGGTGGCGACCTAATCGTCGGGATTGATGAGTCAGATGGCCCACGTCCCACCGCCGCCAATTTTCAATCCATCAAGGAACCGGCCGATGCGGCTGACCGAGTTGCGCGGGGGTTAGCTGCGCTCATCGAACCAGCGCAGACCAACATTTCCGTCCGAGGAGTCATTAGTCCGGCAGACAGTTCAGAAGGCGTTCTAATCATTCGGGTTGAGGCATCAATAAGGGCCCCACATCGTTCGAAACGCACACTTGATTGCTATGCAAGGCGGGGCTCGGAGTCGGTACCAATGGCGATGGATGAAATACAAGACTTGACGATCAATCGGACTAGGCTCCGCCTCGAACAAACGGAGTTCCTTGACCGCCAGTTTGCAGACTTTCACGCGGGCAAGTTAGAGCATCGTGATCTTGGCAATGAGGTGGTTCACGTAAGAACCGTGGTCATTCCTACTTTGGAGCAGTCTTTCACGTTGGATGACGCCATTCTTGGCGCGCTTGGTAACAAAAATCCCGTGTTTTATGATTCAAACGGCAAGGCAATACAAAATGATGTCGCTTTTCGGAGCTTGTACTCGCGCTGGCAACCGGTGCTCCGAGGCAAGAAACAGGAATATTTCGAAGAACACACCGGAGATCAGTTCAAAGACTTCCAATGCGCAAGGAAAATTGTAAAGGAGAGCGGAGCTTGCATATTCGATTACGCTGTCGACTCGCATTTCAATAGTGAAGTTCCGATAGTCCACGCTGAGTGGCTAATTGGCTATGTTGGACAGATAGTAGAGAATCTACGCAGTTTATCCGAGCTGAGGCTTGGCTCATTCCCATGCGTAGTCCGAATTGGCATTCAATCAAGAGGCGATATGCACCTTGCCTACGGAAGCGGAATGTGGACCGAACAGAAGGCGTTTCCCCAAGGTATATTCTACTTGCCAGACTTTAATCTCAGCTCAACATCGGATCTCAACGGGTTTTTTCAACAGACTCAGGTTGACCTCTTCTCCCTAGTGAATGTGTCGCAAGACTCTCCCTACACCCTGCTCAAGCCCGAACCAGGCAAATAGACCCCACTAAGTTCGGAATGGAACCTTTGAGACCGCAACTCGAATTTTGCTATAGCCTTCAGACTTGAGAAAGCCTTCTAGACTCTTCCGAGTCAGCTCGGGGTCCTTTCCTGGACCAACTACGACACGTTTGATTGGTAAGCGCTCGGATGAGCCAAGTTTAATGTATGGTAGTAGGTGGGCACTCTTTCTTCTAAATTCGACATCGGTGGAGTTGCCGTCGACCTGGACTACGAAGCGCCACTCACGCTCATCCGCAAATCCGAAATGCTTGAATCGAGGTATGAGCCAGCTGAGCGCGGAAAAGGCGGCACGCTTTCGATCGTTTGTAGTAGCTTGTCCGGTCAACTCATCTAACTCATCAATTAAGTCTATCTCTCTTTTTAACTCGTCTCTCATTTTCCGACCGGCGGTCAGGGTTCCATAGATCACTCGCATAAGGCGGGCTTCGTGCGGGAAAAGAAAAGCGCATAGACGCTTGACGTCAAAAACTACCGCAACGCCTTGCTCGTTGCCCGCATAAGCTCGCCATTGGCTGAGCGAGTCTTCCATCCGTGAGAAGCAAACGACGTAGGTATCAGGCATCTTCCCCTGTTCGAGATCGCGAACCACATTCTCCAATACACCGCGCCATGCCTGATAAGCCTTTGAAGCGAGTTTCTCGACAGCCACAACAGATGCTTCGATGCCGTGGACTAGTTCGCGCCGATCATTGAGAAAAGATGCATTTGACGCCCAAAGTTCGCGCGATTTGACGATCCCAATCAGCCCGTCGAGATCGGTATAATGCGCCAGAGACAGCGGGGTTGTAGCGTCATCGACCAACAGTCAGACCCTTCCTTTCCGCACCGGCCGCTCCACCTTCCCTCGCTGCACTTCGTTACGTATCGATTCCGGGGACACAATACTAATTAGCTAATTGAGGCGACTTCGCCGTCGCCCCACCCACCCCCAACCTAGCGCAACCCTCCGCGCAGGCGTAAGCTCACCCCGGCTAACCCGCCCCCGCCAAAGGAGGACGCCATGCGCCCGATCACCCGCCACTCGAAATCGGTCAGGTCGTATCGGCTCATCCCAAGGCTCCCTTCGCAAGCCTTGAATCACGATTATGCCGCAATGTGAATCCTGTTTATGGGTTCACAACCTAGCCGCCCCTCGTGCCTGTACCAGCCGGCAATCCCGCCCATGGATTTGGCCCTTCCTGGTCGGTTTTTTCCACGTCAGCGCCCGACTGATGGTCGTGCAGGCCAGCGTGTAGACAAAGCCGATCGGAATGTCTCATGGCGGAATCGTATTTCCG
>JANLPT010000036.1:0-21554 GCA_031367405.1 Bryobacteraceae bacterium
CACATCGGGTTCAAACTGCACTTCCATGATGCGGGGCTCCGTTCTTCAAAATGCCTTATCTTTCTACGATAAAGCATATCCGAGGGCTTGTCACGGTTTTACGAGGGGTGCCCGGAGCCTGGGCCGCAGGCCTCCAGTGAGAAATCGGTGGCACCCCCGACATTCCCCTATTTATCTATAAACCAATAATATCAAATGACTTATCGCCGCTTTCCACCGGCGAACCCCGACCTCGCCGCATTTTTCTCCCCAGGAATCCAGGTCCACCGTCTCTGTCTGGCAAGGTCGTTTCTTCTCGTGTGTCCTGACGACACCCATTGGGCCACCGCCCTGCGCTATGTCGAAATTGAACCCCGTCCGGGCCCGCCTGGATCTCGTAATCTCCCGTGCGACCCCTGCGTGACTTCCGCCCCCAACAGCTCTACGCCATCACCCAACGCGGCAACCAAGGCCAATGGGTCTACCGCGACGCCGAGGACTTCACCAAAGCCCTCGACCTCGTCCGCAGGAGAACGGGGGCATCGCCGGGTATCCCCCGACCTTTCTCTAACTCGTAGCACATACATATAGTTAACCAATTCGCGATCTTCGGAACTCCCCTTCGCCCGAAGATTCCAGTCATGCCAGGGACGCCGCCGCAACCCAATTTAACGCGAGCCGCGCCCTTACCCAGTCACAGCAAACCAACAAATTCCCAACCCACCACAAACAAACCACTTCCCACTAATCCACACCCCAAACCACCTCACTTGCCAACCTGAACGTGGAGGAACAAACCGAAGAGGGCAAAGCCAAAACCCATCTCAACCCTTTGAATCGTCCTCCCTTCGAAAGCCAGGACGCTACCGCGAACTCCGAGATGCCCCTCAGTTCGAGTGTCCGCAGCGTCTGGCAACCAGATAGCTCGAGTCCGCAGTTGGTTCGGAAGACAATTCGAGCCATCCGCGCCCGCTACTTGGGCTATCTGCGCGACATCGCCGAAAATTGGCTCGACTGGAAGAAATTGGGGCCCGTGGTGGCCCAGTTTCAAAAGACGATTGACGCGGATCTGAAGGCCGGCACGAAGAAACTTTTCGCCACTGACGTTGTCTTGCGGGCCGTCACCGAAGACGGCGTGGCCAGCGGGTCCGGCCCTACTGCGCCGCCCCAACTTAGCCTGAAATCGTTTTGCGAACAGCGGAGGAAGTATCTGCTCGCGTATCCGGGGATCAAGCGGTAGCTTCCCAAACTGACTCAGATGCGGCGGGCGGACATGGCTATGAGTACCAGCGCCGCAACCAGCGCGCCGGCGAGCGAATCCACCAGATAGTGGTAGCGGCCGTAGACGGTGGCGATGAAGATGCCGGTGGAGACGACCGCCAGTGGGCCCCAAGCCCAGCGCCGCTGCGGCATGAGGCGGTAGACGCCGTAGGATGCGGCGATGGAACTGGAGACGTGGCCGCTGGGGAAGACGCTGGTGTGGATGCCGTAGCCACCGCAGATATACCAGTTGATCTGGCGAAAGAGAGTTTGGTAAGTGGGAACCAGGTCGGTGGGGAAGACGGTACGCGGCGGCTCGGAGGGAAAGAACGGGAATAATGCGTAAGTGATGAGGCAAGTGACTAACAAGGGAAAAGTAAGTTGTTCCACGCGATCGCGCGCGTAGATCGTCGCCAGCCCGATGGAGACCGGCACCATCAGGTAAACCAGTAAGTAGCATAGTTCCAGGAAGCCGGGAATCGCCGGTCCGGCGGATTCAATGAGCGCCTGAACGCCCCAGTCGCTGAGTAGCAACCGGTCCCAATAAACCCAAGCCGTCTCGCGGCCGATGTCTGCGTGCGGCTGGGCCAGCCAGCCCATTTCTTTGTAGGCGAGCAGAATCAGCGGGGCGGGTAGCCAGTCGCGCCAATGGGCTGGGGTATGGCTCAAGTAAGCGAACAATCCGCCGAGCAAAAGGTTGACGCTCCACACTCGCAGGCGCGTCTCATGGGCGAGCGGCAGAATGGCCGCCAATGCGCTGACATAGAGAAAATAGACGCTGGCGGCCCGTTCCGAGGATCGCAGACAGCGCCACAAACCGGCCGTTTCCTTCGCCAGCGGTGCCACATTCATGAAGCTGTAGACGACCCCGCGCGAGGAATGTTTCAGTTATGTTTATCGCCGCGCGGGCGGCCGCGTTTCGCGGATTCTTACCGCGCGGGCCGTGGAGGGGTTCGCCAACGTGAGGGCCAAAATACCACCCGCGTCGGTGGAGCCTTCCTGCAACTCCTCATCGTCCACTTCGATGTCGAAGCGCGCATTCGGCTGGAGACTCACCAGAAAGTAATAGAGTTTGCGCACCACGGCCCGTTCGCCCGGCTCGGACTCTTCGCGCACCGGCTCGACGACGAACTTCATGGGGCTTTGGGCGGAGAAGAGCGTCACGCCACCCACCTGAATAGGCGCCGAGTTGCCTTTCATCACGAGACGCTTGCGCTTACCGTCCTCGAAGAATTGAATTTGGCCGTCGTAGTAGCAAAAGTAGGAGGCGTCTTCCTCCCAGGTGGAGCGCACGAAGAGGCGGCCGCCGCGCTTGTCGTGATAGAGGTTGGGCAGGTGGTGGAAGGATAGCCCAGGCTGGTAGGGATTCGCCCACAGGAATTCATAGGCGATGCCGAAAGTGCCGCGCATGAGGAAACGGTCCTGCAGCACCCAGCCTTGGATGAACTGGTTTTCGAGCAGATTGCCGTCGTAGGCGACCATGGCTAGCTCGGAGGCCCGCGAGAGAGCAGCTTGGATCAGGTCCGGCTCGCCGTCGCTGGTGAAGAAGGGGACGCGGTATTCGTTCTCCGTGGCAGGAAAGGGCGACGGGTAGTAGCTGAGAATCTGGAAGAGCGGCAGTTCCTTAAAATAGGCCCCGGCGTCGTCGCGCAGGTCGATGTTGAGGTTGTCGCGCAGGAGGTGCAGTAGTTCAAGGAGGGCATAGGTTTCCTGGCGCGGGACGGTACCGCCTTCGCGGAGCTTCGGCGCGAGGGCACTCCGCCACCATTTCTCGACGAGCTCTTCCAGGGCGCGTGCGGAGGCTTGGGGAGCCTGGTCAGCGATGGCGATTGCCGCGATGGCCCGGTTACGAGCTGCTGCCACTGAGGCAATGGGCATCGAGGCAAGAGGCACGGTGAGGGATTTCTGGAGCCGCGCCGTGAGTGTCGCGTTGGTGCCGCACCAATCGGCCACAATGGCCGTCTGCCGGATATCGCTGGAAGTGAGGGCGGCGGCAATGGCGCGCTGACAAGGTTCGGGCGACTGTGACACTTGCGAGTAAAGCGCGAGGGCGAACCCAGGCTCCGGCATGGGAGCTTTGCCAGCCATTAGTAAATCAAATTGTTGCCAGCGAATGGATAAGCGTTCCTTTTCGCGCCGCAGCAGCCGGAGCCGCTTGGCGTTGAGGAAAATGCGTGGCGACTCGGTGTAGACCTTATAGTCGTCCTCCGCTCCAGTACTAACGAACGGCAATGCGACTAGTAAAATCAGCCCGTTTGCCCAAATCCGGTGCCCCATCGATCTCCAGTGTGTCACATGGACACAGGCTTGTAGACGGCAGTCCCATTGGCGGGGGTTACCGCCGATGGGAAGGCTCTTGTTTTCTTTGAGTTGACGTTGTGACAAAAGTGGCATTCGTTTTGCTATGATGATGAACGAATTGATGAAGTCACTCTAAAACCTGCCCTCTGTTGCAGCAGGCAATCCAGTGATGAGAACGGACTCCACAGCGTGCTTGCGGGAGTTGGGTGAATGAAATTTCTCTTAACCGTTCGAAATCGCTTTTTGCAAGTTGCAACAGAGGGGATTTTTCGCCTCCCAATGTGGGGAGTGGCTGTAGATTCAAGACTTTGCGGTAGTACTTTTCGAGAGGAAGTGGCTACCGAGACATTCGGCTGAAGGTTCAGCTGAGAAGGACTCTCCGGGTTCCGGTTCAAGTCAGATCGTCAAAACGGTAGTGAGGGCTCAAAGGACGCGGGCCTCGCTGGATGATAGCTGCGATGAAAATCGTGGTGTTTGGCGCGCTTAACGCCGGAGTCTCAATCGCCCATACTTCGGGCGGACCGCATCGGAGTGGGTAAATTATCTACACTAGCCCGCTCCGATGCGGCAATTCCTTTCCAGGCGGAAAGGAGATTCTCAAATTGTACAACAATTTACATGAGCCGCAAAGGGTAATTTTTCTGCGGGCCCTATGTCAAAAGGCCTGCGTCAAGATGACGCGCCGCCCCAGGTCTCCGGGTCGACATCGGCGATGGTCTGCGAAAATGTCCAGCGGTGCCCAGCCAAATCCCTGACACTATACTGCCGCTCGCCGTACGGATAGGTGACCGGTTCGCCCGCCGGTTCGACTCCGGCCAGGCAGACTTGCGCGTAATGGTCGTCCACGTTTTCCACCCGCACCATTACTGAACTTGCGACGCATACGCCATGAGCGGGGTCTATCTCGGTCAACACAATGGCTCCCGTACTGGCATTCATTTGGGCCCGGTGCGTCGCTATTCGCAGGCGCAGGGTGAAACCAAAAACCTGCGAGAGCCAACTGACCGCGGCAATGACATCCGGATAGGCCAACTCCGGAATGACGGGGCTCGGCGGCATGCTGCGGTTCATCAGCATCGGTTCAACAACATAGCGATAAGATAACAGCATATGCGCCCGGGTATTTCGTGACATCCACCAGCGACTCGCTGATCTTACGCAGCTATCCCTTTGGCGAGGCCGACCTGATTGTGTCCTACTTCACCCGGGACCAGGGCAAGCTGCGAGGCGTGGCCAAGCGCGTCCGCAAACCGAAGTCGCCCTACGGAGCCGGACTCGAGCGCATGTCGCTCTCTCGCGTGACCTATACGAAGCGCGAAAATCGCGACCTGACCACCATCATCGGTGCCGAAGTGGTCTCGTCGCCCTTCGACCTCGCCTCCAGCTACGACCTCGCCTTGGCCCTCGACTACATCGCTGAAGTGGGTGAGCATCTCTTGCAGCCCGAGGAACTGAACGAGAAGTACTTCCGCCTGATGCTCGCCATGCTCGACCATCTGCGGGCCACGGGCGAAGCCGGGCTGTGGCCGGGCATCGTCTACTACTCGCTTTGGGCAGTGCGGCTATCGGGATTCCTTCCGGAACTGCGCCTGTTGCCTGAATCCGCGGCGATCGCCGAAGAGATGCTCGCCTTACCGATCGCCAAGCTCACGCCGCGCGGCTGGACGAAAGACACGGCCCGCGACTTGCGGCGTTTGCTGGTCCGCGAGATCGAGCAACAAATCGAACGCCGTTTGTTCACGGCACCGATGCTCGAGACTTTGCCTTAAGTTGCCTTGAAACCAGCGAAGCTAAGTCACTCTCACCAGAGCCTCCACCCATTGGTGGAGTCGATGATGGTCAAAGGAGATGCTGGCGGTGACGACGTAGAGTCCTGGTGCCTGTCCAGTCGACTGGAGTGTGGCGGCCAAGGCACCGTCCGCTTGGGGCGGGATCGCCACGGCGTTGGCGGCTCCTACAGTCTGCCAGGCATCGGGGAGATGCCATCTTGCGCGATACGTAGTGCGGACCGCTGCGTGGTTCGTGATGCGGAGCTCAAGCTTGACGGGTTGGCCCGCCGCCACCGTGGACGCGTACGGGAAAATTCTGGCCCATCCCTCATCGACCGCATAGTTCACGTCGGGCCATGGGGAGAGCTCGCGCAAAATGGAGGTGCGCTTCACTAACTCGCGGCGCATGCGCTCCATTTGGGCCGGCGAGTAGCGGAACATCGGCACCACATGCTGATTTAGCAGCCACGATCCAGGTGGCAAGCTGGCGATGCGGTTCAAGCAGAGATCGTAACCGGCACCGGGCCGGAGAAAGTCGCGATTCTGCATGCAGTAATCGTCCATGCCAGAGGGGGTGAAGGAGTCGCCGGTGAAAAGGTAGGTTTCGCCGCCGCTACGCTGCGCCACTAGGCCACCGTGATAAAGCGTTTGGCCGGGAAAGTTCCAGAAAGTGAGCTTCCACTCATTCCACAGCAGCGTCTGGCCATCGTCTTTCGGCGAAGGATGAGCGATGGGGCGAGTGGTAAGACAGGGAAGGCGGAACCCGGCGGGATGAGCGATTACCTCCTCCATCGCCCGGGTGAAATAGACCGGCGCACCGAATTCGGCGGCGATCTCGTTGGCGTAGTCGGTGTGGTCGTCATGATAGTGCGTGATCCAGATACCATCGACACTGCGAATCTGGCCCGTTTCGCGCAGGCGGCGCAATTCGGGCAAAGTCCCGCGGTAACCGGCATCCACCAGGAAGGCCGCGCCGGTTTTTGAGAGGATGAGGCGGGAGTTGCCAATGGCGAGAATACCGGGCGGCAATTTGCCTTGCTCGGCCATGGGCATTACGTCCAGGGGCCGCTCAACGGCGCGGGAGCGGATGCGGTGGCTGTCCTCGCCAAAGTACCAGCGCAGAGCATCGGTTTCGAAGTGGCTTTGCAAAAAACCCTGAAGCCGCGCGACGAGTTGCGCGATGGCTTGCGCGGGGTTGGCGATGAGGGGTCCGTGGGCCGGTAACAGAGCGTCCGGCTTCAGATCGGCGACTTTGCGAAGGCTGCGGATCAGCGCTTCCGCCCGGGCCGCATAGCCGTGATAGCCACGAACTTTCACTTCGGGTACAGCGTCCTGCAAGCTGAAAAGATCAAGCAACCGGCCCTCGCCATAGATCAGGTCGCCGGTGCAGACGAGACGTTGGCCGGCCGTTTCGATAATGTAGGACACGGCGTCCGGACTGTAGCCCGGCGTGGCCATCGCCCGGACGCTGGCAGGCTCCGCCGGGATCGCATCGTTGTCGTTTACGGCGCGCAGGTTCTTGAGCGAGTGCGCGGGCAGCTTGGCCGACTGCTGGGCGTAATCATGAAACTGGCCGGTCTCGAGCGCCGCCCAGAAAGCGGGCATGTCTGCCAGGAGTTTTGCGCTGGCCGCGGGTACGAAGATTTCTGCCCCGGCCGGTATGGTGCCGATGGCATCCCGGCGGGCGTGCGTCAACAGGAGACGGGCTACCGGCGTTTTTGCGGAATAGACGGCGGTTTTGGTGCCGATGAGAACGCTGTTTACCGGCCCTTCCACAAACCGGATGGCCTTGGGGAGCTGGACCGGTGCCGCGATCGCCGGTATAGCGGCAAAGCCAAGAAATGTCCGGCGGATCATCGCCATAGCTTACTAGAAAGCTGGCGCGACAATTTAGCTGACGCCGACGGGTGCCTGGGTGGCGGGATAAGCCACGTGTTCAGCGAGGTTGGTGAGTTCGTCGCGTAAAGTGTCCGCGATGCGGTGCGCCCAGTGCTCCACTTGGGGCATGTTCTCGCCTTCGACCATCACGCGGGCCAGGAGTTCGGTGCCGGAGAAACGGACCAGCACGCGGCCGGCGGCACCAAAGTCCTTTTCCGCAGCGGCGATTTCGGCTTGCACTTTGATTAACTCATGCAGCGGGCGCTTGGCACGGACACTGACGTTCACCAGGAGTTGGGGATAGATGACCAGATCGGCCGTGAGCTGATCGAGCGATTGGCCGGAATGCTGCATGGCGGCCAGCACCTGCAGGGCGGTCAGCATGCCGTCGCCGGTCGTCGCGAATTCGCGAAAAATGATGTGGCCGGATTGTTCGCCGCCCAGCAGCGCGTCGCGCCGGATCATTTCTTCGAGGACGTATTTGTCGCCCACCGGTGTGCGCGGCATTTCAAACCCATCCTGCATCAGCAAGCGCTCCAGGCCCAAATTCGACATCACCGTCGAGACGACCATGGCATTCTTCAAATGGCCGCCCGCCCGCAGGTGGCGGGCGCAGATCAGCAGGACATGGTCGCCATCGATGATCTTGCCGGCCGGGGAGACGATCATGCAGCGGTCGGCGTCGCCGTCGAAAGCGATACCCGCGTCGGCACCGAGGGCGACCACCTCTTGGCGCAAGGCCTCGACATAGAGCGCACCGACACCGGCATTGATGTTGCGGCCATCGGGCGCGGTGGCCACGGCGATCACTTCGGCGCCAAGCTGGCGAAACAGTGCAGGGGCCAAGTGGGAACTGGCACCGTTCGCACAATCCAGTAGAAGCTTGCGTCCAGCGAGCGGTGTCTTTACCGTGGGCCCGGTGGCGATGGTGAGCAGGTAGTTGAGGTATTCGGCGTCGAGCGAAGGGTCAATCGTCACGTCCGCGCGCTGGGGGAGGGGATCTTTGGCCGCGAGCGCCAGCAGATCTTCTTCGAGCCAATGCTCCTGATCGTCGGGCAGCTTCAGGCCCGAATGGTCAAACACTTTGAGGCCATTGTCCTCGAATGGATTGTGCGAAGCCGAAATCATCACTCCCGCGACAAAGCTCTGGGTGCGGGTGAGGTAGGCGATGCCGGGCGTGGTAATCAGGCCCGCGAAACGGACCTTGACGCCTTGGGCGGCCAACCCGCCGGCCACGTATCCGGCGATCCAGGGGCCGGATTCGCGGGTGTCCATGCCGATGAGCACTTCGGCGTGGGGGCCATGTTCGCGGGCCCATTCGCCCAACGCTTGTCCGAAGCAGAAGATCGTCTGCGGGTCGAGGGGGTATAGTCCCGCCTTGCCGCGAATTCCATCGGTACCAAAGAGCTGCTTTGCCATGTTCTCCTGTCAAATATCTGGCCGGGCCTAGTTGATTTTCTCTAACTGGATGCGGGCGCGGATTTGCGACGGCGAAGCCAGACTTACCAGAGGATCGGACACAAAGGCGTTCAACTTTACCTCCGTAGGCTGGTCAAGGGCGGAACCGAGTTGCGAAAAATCGAGGGCGTCGGTCTCGATGGATTCAATTTGCTTGACGCGCCTCTCCGGTCCAGCGATGGTGATGCGCTCGGGCACCAATTGGCTCCACCGGACGCGATAGCCGTGGGGCGGGGGGCCGGCGAAGCGGAGAGTGACTGGCACTTCTTTGCGGAGGCGATGCTCGAGGACGACGCGGATTTGGGAGGGGACGGCGCGGACGAGGTCAATGCCGCTGGGCAGGTTGAGGTTGAGTTCCTGAACGGTGAAGGTACGTTCGCCGGGGTGCGATTGGCCGCTGAGGTCGAGCACGACGGCGGAGCGGGGTCCGGTGGCGAAGGCGAGCCGGCTGCGGGGCCCGCGGAGTTGGAGGACGACGCGGTCAGGAACGTTAGAGCCCAAGTCGAGGCCGGCCGTGAGGTTGCGGAACTCCACCGGCGCGGTGACGTTGGCGGTGAGTTCGGGCTCATCGACGACGGCGATCCACAGCATCGCCGCCATCACGAGCGAGAGCAGTTTCCAAAGGAAATGGTCGGTGAGGAGGCGAATGGGTTTGGGAGTATTCACGGTCGCGCCTGCGGTTTTTCACGGGAGATGGGCCGTTCCCGGGAGATGACGGCCGTGGCGGCGCGCATGGTGCGGGCGACCGGCCCCCGGGTGAGGTGGATGGCGAGCCGTTCTTCGAGGCGCTCAATGGTGATGTCGCGCTCGATTTCGCCATGCGAGGCCAGCGAGATTTGCCCGGTTTCTTCGCTCACAACAATAGCCACGCAGTCGCTTTCTTCGGTAACGCCCATAGCGGCCCGGTGGCGGGTGCCTTTTCGGGACGCGACGACCGTATTGGTGGTGAGGGGCAGAAAGCAGGCGGCGGCGGCGATGCGGTCACCTTGCACGATCACCGCACCGTCGTGCATGGAGGCACCAGGGTGGAAGATGGCGAGCAATAGGTCACGCGAAAGGGAGGCGTCGAGGTAGACGCCGCTTTCAATAAAGGTCCGCAAGCCCATGTCACGCTCGACGACGATCAAGGCACCGGTGTGGGCCCGGGCCATTTGGTCAACTGCAAGCAGGATTTCGTCGATGCTCTCGCGGCGCTCCGCGCGGCTGCCAAAACCCATCCACCAGCTTCGTCCAATGCGGGCCAGCAAGCGGCGGATATCCGATTGGAACATCACGATCAGGGCGAAGGCGGTGTAAGGCGCGAGCGTTTGGAGCACGGAACGCAACAGCTCAAGACCCGCGAAGATGGCGACCAGGTAGACGGCCATCAGCACCATCAGGCCGGTGAGAATCTGCGCGGCGCGGCGACCGCGCACGATAGAGACGAACTGGTAGATCAGGAAACCGACGGCGAGAATGTCGATGACCGCGCGGAAGTCAAGCTTGCGGAGGGCTTCGAGGATCGGTGCGAGGATGGGCTGCATTCTAAATGATCGGGTAACGGGGGGCGCGGCGCGCTGGACACCTGCGCCAAGCCAATGTTTTATTGTAGTTAAAAGCCAGGTGGCTTGTCGCGAATCCAATCGACAAAGCGGGCGACGGCGGGATGAGCGGCCAGCAGCGGGAGCGTGTTGAATTCGCGCTCAAGTTGCTTTTCGGTCAGCAAGGCGTGGATTTGATGGTGGCAAGGCTGGCAGAGCAGAGCCACTTGTTGGCGCTCTTCGCGCGTAGTTTGGCGTTTGGCGCGTTGATTGGTATGGCGCGTCCGGGGGATGAGGTGATGGCGGGTAAGGGCTAAGCCCGCCCGGCCGCAGAGTTCGCAGGACATGGTCGTCGGATGTTGGGTGAGGGCGCACGGAACGCACGCGCACCACGAATCACCCACAAGAATATCGCGCTATGCTGAATCACATCTATGCTTCTTCGCACTTTGCTGATTGTTGCTTCATTGATGAGTCTTGCCGCCCGGCCCCTGAAGCTCGACGACATTGCCCGGATCCGTGCCGTCAACGATCCGCAATGCTCGCCGGACGGTAAGTCGGTAGCCTACTCGGTCTCCACCATCGATGTGAAAGAGGATAAGAGTACGGGACACATCTGGGTGGCGGGGTTCGACGGCCAATCGAACCGCCAACTGACGTTCAGTCCGGAAGGAGAATCGGGTGCCCGCTGGAGCCCCGACGGCAAGTGGATTTCCTTCACGTCCTCGCGGGCCAGCGCCGCCAAAACCAAGGGTAGCCAGCTGTGGCTCATGCCAACGGGAGGCGGGGAAGCCTACCAGCTCACGGAACTGAAGGGACGGCTGCAAGGCTACGAATGGTCCCCTGATTCGAAGCGCCTCGCGCTCGTCGTGGGCGACCCCGATCCCGATGCGCCTGACGAAACGCCCGGTGCCAAGCCCAAGGCACCTAAACCCATTGTCATCGACCGCTACCGGTACAAGCAGGACGTGCAGGGCTATCTGCTTTCCGGCCGCCACACCTATATTTACCTCTACGATATTGCGGCCTCAAAGCTGGACCGCCTCACCGCCGGCAAATGGGATGAAAGCGTCCCCAGTTGGTCACCCGACGGCCAGCGGATTGCCTTCCTCAGCAACCACGGAGCCGACCCCGATCGCGAACCTGCGAGCCAAATCTTCGTCGCCGATGCCAAAGCCGGCGCGACGGAAAAGCCATTGACCAAAGGCACCGGACGCGCCGGACGGTCACGCCTCGAATGGAGCCCTGACCACAAGTGGATCGCCTTCCTCGAAGCCGACGAGAAGAAGTGGGGCGCGTACAACATGGACCATCTGGCGCTCGTCGCCACCGATGGCGCGGCCGAACCGCAACGGCTGAAAGCGGTGGAGGCGCTGGATCGCGGCGTCTCTTCGCCACGCTTCACTGCCGACGGCAGGTCGATTGAGTTCCTGGTCACCGACGATCAATCAGTGTATCCCGTGCGCTCTCCCCTCAATGGATCGAGCGTTGAGCGGCTGATGGTGAAGCCGGTCGTTTTGTCGAGCCTGTCGAACGCCGGCGGCTGCTCCGTCGCCCTCACCGGCGGCGACATGAAGCCCACCGAAATCTACGCCGTAGAAGGCGGCCTCACCCGGCAGATATCGCATCAGAACGATGCGCTTTTTGCTGACATTGACATTGCCGGAACGCAGGAAGTGAGCTTCAAGAGTAAGGACGGCACTGAGGTCCACGGCTTGCTGACCACTCCCCTTGGCTATGTCGCGGGGACGCGCGTCCCCATGTTACTGCGAATTCACGGCGGACCGAATGGCCAGGACGCCCACAGTTTCAGCACCGAGCGCCAACTCTTCGCGGCGGAAGGATACGCCGTCCTCAACGTGAACTATCGCGGCAGCGCCGGACGCGGCCAAAAATTCTCGCGCTCGATTTGGGCCGACTGGGGCCACTACGAAGTGGAGGACCTGCTCGCCGGTGTCGACCATGCCATCAAGATCGGTGTGGCCGATCCGGATCGCCTCGCGGTGGGCGGATGGAGCTACGGCGGTATTTTGACTGACTACCTGATCGCAACGGACACCCGCTTTAAAGCCGCGACAAGTGGCGCGGGGACGGCCTTTACGGTTTCGTTCTACGGCACCGACCAGTACATCATTCAATACGACTACGAGATCGGGCCGCCCTGGAATCCGGCCTCGTGGGAAAAGTATGTGCAGCTCTCGTATCCTTTTCTGCACGCCGATCGCATCAAAACGCCCACGCTTTTCATGGGCGGCGAACGCGATTTCAACGTGCCCATTCAAGGCAGCCAGCAGATGTATCAGGCATTGCGCAGCCTGGGCGTCGATACGCAACTCGTCATTTATCCGAACGAGTTCCATGGCATCCAGCGTCCGAGTTACCAGCGTGATCGCATGGAGCGCTATCTCGCGTGGTATGGCCAGTATGTGATGAAAAAAATGCCAGCGCCTGGGTCGCCAGTAACTGGGACACCGGTAACTGGCGCGCTGCTCACTGGCCGCCCGGAATAGCGCATTCCGCTAAGACATCCACTGCACGTTCTTGCCATACGCCAAGAGGCGCTGGTCGGCGGTAAGTAAAGTTAAGCCCTCACACTGAGCTTGAGCCACCAGCATGCGATCGAAGGGATCGCGATGGTGGAGGGGCAAGGTGGCGGTGGCATTGGCATGCGCGCGAGCGATGGGCAACCAGAGGAATTCGGCGGCGTCGAGCGCGGCATCGAACTGGGGCGGCAACTCCAATTTGCCCAGTTTCTCTTTTAGGCGAATTTCCCAAAGCGTGGCCGCACTGACGAACACGGTTTGCTCCGGGTCGCTGATGCGCTGGCGGATAACGGCGGTGAGACGCGAAGAGTCGTCCAGCCACCACAGCAGGATGCGCGTATCCAGCAGGAGCCTCATTTCATGCCGAAGGCTTCCGCCATATCCGCCGGAAGGTCATCGAAATCGCCGACGATGTGGATGAGACCTTTGAGTGTACCGGGCTGACGCGGAGCCTTCGCCCCCCGGTAGGGGACAAGACGCGCGACAGGTTTGCCGGCCTTGCCGATAATCACTTCTTCACCACGCTGCACCGCCTCGATCAAGGCCGACAGTTGCGCCTTAGCTTCGGAAATGTTGCACATGGTCATAAAATGGGAGAATAGCACAGACCAGATCTGGTTTGGTCATTCTAGAAATCTCTTTTTTGTCACCGCTGCCAAGGCCCGGGCCAAGCGCGATAAGATGGGGGTCGCCTTGAATGTAATCACGCAATCGGAGAAGGAATTGGCGGCCCGGCGGGCGATCGATCTGGTGCGCGATGGCATGACGCTCGGGTTGGGTAGCGGCTCCACGGCCAACATCGCGATTCGTTTGCTGGGCGAGCGGGTGCGTCAGACCGGCTTGCAGATTCGCGGCGTCCCGACGTCGATCATCACCGCCGCACTGGCGGTCGAAGCAGGCCTTGAACTGGTGGAACTGAACGACGTCACTCGCGTCGACCTGACCATTGACGGTGCCGACGAGATCGGCCCCGGCTTGGCGCTGATCAAGGGTGGCGGCGGCGCTTTACTGCGGGAAAAGATTGTGGCCTCCGCCAGCGACCGGGTCGTCATCATCGCCGATTCCACCAAGCTGGTGCCGCAGTTGGGTGCCTTTCCCTTACCCGTCGAAACGATTCCGTTTGCCCGCACGATCATTGAGCGCCAATTGGCAGCGCACGGTTTGCATCCGCGCCTGCGGACCACTCAGGGTGGCATCTACCTCACTGACCAGGGCAACGAGATCTTCGATTGCCACGCCGGCCTCATCCGCGAGCCGGCGGCTTTGGCCCGCGAACTGTCCCTCATCCCCGGCATTGTGGAACACGGCCTGTTTATCGGTCTGGCGCACCAGGCTTTGATTGGCGTGGGCGGCGAAGTGCGCGAGTTAAACGCCTAAGGAACAAACCGTGCCTTGCTGACGTAGTGCTTACCGTGGAGGGCTGATGATCAAATTTCTGCTGTGGTGTCTGCTGCTGGTGGTCTGTTGGCCGCTGGCGCTGATCGCGCTCGTGCTGTATCCCATCGTCTGGGTGCTGACGCTACCGTTCCGGCTGGTGGGGATCGCGGTAGGTGGCGTGTTTGAACTGCTGCGCGCTATTCTCACTCTTCCCATTCGAGTGCTGGGTGGACGTCCCGCTTAATCGTATTCGAACGGCGCGGGCATGAAGCACAGAATAAACAGGATCACCGCCCCGATCGCCCATCGCCGCCGCACCGGATCGAGCCCTATGTCGTCATGAATATAGGGATGCTTGCGGCCCATCCAGAAGAGAATGGCCGCCCATACCCACCACGGCCACCAGAAAAATCCGAAGGGAATGAGCATGGCCAGAAAGATCCAGCTGCGCCGCTGATAGCGTTCGCCGAACCAGGCATAGAGCACGTGTCCGCCGTCCAATTGACCGATCGGCAGCAGGTTCAGGGCCGTCGCAAACAAGCCCACCCACGCCGCGCGCGCCACCGGGTGCAAGGCAATGTCGGTGGAAGAAATATGGGGAAAGATGAGCGACTGGCAAGCCAGCAGCATGAGCGGTTTGCCGAAAATCATATCGCCGCGCTCCGCGATCCCAGGAATCACCCGCGAATGCCAAAGCCCCACCAGTAGGCAAGGCACCAGTACGGCAAAACCCGCCATCGGGCCGGCGACACCCACATCGAATAAGTCACAGCGGCTGTAGATGATCGAGCGGATGCGGATGAAAGCGCCAAAAGTGCCAATAAAACTGGGGGCCGGCAGAAAGTAAGGCAGACTCGCGTTCAGACCATAGCGCACGCAAAAGTAATAGTGGCCAAACTCGTGCGCGCCGAGAATCAACAACAGCACCAGGGCAAAGGGCAAACCATCCAACAGCAACTGTGGATGTTGAATCGGCTCAAGAATCGCCAACAGATCGGCTTCTAAGCGGAAGGCGGGCAGGTTGTGATGGAAGTTATAAGCGATGCGGGCCCCGGCCGCGCAGGTGGACACCAGAGTCGCCAATAGCAACGACAGGTGCAGCCACAGGCGCGCGTCAAAGGGAAGCCATCTCAAGTGCAGCTTTACTGAAGCGACTGCAGTTCTTTGCCGGGCTTAAAGCGCACGGCCTTGCCGGGGGGAATCGCCACTTCCGCACCCGTGCGCGGATTGCGGCCAATGCCGGTTTTGCGCGGACGGACGTTGAAAATGCCAAAGCCGCGCAACTCAATACGCTCGCCTTGAGCCAGGGCGCGCTTCATGGTTTCGAAAACCGTTTCGACGGCCATCTCGGCCTTCGTCTTGGTAATGCCGGTCTTGTTAACGACCTCGTTGATAATATCGAGCTTGATCATGAAGCGGTTCCGATCTGGTGACGCGCGCTCTGGTGAGCTAACGCCCACATTGCACTGCAAACCTCATGATAGGATTAGGGTTAGCACCTTGTCAAGCTCGATTCCCAGCCAAAGTCAACAGCAAGCGCCCACGGCGGAAGCCTTCCGTCTCGCCTGCGGCCGTTTCGCCACCGGTGTGGCGATCGCCACTACCATCGATTCGAGCGGCAGCCCCTGCGGCCTCACCATCAGTTCCTTCTCCTCAGTCTCACTCGACCCGTCTTTGGTACTTTTCTGTATTGACCGCGCTTCTCAGGTTCTGCCGGCCTTCGAAGCATGCAATTCCTTTGTTATCAATATTCTGGACCAATCGCAGCGCGATCTTTCGGAGCGTTTCGCCACGCGCCAGCAAGACCGTTTTAGTGGCCTTGATTTTCGCCGTGGGGCCTCCGGCGCGCCCGTCATCCCGCACTCGCTCGCCTTAATCGAGTGCCGCCGCCACGCCGTCCTCGATGGCGGCGACCATCGCATCTTTCTTGGCGAAGTGCTCAGCGTTCAAGTCCGCGAAGGCGATCCGTTGCTCTATTTTGCCAGCCGCTATCGTCATTTAGCCGATTAATTGGCTAGAATCGAGACATGCCAACCACTCGCCGGGCTCTCTTTCGACTCCTCCCGCCTACCTGGCTAGCCTATGCCCAGGCACTCAAAGCCGCTGACAGCACTGAATCCTACTGGCAACTCATCAAGCGCGAATTCCCGCTCGATGAGTCGCTGGTCTACCTGAACGCGGCCAATGTCTGCCCCGCTTCGCGCCTCGTGCTCGACCGTTACCAGCACTTCCTCCGCGACTTCCACGCCAATCCTTCCTTTCAAAATCGTGAAAAGTATGTCCCGCTCGAGGATCGGCTGCGCGGCAAAATTGCCCATCTGCTGAGTGTCACGCCTGACGAAATCGCGCTCACCCGCAATACCAGCGAAGGCTCCAATTTGGTGGTGCGCGGCCTCGACTTGAAACCGGGCGACGAGATCCTCATCACCAGCCATAACCACCCGTCGAACAACGATTCCTGGAAGGTGCGCGCCCGCCGCGATGGCCTCAAAGTGGTAACGGTGGAAGTGCCGGTACCCGCCATTTCGTCTGCGGCATTGGTAGAATCGATTCGCGCGGCCATCACCAGCCGGACGCGGGTCGTCGCCATCACCCACGTCACCAGCACCACGGGCATTCGCTTCCCTGCCCGCGAGATCGCCGCCCTGGCCCGCGAACGTGGCCTGTGGATGCACCTGGATGGCGCACAAAGTTTCGGCGCGATCGACGTCAACCTGCGCGACATCGGCTGCGATTCCTTTTCCGCCAGCGCGCACAAATGGTCGATGGGTCCCCTCGAAGCCGGCTTGCTGTACGTCCGGGCCGCGCGGCACCAGGAGCTTTGGCCATCCATCGTCTCCGCCGGTTGGTCAAACACGCTCACCGGTGCCCGCAAATTCGAAGTCTTCGGCCAGCGTGACGACGCGCGCCTGGTCTCTTTTGAATCGGCCATCGACTTCCTCACGCTGATTGGCCTGCCCAAAATAGAAGCGCGCCTTGCCGCGCTCACCGGTCGCTTGAAGCAACAGTTCGCCACCATCGATGGGGCGCAAGTCCGCACCAATGCCGAGCCTGCGCTATCCGGCGGAATCGTCAAAGTGGACCTGCCCCAGCACGACCTGAAGAAGGTCTATGACCGGCTTTGGAACGAACATCGCGTGTCCATTGCCATGACGGCAGCCGGTGATTCGCGCGGTTTACGATTCTCGCCGCACGTCTACAATACGAGCGCCGAAATCGATCGCGCTGCGGAAGCTCTGCGGCAGGTGGCCCGCGGCTAATGGAGCGGCTGTACCTCTCCTACTGGATGCGTGGCTACACCGAGCACAACATGCTCCGCCACTTCGCCACCGCGTTGCGCAAGTTCCCCTATTCGCGCCTCTCGCCTACCATGCAACTTCGCATCTTTGAAGACGAACTGGTCGAGCCGCCCATCTTCGAACACCTCTACGACGGTGGGCATGATTTCGATCTCATGCTGGAGGAGGCCAAACAGCACCAGTCGCCCAACTTCGGCTATGAGCTCGAAGCGCAGTGGGATCTGTGGCAATGGGTGAACCGCGAGTGGAAGCTTGCGCCCGTGAGAGTGTCGATTTTCTGTTTTGGGCCTGCCTTTGACACCCTGAAACGCGACCATCTGGAGATCGACTTCGGCCTCGAAAGCCACTTTCTGCCTCAAGCCCCGGTCGCCGGACCCAGCTTGCCCATGGTGCAATCGAACATCAGGAGCCTGTTGAAATTCGTACACGACTTGGATCGCGCGCTCAACGCCGAACGGCGTCAGCTGTGGTCAGAATCCGGGGACAACTTCGCGGCCAAATTGGAAGCGGCACTGGCGGTGACACAATCCTGATCATCAAGCAATCGTTGAATTGCCTTCTGTAACATATTAGGTAAAAAAGGTTTTTGAAGAAACTCTAAGCGCACACCTTCAGGAAAGTCATGAGGTTCGTAAGGGTAGCCGCTCATCAATAAGACCCGCAAGGTAGTATCGAGTTCAAGAGCACTACGCGCCAGATCCGCGCCATTTTCGTTGCCCAGCGTCAAGTCAGTGATGAGCAGATCGGCCCCCTGGACACGCAAAAACTCGAGCGCGTCGCTTGGCCGGCAAAAACAATGGGCCACCATGTTCAGGCGCTTCAGGTAGCGAACCAGAAGTCCGGCCAGGGGCGCATCGTCTTCCACCAGCACCACGCGCCATTCGCGGGCGACTGAGGCTTTAGCTTCACTCATCACCCTACCAGAGGGATACGGGAATGTCCGCTGGGGTGAACGTCACTCCCACAGAGAATCGGTTTCCGTTCAGGTTATACGCGGTGAATGCGTTCGTTTGAGAGTTGCGCCGATCATAGCGAGCCGTGATCTGCGTATACCGGGAGGTTTGCCAACCTAAACCAACCCCCCCGGATTGAGTCTTAAAGTTGCCCGCAATCAAGCCGATCCCCCGCAGCCGGTTGTAAGCGTAGGAGACGTCAAAATTCAGTTTGCGGCTCAGGCGCCGGTTATAAGAGACACCCGCGATATCCGATTGCGACGTCAGAATCAAACCATTTCCTGGATTCACGCTCCGGGAGAATTGAAAGGTGAGATTGCCCTGCCGCGAAGATCTGGTAAGGATAGCGGAGCCGGAACCCAGGATCGTGTTGCGGTAAAAGACTTCGTTACCGCTGCTCACCCCAATGATCGCGGCCACGGCCGGATCGATCTGCACTTGGCGTGTCCCGAGAGTCTCCACCTTCAGCGCCCCGAGCCGTGCGTTCAGCTCCCAACTGCGGCCAAATTGCCGGGCGACGAAAAATCCGGCGCCGTGGATGTAGGAATCGCCAAAGGACCTCGAGAATTGAAACGTCATGAAACTGTAGTCGATGCCAATGGAGGTTTTTTTATTGATTCGCCGGGCGACGTCGCCGCGGGCCTGAATCCCTTGAATGCTCACCAGAGCATTGTTTTGCCGTTTCACTACGTAACCGCCACCGGAAAAAGAAACCGACGTACGGGATGAGAGGCTGTACGTCAACGCACCGGTCGCGGTGCCGTAATTGGTACGCACGTCGAACAGAGAATTGATCGGGAGCCCCGGCTGATTGAGCGAATCATTCGTATTGAACGCCGTAATTCCGCCAAAGGACCGATTCGTCGTACCCGCCGAAACCGTCCCATCGAAACTCAATCGCTTGGTCAGGACCGTCACGAACGTCAGGCCCAAGGTTTGCTCAACGCCGTTGAAAGCTCCGAGAGTGTTGTAGTGCCGGTAATCGCCCGCGTAAGAGAGTTGCAACTGGTTGCGTTTCCACTCTTTGGTGCCGTAGATTCCGCCGCCAATCTCCACTCCCCCGCCGCCCCGCGTGGTAATGCCCCCGACGACACCGGGGTTGATCGACGTCAGTCCACTATCGTAAATGGCTTGCACCCCTACATAAGGCCGGATACGCAAACCGTCGCTCTGCCGCTTGTTGCCTTTTCCGCCTCTGCCCTGAATTGAGGGGCCACCAAAGCCGCCCACGCCACCAATGCCCTGCGCCGCAAGCTGGCTTGCCAGCTCCAACAAGAGTATGACCGCTCCGAATTTCACTCTCAGCTTTCCTCCTCAGCGACCGTTTCCCACGGCCGATGCTCGCTTACTAACGTAGCGCACCGCCTGAGGGCTCAGTCCTTCCGTACCACCAGTCTGCTTGATGCCCCTAGTACTGTCAAGCAGGGGAACACCTTAGGCTCACCGCCAACGCCTTGAAAATGAAGTAACATCCTGTCAGGACCATACGTCCCAGGAAGCACATGTCCAGCCACTCTATCTTCGCTCTTACCTTTGCGGTTTCTTCTCTGATTTCCCCTTTCTGGCTCGCTCATCTGGCGGCCGCCGATTTGCCCGTGTCTCAAGTCGTCCTTTACAAGAACGGCGTCGGTTACTTCGAACGCTCGGGAGAACTGCGCGCCGGTGAAGCGGCCCGCCTCGACTTCAAAGCAGCCGAAATGAACGATGTCTTAAAGTCGCTTTCGGTTAACCAAAAGGGCGGCGGACCTGTCACAGGCCTCCGCTACGACTCCAGTGAACCGCTCCAAAACAAACTGGGCGAGTTCCCCTTTCGCGTCGAAAACGGCCAATCGCTCAGCGCCTTCCTCGACCAGTTGAAAGGTGCCGCCGTTAATTTGAAAATGCTCTCCGGCGAGGGCGAATCGGGCATCGTCGTCTCAGCCCGCAAGCTCGCATCGGACGCCCAGCGCAACGAGCGGGAACTGCTGATCTTGCTGCTCGCTTCCGGCGACCTTAAGACTTATGACCTCTCCCTCGTGCAAACGCTGAAGCTGGCTGACCCCGCGCTGGAAGCCGAACTGAAGCGCTTCTTGTCCACCCTCACCGCCTCGCGCTCCAAAGAGAAAAAGAGCGTCTACCTCGACTCCACCGATGACAAGGCGCGCCAAGTGGCAGTCAGCTACATGATCCCCACGCCCATCTGGAAGTCGAGCTACCGGCTGATCTTCGCCCCCACCGGCGACCCCACGCTCGAAGGCTGGGCCATTGTAGACAATACGACGGGTGAAGATTGGAACAAAGTGCAATTGGCGCTCGTCAGTGGACGCCCCGTGAGCTTCATCTCCCGTCTTTATGAGCCCAAGTACGTCACACGCCAAATGGCGGATCTGGCGGAGGAACAAGCGCAAGCTCCGGTCACCTACGATGGCGCGATCAGTGGCGGAGTGGTGGGAGGTATCGCTGGAGGTGCCGCCGGCGGCATGGGAGCAGGCGCTTACCGGCCCGCGCTGGCCGCCGCCCCGTTGATGGATCGCCTGTCGAAGTTTGACAGTCCCCGGCGCGGCCCGGCGATGGCCGAGATGAGCGCTGTGAGCACGGTCGCCGTCAACACCGAAAGCCGCGATCTGGGCGACCTCTTCGAATACCGCTTCGGTACACCCGTCACCGTCCGCAAGAACGAATCGGTGATGCTGCCCTTCGTTCAGCAGAAACTCGCCGCCCGTAAACTGCTCATCTACACTTCCGGCCAGTCGTCACGCAACCCGATGTCGGCCGCCGCCCTGGTGAACTCCACTGGCAAGACGCTCGACGGCGGCCCCATCACCGTCTTCGACGCTGCAGCCTACGGCGGCGAGGCGTTGATGGAGAGCTTGAAAGCCGGCGACAAGCGGCTGATCAGCTACGCCACTGATCTCGGCACCCGCATCGCCACCAACGCCGAAAGCGGCACCGAAGTGGTACGCGAAATCAAAGCCAAGGACGGCATCCTTACCGCGAAGCTGGCGATTCTGGAAACCACCACTTACACCATCCGCAATGTCGATCCGCGCGCCAAGACGCTGATCATTGAACACCCACACCATGCGGAATCGAAACTATTGGGCGAATTGAAGCCTTCGGAGACCACCGCCAATCATCACCGTTTCGAAATGAAGCTAGCGGCGAACGCCAACGAAAAATTCGTCGTCCGCGAGGAGCGCATCCTCGAAAATGTCGAGCAGATCAGCAATTTGAACGA
>JANLPT010000069.1:0-3230 GCA_031367405.1 Bryobacteraceae bacterium
AGCCGCAGCCGGTCGCGCCGCTGGAAATGCTCGCGCAGCCGGGCAAACAGCCGGGCCTTCATCGCCTCCACCTTCGCCTTTTCGATCGTGAAACCCGCTTCCAGTT
Source organism: Bryobacteraceae bacterium (assembly GCA_031367405.1). Classification (GTDB taxonomy): domain Bacteria; phylum Acidobacteriota; class Terriglobia; order Bryobacterales; family Bryobacteraceae; genus JALHNI01. Next base: position 107 of record JANLPT010000069.1, read on the forward strand.
CTGCCAGCCGCGCCCGCGCCGCGTCCACTAGCGCCCGCAGTCGCTGTAACTCCGGGTTCACGTAAAGCACCAGCCGTGCGCGCGAATCCTAGGGCGGCTCGCCCTCAGTCTGCGATTGAGTCGCGGATTTCGCGAAGTCCCGTCAATTTGCCCGCCACGTCTAACGCGGCCTCATCGGATGTCCAGACAAGTTGCCTCTCGACGCCTAGCTTAGTAATTGCCGGGGGATTCCGCTTATCAATCGCGGCATTCTGCGCAACCGTCAGATATTGTCTGCCGAATCTATGAACCTCGTCTAGCCATTCTTTGCAGTAGTCTCTACACATCCTTCCTTCGCTACCTATAACCGCAAGATAATACGCCGTGCCATTGGCAATAAGAATATCCACCCTGTCTCTCTTTTCAGTCGCCGTTAATGGGCGTGTTTCACAGGGAGTGTCTATTGTCGCGAGAGCCTCGCTTAACTTTGCCTCCGTAATCCCCTTTGACTTTTGTTCTGCTCTCCAATGCAGAAATGGAGCGACAATGAGAGCTAAGATAGCAACAGCAGGCTTTAAGAAGTGTGGAAGGGGGTAGAGAAAGACTTCATCGCAAAGCCAAAAGCCCGCCATTAGTCCGCCGGTGACAAGGGAACACCACAGCCATACAACCGAAACGCAATAGGTGCGTATATCGTGGAAAAGCTCTTTCATCGTTTAGTAACTACCAGACGCCCACCGTATCGTAAAGCCTTCCGTGAGCACGCCAACCGCCCTACTCGAACGGATTTTCAGAATCCGCCCGCCGCTGCTTTCACCGCTTCCTTGCGCTTTGCATCCTCGATACCGTTAAGCTTCTTAATCACCTCAGCATCGGACACCGAGAGAATTGGGCCAACGTCATCTATCGCCTGAACCATTCCAAGAGTTACCCGCCGCTTTTCCACCTCCCAAATATCCGAAAATATGACGCGGAAATTTTCAATGTTCAAAGGGTTTGGATAACCGCTCGACTTAGTAGGTTGACCAAAGCGAGTTATCGCAATGTCGCGAAGCACCTGCCACGATTCCCTAATTGTTGAATTGTATTCGCTTAGATCGCCGAATGACACCCCCCACTTTCGGTTGTGCCATTCTTGGTGCCGATCGGTGTCACCAAATGTTTGCACGAAAGATACCTCGCAAAGCTTGCCTTCGTCAAAGGCCGTTTGAACCGCATACGAGCGAGCGCCCACGTTCAGCGAATAAAAGACCTGGTAGCCGCCGTCTGAGTTTTCCGTCTTTTTCCCTGCTAGCTTTGCGCTGTGTGCGAGCTTGTATTGCGTCAATTCTTCCGAATCACCAAAATAGAGGTTATCGAATGCCTTGCGGTCCTCGGGTTGCACGATTGCGGCAGTCTTGAAAAGTTTCCGCTCATCTACAATGACCTTTGGTCTTAGTGCGGCGGTATCGGCGAGAAGCATCGGCCAATTGGGTTTTGAAAGTATTTCCGAGTTCTGTTCTTTAGCCGCTTCGTAAAGTGCCATAAACGCCTGATGAAGCGTGCTCCCCTCCGCAGTCAATTCGGGGTATTTCGCAGCGGCCTTCTTTTGCCAATCCGCAACGCTCTGCGCGCGCGCATCACTGATAGCGGCGCACGCCAGCGCGACAAAAGCGACGATAAGTCTTTTCTTCATGGGTCCCACCCTCGTTGCCAAGTTGAGGACTTGGCAACGCCGTATTTGCGCGGGGAAGCTGAGCTTCACGGTGCGGGGCGGGACGGCCTGGAGCCAGTGCCGCGGCGCGGGAACCCGAAATGCAACACTGCCGGAAACCACAGATGGCGCAGATTCATCCATTGATTCGCGGTCAGTGGGAAAAGGGCCATGACTGGCGGCAAAAACTAAAGACCGAGCCGCAACCGGAGCGCATCGTCCACTTTCTGCATCTCGGCAGGCGTCAATGCACCAAGCCGGCGCATGAGCTTCGCTCCGGAGATGGTCTGCACCTGCTGGAGGTGAAAGGCGCCGGGCTGGAGGAATGGCTTTGGAATCCCGAGTTCCCAGCGATTGCCGCGCAGCGCGGTGGTGTGCAAGAGCACGGTGAACAGGTCGAGATGATCGTCCGCCGGTTCTCCGGTGAGCAGCAGCGCGGGACGGACCTTGGCCGCGATGCCAAAATCAATCTGCCAGATTTCTCCGCGTTCAGCGGGCACTGTCCCTAGCCTCCATCTGGTCGAGGAGTTGCGCGCCTTCCAGAGCCGCCGCATCGCAGAGGGAAACGCCTTCGTTCTCTTCGCTGATTTCGATGAGCTTCCGACGGACGGCCAGCAAGTCCGCGGGAGTCAGCTTCGGGAGTTCATCAATGATCTGCATGACGCTCATGGGCCGGACGGTAGCACGCGCATCGCTTTCGTCACGCCGGTTCTGCGACTCACGCGTTTCACTCTCATTGCCAAGTTGAGGACTTGGCCACGCCGTTTTTGCGCGGGGAAGCTGAGCTTCACGGTGCGGGGCGGGACTGCCTGGAGCCAGGGCGGCGGCAGCTTCCAGCCACCGGTTCATCACGGCATGTTGCGAAATTTTCGCATCCCCCAGGAAGAGGCGAGCATGGCCATGAGGCCGATGACTACGGGCCATTCCCGCCAGAGGGAGCGGTATTCCGCGCTCTTCTCCTCGGTCGCTTTGAGCTTGAGCGCGGAGAGGCCTTGGTTGAGGGCGTCGAGGTTTTCATAAAACTGGCCGCCGCTGACTTTCGAGATGGCTTGGAGGAGTTCGACCCGCGCGGGTCGCGGGACAGTCTCGGGCGAGTAGGGTTTTACGAAGAAGCTGAACGGCTCGCTGGTCACGGGCTGGTCCTTCACCTTCGCCGCGGCGACCACGGTGTAGAGTCCCGGCTGCTCGGCGGTGAAAGGGAGGGCATGGCCGGGGAAGGTTTTGCCCGATGGGAGGGTGACGAGTTGCGGGGCCATGCGGTAGGGGACTTCGCGCTTGTCCGGCAGGGTGATGCGCGCCTCGACGGCATCGACTTTCGGGGGGTTCTCGCCGCCCATGCGCGCGTGCAGTTCCACGGATTCGCCGAGGAAGAGCTGGTCGCGGTCGGCGAAGATTTCGAGCCGCATTTTGTCGAGCGACTCCTCGCGCGGGAGGAGCCAGGAGATGAGTTGC
>JANLPT010000074.1:0-16259 GCA_031367405.1 Bryobacteraceae bacterium
GCTCAGTCCTTCACGGGTGCCATTCTGGGCTCCGTCAAGGATGCCTCCGGATCCGGAGTGCCTGGTGCCGCCGTCGCCATCATTAACACCGGAACCAATGCTCGCGCCGAAGTACATTCGGATGAGACGGGTGCCTATTCCGCACCCTTGCTTCAGCCAGGCCTCTATCGGGTGGAGGCCAGCGCGGCCGGCTTCAAAAAGTTTCTGCAAGACGGCATTACGCTGCAAATCCAGCAGCAAGCCCGGGTGGATATCACGCTCACCGTAGGCGAGGTGACGGATTCGGTTTCCGTCTCCGCCGACGCCGCGCTGCTGGAAACCACGTCTTCCACCATCGGTAAAGTGGTGGATAACAAGCGCATTGTCAACCTGCCGCTCAACACTCGTAACGTTTACTCACTCATCTTTTTGACGCCCGGGGTTTCGGGAACGGTTGGCAATAACTATGGGGATATGCGTTACTCGGTGAATGGCGCTCGCGCCCGCCAGATGGACACGCTGATTGACGGCGTAAGCGCTTCCCACGCCACGGTTACCGGTTTTAGCGGTATTTCCGTCTTCCCCTCCGTGGATGCGATCGAAGAGTTTAAGGTGATGGGTGCGAACTACCCGGCGGAGTACGGCCGCAGCATGGGCAGCATATTGAATGTGGTGTTCAAGTCCGGTAACAACAAGTTACATGGAAGCGCCTACGAGTTTCTGCGCAACTCGAAATTAGACGCCAATAACTTCTTCGACAATCGTCGCGGTGCGGCGCTGAATAGCTTCAAGCGCAGTCAATACGGCGGTACGATTTCGGGCCCCATCAAACAGAACAAGACCTTCTTCATGGGATCTTTTGAAGGCCTGCGCGAACGCCGGGCCGCGTCAACAATCTTTACCGTGCCCACTGCCCTCGAGCGCGCGGCCGACTTTTCCCAAACCCGCGTGGCCAATGGCACTCTGGTCCAAATCTATGACCCCTTCTCGACCCGCGTGAACCCCGCCGGCGGCTTCATCCGTGACGCTTTTGCCGGCAACCGCATTCCGGCCAGCCGCCAGGACCCGGTCGCCATCAATTCCCTCAAATACTATCCGTCACCGAATACCACCACCAACGCCGTCACCAACCAAAACAACTATGCCAATCAAGGGTCGGCCGGCATTAACCTGAGTCAATGGGATGTCCGCGTCGACCACAATCTGACTAATCAACAGAAGTTCTTCGCCCGTTACTCGAAGAGGAACACCGAAAACGTTCCGGCTATATTTTTTCCCAAGGACCTCACCATTGCCGAAGGGCGCGTGATTGAATCGGATGACGTACACGGTGCCGTGGCCGACTACACCAACACGCTTTCCCCCACCATGATTCTGAACGCCCGGCTTGGCTTTGCCCGCACGCTGTACACCTTCGCCAACCAGGGCCTCGGTTTCTCGCCTTCTACCCTCGGTTTCCCCAAGTATCTGGACCAGATCCTTGACGTCCAAATGTTCCCGCGCATCGGGCCCGGCGGTTACGTCTCCCTGGGTGGCAATGGGAACCGGTCCAATGCCTTTAACAGCAATACGGCGCTCGCCAACCTCACCAAGATCAGTGGCAAACATACGGTAAAGGTCGGCTTCGAAGGGCGCCTCCATCGCGTGGGCGTCTCGGAGTTTGACAACCAAGGCGTGTTTGGCTTCTCCGCCTCCATGACGCAGGGTCCGAATCCGAACGCGGCCAGCGCCACCGCCGGCAATAGTATTGCTTCACTTTTACTTGGTACCGGTTCCAGCGGGAATAACCTGATTCAGAATTTCAAGAATGTCGCTACCCAGAATATGTACCTCGCCTGGTATGTCCAGGACGATTGGCGAATTACTCGTAAACTAACGCTCAACTTAGGCGTCCGCTATGACTTCGAAACGCCGCGCACCGAACGCTTCAACCGCACCAACTACTTCGATCCTCTGGCTAACTCGCCGCTCGGTGGCGGCACCAAGGGCGGACTGGTTTTTGTGGGCGTGGACGGCAATAGCCGGCATCAATACAATTGGGACCTCAACAATCTTGTCCCCCGCATCGGGCTCGCCTACCAACTGACGGCAAAGACTGTTCTTCGCGCCGGTTACGCCAATATCTACGGCCAGTCGCATCAAGCGGCGCACGGCACCATCGGCACTACGGGCTGGCGTCTCGACAATCTTTGGGTAAACTCCGTGGACGGCATCACGCCCGCGAACCTTTTACGGGACCCCTACCCGAATGGCTTCCGCGCCCTACCCGGCGCCAAGGAAGGCTTGCTTACCGGCACGGGCACTGACTTGGAAGCAGTGATCCAGGAGACGCCGGCCCCGCTCTCGATGCAAATGAACTTCAATATTCAGCACGAGCTCCCCGGGCAGATGTTGGTGGAGTCAGCCTACGTCGCAACCCGTGGTCTCCAATTGCACAGTGGCGTTACTTACAACCAAATCACCCCCGGCAAACTGTCGTTGGGCACCCAACTGAACCAGTTAGTCGACAATCCTTTCTTCGGAAGGATCCCGACCGGCACGCTAGTGAATGCGCGCGTCGCTCGCGGCCAGTTGCTGCGGCCTTTTCCGCAATTCGGCGCCATCGGAATCGTAAATACGGCGGGCGCGTCTTCGACCTACCACTCCTGGCAAAACACCTTGAGCAAGCGCTTCTCCCGCGGCTTTACCTTCGAAGGTTCTTACACCTGGGCGAAGCTGATCGACAATGGCACTAGCCACCAGAACTCCTATGACATCCGCGCCAGCCGCAGCTTGTCGGATCTCGATGTCCGGCATCGCTTTGTCATCAGTTACATCTACGAACTCCCCTTTGGCCGCGGCCGCCGATTCGGCACCAATGTCTCTCGTCTGGCCGACGCGGTGCTCGGCGGTTGGCAGGTAAATGGCTTCACCACTTTCCAGAACGGAAATCCGCTTTCCTTCTCCGCCAGCAACACCTCCGGTTTGTTCGCTTCCGTCACCCGGCCCAATAACAACGGCACTTCCGGATTACTCAGCGGGCCCGTGGATCAACGCTTGAATGGCTATTTCACCACCGCCCCCTATACCCAGCCCGCGCCCTTCACCTTCGGCACCCTCGGCCCGCGCCTCCCGGACATCCGCTCCGATGGTGTGCGTAATTTTGACCTCTCACTCTTCAAAGACTTCAAGCCCTTCGAAGCGGTCCGCATTCAGTTACGCGGCGAGTTTCTCAATGCTTTCAACACGCCCCGCTTTGGCAGTCCGAATACCAGCGTCACCTCGAGCTCGTTCGGGGTGATCACCTCGCAAGCCAACGCGCCCCGGCAAATTCAGTTCGGCCTGAAGGCTCTCTGGTAAACGGTTTGGAAATAGAACTTCGCCCCCACCGGAATGGGCTCTTTTGACCCCGATCCATAACAAGCCTCCGTCGCGGGGCTCGAAGAGGCCGTGATCCAGGCCCTGTTAGCCGAAGCCCAAGTGATCCTCCGCGAACCGGACGCCGAAGTCCGGGCGCGCTTATGCGGTTAATTGAATTGGTGCCGAGCCGCTTCCGCCTCGTCAAGGGAGAGATAAAAGCCGCTCACTCGCGTGCGCGACTGGGGGCCGGCGCGACCGGGTGCCGCCGAGTCACTACAACTTGCGATAAAGAATATTACGATATTCGATTTTGAATGGCGGGCCGACGTGCATCTGGAACCCCAGTAAGCCTTCAGGTACAAAGTTCTTGCTGTCCTCGTCGATGGTCGCGCTAATTAATTGGCCGTTTAGAATCTGGATCATTACTGGCCCACGGGCGATGATGTGGTACTGATTCCAGCCACTCACATTCATCACGCCGCGTAACATCTTGTTGTCGCCGATGGTAGCGAGCAGATTGTATTGGGGGCCATCCGTCAGGCGCGTCACCTCGCCGCGCCTGGCCAGGACGACGTGCCCTGGTTTGCGGCCGCGTTCCTCGTGTAAGTTGCCGGTAAAGCCATTCGTGAAATCCATATCGGCTTGATAACCCTTCAGCACCCACCGGCCGATCTCCGGCATTTCGACACTGCGGTATTGAATACCGCTATTCGTGCCGCTCAGTTTGAACTCCACTTTGAGCTCAAAGTCTTTCACCTTGCCACCGCGCCAGATGAGGAAGTTATTCACCTTCACCACTTTTTCCGTAGTCGTCTCACCAACGATTTCGCCGTTTTCGGCGCGCCAGAAAGTAGTGTCGCCATCCCAACCGTTCAGCGTTTTCCCGTCAAAGATAGGGACGAAGCCGGCGTTGCCGTCTGGCAGATACTCGGGGTAAAGGCTAAAAGGGCCGCGGGCCCCCGGGGCTGGAGTACTGGGGGCTTGGGCCAGGGCGGCGGAGAGAAAGATCGCGAGAAAGGCAGTGCGCTGAAGGGATAGCATCTGAGGGCGAAGTCTATCATGAAATCCGCAACCGAAGCCAACGCTGCCTGCTGCACATCCCGTAGACATATGGGATCTTGAAAAGGAATGCCATCCTTTCGTATTCCGCGTTGGTTCCGCCTGATTCTGGTTTGGATCGCGGCGCTGGCCGCAGTACAGGCGATCCTCGCCGGTGCCCTCTGGCTTTATCTGCACCCGGCTATCGAGCGAATCGACGGCGTCGTCTATGGCCAGCGTGGCACCCGCCCGCTGACCCTGGACATTCTGCGGCCGGCGAACCCCAACGGCTTGGGCATCGCGCTGATGGTGAGCGGAGGCTGGCGCTCGAAAAGCGCCGGTGAAACGCCCGCCTGGCTGGTGGCGCCCCTCACGCGCGCCGGCTACACGGTTTTCGCCATCTGCCATATCTCGCAACCGGACTCCACCGTCATGGAGATGATCGATGACATGAACCGGGGGTTGCGCTTCGTCCGCCACCACGCCCATGAGTATCGGATTAACCCGGCCCTCATCGGCGTCACCGGCGGCAGCGCGGGCGGCCATTTGAGCTTGATGCTCGCAACGCGCGGCGGCCCCGGCGATCCGGCCGCCGCAGATCCGGTGGACCGCGAGTCGAGCGCCGTGCAAGCCGTCGCTATTTTCTATCCAGTTACTGACTTACTCAACCTGGGCCCCTCCACCGAGAACCCTGGCGATGGCGGACCCCCCATCAGCTTCCGCAAAGCCTTCGGGCCCGATGCCATGAATATGCCCATCTGGAAGAAGATCGGGCACGATTCGTCGCCCATCTACTATGTGACACCCGCGCTGCCTCCCACGCTGATTTACCACGGAGACGCCGACACGCTGGTGCCGCTCCAACAGTCCCAACGCTTCCGCGCCCGGGCCAAAGAAGTGGGCCTCGACGTGCCGCTCGTCATACACTCCGGCGGCCGGCACGGCTGGTACACGCAACTCTTCGACGAATGGGCCTTTGTCTCTTGGTTCGATCGCCACTTGCGGCACTGGCCGTAAGATCGTAAGAAACTTGCTCGGAGCGCCACCGCCCACAACTATCGCAATCACCCACAATCCTGCCCACGCAACCTGTACAATAACCACACTGAGAGCGATTTTCAAGAAGATAGGGTGTGGCGGTGGCGAAATTTCAAACCTTACTCGCGTTGTCTTGTCTGCTGGCCTACGGGCAAGAGTTCCGCTCGACGCTGTCGGGTCGCGTGCTCGACCCGGCGGGTGCCTCGGTGCCCAACGCCAAAGTGACGGCGACAGGAAAAGAGACCGGCGCTAAGTACGAAGCAACTTCCAGTGCGGACGGCGAATATACTTTGCCCTTTCTCGCCCCCGGGCCTTATATTCTGGCCGCCGAAGCGCCGGGCTTTAAGAAGTTCACCCAGACCGGATTGCAGATCGGCACCAACCAGAAGATCGCGCAGGACCTTGTCTTGCAGGTCGGTAGCCAGACCGACTCGGTCACCGTGACGTCCGATGTATCGCTGCTACAAACGGCCACCGCCAGCGTCGGCCAAGTGATTTCGTCAAATCAAATCGAAAGCATGCCGATGAACGGACGTACGGCGCTGACGCTCGCACAGTTGGCCTTCGGCGTCACCCCGTCCAGTGACCCTCGCTTCACCCGCCCCTTCGACAACGCCGGGCCTTCGGGTTTTTCGATGGGCGGTGGACAGAGCCAGTCGAATGAGTTACTGCTCGATGGCGCGCCCGATATGACGCGCAACCGCCGCGTGGCCTACAATCCGCCCGTCGATGCGGTCTCCGAAGTCAAGGTAGAAGCGTTTCAACCGGACGCCGCCTATGGCAACACGTCGGGCGGCACGGTGAACGTTGTCATGAAAGGCGGTACCAACGAGTTCCATGGCAGCCTCTATGAGTTCAACCAGGTTTCCGCTTTGAAGTCGACGCCTTTCTTTACCAATGCCGCAAATCAGGTAAAGCCAGTTACTCGCTTCAATCAATACGGCGGGTCAATCGGCGGACCCATTTGGATACCTAAGTTGGTCAACGGTAAGAATAAGATATTCTTCTTCTTTACTTACGAAGGCATCAAGCAGAGCGAGCCGGAACCCACCTTCGCCACTATCGCCACCACCGCCCAGCGTAACGGCGACTTCAGTGCCCTGGCCGCTCAGGGTGTCACCATTTACGACCCCCAGACCGCGATTCTCACCAATGGCATCATCACGCGGCAAGCTTTTCCTGCCAACCTGGTTCCGGCCCATCGCATCAGCCCGATTGCCAAAAACATTCTAAGTTACTTCCCCCAGCCGAATACGGCCGGGACGTCGCGCGGCGAAAATAACTATTTCAACAACGCCGTGCGCAGCGATAACTTTACCAGCTACCTCGGCCGCTTCGACTGGAACGTCAGCGACCGGCACAAGCTCTTCTTCAATATGAGAAACAATGACCGCGTCGAAAACCGGGGCAATGTCTTTCAGAACTTACTCACCGGAAACTTCCTCAGCCGTGTCAATTGGGGTGCCACGTTCGATGACGTATATACGCTCAGCTCTTCATTTCTGATGAATACCCGCCTGAGTTGGAATCGTTTCAACGAGGGGAACTCCCGTAGTAGTAATGGCTTCGATTTATCCACGTTGGGGCTTCCGGCTTATTTGAAAGCGAACAGCGCAAAACGAGTGTTTCCGCGCATCGACTTCCAGAACTTTTCTGACGTAGGGGATTCGGGCGGCGATCTGACGCCCTTTGACACTTTTCAAATCTTTGAAAATTTTACTAAGATCGCCGGTAGACATACCGTAAAGTTCGGCACCGACGTGCGTCAGCAACGGGAGAGTTCCAACAGCTTTGGCAATTCATCTGGCAACTTTGTTTTCAATTCTGATTGGACCAAGGCCGCCTCCAATGCCGCCAACGCACCGATCGGACAGGATATGGCGGGCTTCCTGTTGGGCTTGCCCACGGGCGGCAACTTCCAAGTCAATGCCACGCGAACGCAGCAAGCGAAGTATTATGCATTCTTCGTTCAGGACGACCTGCGCGCCCGCAAGAATCTGAATTTGAATATCGGCTTACGCTACGAGGCTGAATCCGGCACGACAGAACGCTACAATCGCGCGACGGCGGGCTTCGATCCCAGTGCCACACTGGGGGTGACCGCAGCCGCCAAAGCGGCCTATGCCGCCAATCCGTCAGCGCCTTTGTTGCCCGTCTCCGCGTTTAACCCGTCCGGCGGCATTTACTTCGCCCAACCGGGCAAGAGCACCACTTACACGCCCTATAAGTACAACGTCTCCCCTCGCTTCGGGTTCAGTTGGACCCCCGCCATGTTAGGCGACAAGACCGTGATTCGCGGCGGCATTGGACTCTATGTGGCCACCTTTGGGACGGTACAAGTTCAGCAGCCTGGGTTCAGCCAGCAAACCGACCTGGTCTCCGCAGGCGGAGGTGTGTTTCTTACTCCGGTCGCCTCGCTCGCTGACCCGTATCCGGGCGGCATCTTACGGCCCGTCGGCAATATCCGGGGCGTCGATACGTTCGCCGGGCAGAACGTCACCTATCAGGAGCGTAAGTTCGGCAGCCCGATCACCTGGCGCTGGAACGTCAATATCCAACGCTCCGTTGGTAAGAATGGCGTGTTCGAAATTGGCTATATCGGAAGCGACGCCCGGCGTTTGGCGGAAAGCCGGGACTTGAACTTCGTACCGAATTCCTACTTAGCGCAAAGCCAATTTCGCGATCAGGCGACGATCACGCGCTTAACCACGGCGGTGGCCAATCCGTTCCGTAACTTACTGCCGGGCACCAACCTGAACGCGGCCAGCATCAATCAGGAAAACCTGCTACGCGCCTATCCTCAGTTCAATGGCGGCGGCGGGGTCCGCGTGGAGGGGCAGGCCAATGGCTACTCAAAATTCCATATGCTGCAGATGCGATTCGAACGGCGATTTTCCTCTGGCTTGCAGTTTCTCACCAATTACTCTTTTAGTAAGTTTACCGAAGCGACTGACCGCCTAAACTCCGGAGATTTCCAATTGCAGCGCCGCATCGCCGATGAAGACCGGCCACACCGCTTTGTATTCAGTGGCAGTTACGAATTGCCCTTCGGTAAAGGTAAGCGATTCCTATCCGGCGTCCAGGGCGGGCTGGATCGCGTCGTGAACGGCTGGCAATTGAACACCATCTATACGACCCAGGCCGGGCCGCCCATTGACTGGTCAACCAACTTGACTTACCTGGGCGGCAATCTCAATTGGGCGGCTCGCAATCTGAATAACACTTTCGACGTGGCCCGGTTCGAAACGGTGGCCGCCAATCAACCCGATCGCAATATCCGTTCTTTCCAGCGCCGCCATTCCGCCTATCGGGCCGACAAGATCGATAACATCGACATCAGTATGATTAAGAACATCCGCCTCATTGAAAGATGGACGCTGCAGTTCCGCGTCGAGGCATTCAATGCCTTTAACCGGACTAACTTAAATGGCCCGGAACTCAATCCGGCGAACCGCAACTTCGGTAAGATCACTTCCGCAGCCAACCTGCCCCGCACCTATCAGATGGCACTGCGGCTGCGCTTCTAACGCGGCATCCAGAACGGCTCGGCCGCCGGCACGAAAGTAATCTTCACGTCCGGGATAAACGTCTTGAGCCAGACCGCGCAGTTCTCCATACCGGCTTGCTCGGAAGGTATGTGTCCCAGCAGGATCAGCGCCTTGCGCTTACCCTGGGCCACCGCGTCGGCGACGTATTCAATCGTCTCCCACTCCGGCACTTCGCCAATCACCAACACCTCCACGTCGTCCCGCTGCAACATGCGGCGATGAGCCACCGGCCCCGATGCACCCGGCACCATCGCCACGCGTGTCACTTTCATATCGCGAGAACCCACCACGCGCAGGACTTTGATCTTGAGCTTCGTCCGCATGAAGCCCGCCAAGCTTTCGACCGTCGATTCCGGCACTGCGTAGAGGGCGGGCAGGCCGGCGCGCTGGTACTTCTCCCAACCCAGCGCGCCAGTCATGCCCTGCAGAATGCCGTCGGGGCGGCGCATGTGCCAATGGTCGTGGAATCGCCAGACCACCATCTTGTGTTCGCGGATGAACTTATCCTTCGCCGCCCACACGGCGTCATTCTCTTTCTGAAAAACTTCGGTGCCGTCTTGATGGCTATAGAACGTGGGCTCGTGCGTGATGATCAGGTTCAGGCCCGCCGCTGCGGCTCGTTCCAGCACGTCGAACGTCGCCATCATCGTCGTCGCAATCCCGGTCACCGGCGTATCCGGATCGCCCGCCTTGAAAGTGTCAACCGTTGTTTCGCGCCAAGGCACACCCACTTGGGCCTTGATTTTCTCCACTATCTCCCGCGCCGCCGGTTGCGCGAACGCCATTGCCAGCGATCCCAGCATGAGGCCACAAATTCGAATGAGCATCCGACAACGATATCAGCGATGGGCCTCGTAAATTATCTACCGGTGGAGCAAGATAGTAAAGCCATGGCGGAACTGCATGGATCGCCTCCGGACAGCATCCCCGAACGGCTTTTCAGGACGATTAGTTACCGTCACTCTGTGGCAAGTGACGCTTCGTTTTCGACATCGCTGGCGTGGCCGGCCACTCGTCATTTTGACGGCGACTTACCCGGTTCGATGCGACAAGTGCCCTTGACAATTTGGACCGTAGCCGCTCACATCCGGGCGCGGCGGCGGAGTCCGCAGATGAGACGGCTAACCGTTAGCAGGAAATAACATTGACATATTTGCGCCGTCCGTAGTCAAGCAGTCTTTGGTCGGCAGTAACAAGACAGGCCCTCCGATGGCGAGCAGTGGCGACCAACAGCCGGTCGGCTGGATCGCCGTGAAAAGGACCTGGCAAGTAACTGCTCTCGATAGCCGCCTCGGGCGATAGTGCTGCCAGCGACATGCCGGGCGTGTCCAGCGCTTGCTTGGTCCATTCGGCAGGTGAAAGCGTAAGTGTCAACCTGCCTTTTGCCGCCAGCATGCCCAACTCCCATACCGAGATCACGGAGACCCAACATTCGCCGCGTTGGCAGGCGCGTTCAATCGCGGTCCAAGTTCGGCGTGCGAAACTCTTCTGTTGCCCAAGGCAAAACCAAATCCAGGTGTGCGTGTCCAGCAGCAACGGTTCAGGCATCCCACGCTTCCCACTTTTCACCGGTGGAGAAGAGGTCGCCGTGAATCTGCACCGTGCCTGCCATGCGTCCGCCGAGCCGCATGGGCTGCGGATCCATCGGCACGATTTTCGCGACAGCCACACCGCGTTTGGTGACGACGATTTCCTTGCGCTCGTCACGCACTTCGTTGAGGAGCGCTAAGCATTTGGCCTTGAATTCGCCGGCGGGAATGTGGGTAATCACTATGGTCAGATTACCATGGTCAGCTAGCCCGCCAACGCCGGGTCATCCAAAACAGCGCTGCCACCGCCATCGACACCATCGCCCAACGCAAGCCCATCGCCGCACTGGCCGCATCGAGCACCGGGGCCGCGAAAGTGTACTTGCGTAGTTGTTCGCCGCGCTCCCACATCCAGTGCCAGCCGGTATGCGCCACCAAGGCCGAGAGAATAATCGTCCCCACCCGTTCCGCGACGGCAAACCGGAACAGCGCTGCCACCACGGGCACCATCACCGCCAGCGCGGCGAGTTGCCCCAGTTCCACGCCGACGTTGAACGCGAGCAACGCCGCCACCAAGTGCGACCCTGCGAACTGCATTGACTCGCGGAGGGCGAATGAGAAGCCGAAGCCGTGTACCAGGCCGAACGCGAAGGCCAGCATCCAGCGATGTTCCGCCGCTCCCACGATGTTCGCCAGAGCCAAATAGACGATGGAGATCGCAATCGATAATTCCACAAACGGCGGGAACCACAATGCATCGGGCGCCATGCCCAACGCGGAAGCGATCAGGGTGAGCGAATGGGCCGCGGTAAAGGCTGTAACGACCGCGATCAATGCCCGAAATCGACGGCAGGGAATCACCAAACAAAGTAGGAACAGTAAGTGATCGATGCCATCCAGGATGTGAAAAAAGCCCATCCGGACGAAGCGCCATGCGGCTTGCACCCAGTTAGGGTCAAGCGGGAAGAGATCCTGGTCGCCCGGCAGCAGGAAGGTCCGGCCGCCAAAATGCAACACGGTGTTGACTCGCTCGCCCAATCCCCCTAGCGCCGTCCGGATGGAGAAGGACGAGCGCGGATCGCGAATCGGAATCTCCAGCGCGACATCGAAAAAGACTTGCTTCCAAAAAAGCTTTTCACGATTCAATGGCAGCGGCGCGTGCAAATGCTCGTCGGCTTGTTGGTAAGTCGCAAACGAGTGGTCGGATTGCATCGAGATCTGCGTCGCCACCACCCGGCCCGCACCCAATGCCACGCCATTCTCGTACAGCACAATCGGATCCGCTACCCAGATCTTGGCCAGGCCGGACAACTGAGGTGCCACCCGAGTGACATCCAGGTAGCCGGCTTCCGTCACCGGGAAATCGACATCCCGCACAGCATCGAGTGGCATGCGCACCAGGACGCGCATCGTCTGGCCCACGGCCCTCAGGTGCAGATGCACCGTCACCTGCGCCGGCGCATCATGCGCCCACGCCGTTGCCGCCGACGCGAAGAAGCCAACTAAAAAAACAGGCCGCAAGGGTGTATCATAGCGAACGCTCATCCAAGAAGGAGAAAAATAGCGATGTGTTGTTCTTACGGCCGGGGCGGAGTTTATCTTTCGATTTTCGTGGCGCTGGCCGCTGGCGTGTACTTCCTTGACCAGCGTGCCGCAGTGGAGGCGGCCGGCCCGCAAGCGCCGCGCTTTGAAGTGGACCCCATGTGGCCCAAGCCGCTGCCCAACCACTGGGTGATCGGCGCCACGATCGGTGTAGCGGTTGACGCCAAAGACAACGTCTGGATTATCCATCGCGCCGGATCGCTCGAAGAGAAAGAACACTACGCCACCTTGACGCCAAAAGCTTCGGAATGCTGTGCGGCAGCGCCCTCCGTGTTGGGGTTCAACGCGGCCGGCGATTTGATCGCCAGTTGGGGTGGCCAGAGCGGCGACGGCTTCACTTGGCCCTCATCCAATCACGGCATCGACGTCGACTATAAGGGCAACGTTTGGATTGGCGGCAATGGGCGCGGTTCAGTTCCGGCCGCGCTCGCCCACGATGAAGGCAAGATGGCTGCTGCGGGCCGCGTGCATGATTCGATGTTGCTGAAGTTCACGCAGTCCGGCAAGTTTTTGATGCAGCTCGGCAAACCTTTTGAAAGCCAGGGGAGTAACGACGTCGCTAACTTACGCTTACCCGCTAAGTCGATCGTCGACCCGAAGACCAATGAGCTGTACATCGCCGACGGCTACGGGAATCGCCGCGTGATTGTTTTCGACGCTGACACGCTCAAATACAAGCGGCACTGGGGTGCCTACGGGAATAAGCCGGATGATACTGACTTGGGCCCTTACAATCCCGCTGCGCCCGTCGCCAAGCAATTCCGTACGCCAGTACATGGCGTCATTCTCGCCAACGACGGCTTATTGTATGTTTGCGACCGCACGAATAATCGCGTTCAAGTCTTCAAGACCGATGGCACTTACATCAAAGAAGGCTGGGTGTCGAAGCCCACGCTCGGCGACGGTGCCGCTTTCGACGTGGCCCTGTCGCACGATGCACAGCAGAAATATTTGTATGTCGCCGATGGATCTAATATGAAAGTGCATATCTTACTGCGCGACACGCTCGAAGAGCTAACAACTTTCGGCGATGGCGGCCGTCAGCCGGGCCAATTCTACGCCGTCCACAGCATCGCCACTGACTCCAAAGGCAATATCTATACCACCGAAACTTATCGCGGCCAGCGTGTACAGAAATTCACATTCCGGGGCCTTGCAGCAGTGGTGAAGAAGGATCAAGGCGTCGTCTGGCCCAAGGCCAGCCATTAGTGCTCTGACCGTGTCGTCAGCCGTGGGCTAGTTAGGCGAAAGTTACAAACCAGGCGGCCAGAGTATTAGCCGGCATTTAGTAAGTTAAACTGACGAACTTCGACTGTAAGAGAGTGGAACTAAGTCACCTGCCCGGATGGTATTCGCGCTGCGTATGACCTCGAAGCTGCGACCGGTAGAAGTAGACTTCGCGAAGGTCGCCGGTGCTGTAGCGTTGGGCTTGGTCGTTGAAGTGGGGTGAGGCGGGGTGGCCGCTCTCGCCGCCCGCTGAGATGGCGCGGGCTCGAACCCGGTCGCCGAATTCCACCACCGCCACAAAACTATTGCCGCTGGTGCCGTACCATTTCCTGGTGCCGGGGTAAGCACGCGCGCCGAAAGAGGCGAGCGAACCCCACAGAGCGGAAGTGAAACCCACCGGCAGGCTGGCACCCTGATCGCTAAAGGGGTGGACGATCTCGCCCGTGAGCCGCTGGAACCGATTGATGTCGCCCCACGGAGTTTTCCATTGGCCAAAGTCCGCTTCCAGCTTGGCCGATGCCGCCGCTAAACACTCGAGTAACAGGGCCGGCGATGCCTGAGCCGCAGCGTATTCGGCAAGGGAGAGGTTCACCGCGCGAAGCTCCGCCGGATTGCGGCGGCGGAGTTCGTCGCCCCAGAAGACGGCCAAAGAAGTCGGCACAGACGAAGCGGACCAGCGCAAATCCCAGGAGCGCAGCAGAGCGATCTGCGGCGCTAAATCGGCGCGCCGATGGTCGTCCCAGGCTTTCACCAAAGCGGGAATCGTCTTCTCAAACCAAGGCAGATATGAGTCATAAGCGGCGGCGAGCAGTGAATCGACCGTGAAGTTCTTGACACCCGCCAATACCCGCATCGCGTGTAAGCCTCGCGCGGACTCGACTCCGTTCTCCACATAGGCCGGATAGTCCTGTTTCTTCGGACTGCTGGCACCAGCCGCTGACCACGGCGAGTTATTGGCGTTATAGAGCCAGCCGCTGGGCGGATTGAGTAACTCGGGCAGTTCATTCAAGGCGTGCAGCGGTCCCCATTCCGTGGCTGGGTCGCTGCCATCCACCGGCTTAGTCCAATCGAAGCGCGGGTCGCGTTTCGGCAGAAAGTTGCCATGGAAATAAGCGATGGTGCCGTCGGCATCCGCATAGATGGTGTTATTCGAGGAGTTAGTCTTCAACTCCATGGTCTGGCGATATGCCTTGTAACTTCTAGCCTTGGTACGCAGATACGATTGGGTTAGAGCGGCAATGGGCTCCTGCATTAGCCGGACACTCACCCACTTACCGTTGGCTATTCGCACGATGGGCCCATGATGCGTCCGGTAGACCGTGAAAGTCTTCTCCATTATGCCATGAGGCCCTCGATAGGGAATCTTCAGTTGGCTCGCGGTGACGGCGCGAGTGCCAGCACCGTATTTGTAGACGAATCCTTCGCCGTTCTTCTCCACCGTTTCTAGATACTCGTCAATGGTGTCGATGCCGCTCGACGTATGCATCCAACCGGCACGATCATTGAAGCCCTGATAGATGAAGAACTGTCCCCAGGTGGAAGCGCCGTACGCGTTGAGCCCTTCTCCGCTGACCATTTGCAGTTCGGACCGGAAGAAGAAAGAGGTATGCGGATTGATCAGCAGTAGGGCTCGCTTTCCGGCCGTATTCGCGGGCGCGATGGCGACACCGTTTGAGCCGCCGGGTTCGGCCAGGACATCGGCCTCCACCCGCGCGGTCTCGGCGGGACGTCCCCCATATAACTCCTCCAACTGTTTCAAGTGAATGCTCTCGATGTCGCCGCCAATACTCCCTTCGGTGAAACTGAGCGCCATCCAAGGCTCAAAACGCTGAATCACTCGGGGCTTTACTTGCGGGTGCTTGGCCAGATAAAAGTTGAGCCCGCCGGCGAAGGCATCCATCAACTTTCGCAGCCAGGCGGGACTCGCGGCATACTTCGCCTTTAAGTCCGCCTGATCGATAAAAAGCCTCATGCGCAGATCCTGAAAGATCTTCGCTTCTCCTTCCGCCTCCGCCAGCCGGCCCATCGCATTGAGGTAGTTGGTCTCCACGCGGTTGAAGTCGTCTTCGGCCTGGGCATAAACGGCCCCGAACACGGCGTCGGCATCGGTTTTGCCATAAACATGGGCAATGCCCCAGTCGTCCCGAATAATCGACACGGCGCGGGCTTGGCGCTCCCAGCGGGCTAATTCGGGGCTGGGCTCGAAGGCGAAAGCGGTAGTCGCGAAGAGAAAGAGAAACGTCGGCATCGTCTTTCGATTTTAGCTGGTGAAAGTCGCCCTAGCGTCACTCCGCAGCTTTACATAAAAGCAAACTTTACCAAAGCTTTGCAATTCACCCATTGATCGTTTTTAATTTCCGCCTTTAGAGTAAGGTTAACGGCGTAACGATGAGCAACCCTACCAACCGTGCGGCGATCTTTTTTGAAACAAGCCTCTCTGGCTGGGATCGCGTCTTCTGTCGCGGCCCAGGCGGCAGCGCCAGTCTCGCGCTCCAACGCCGCTTTCAACTTGCGGCAGGATATGGCGATGGCCGAATGCCGGACGTCCTCGCTCGCTCATCCCGCCAACGGCGACGAGGAAGCGTATCCCCAGCGCACCGCTCGAAGCTTCCGATGATGGCTTGTCGCTGGTGCCTTATCAGGGCGCCCCGCTTACGCTAGGCGGCGAACTGAACAAACTCGCAGCCAACGTCGCCCACGGCCGCAACATCGCCGGGGTGCATTGGCGCACTGACGCCACTGAAGCCATGCGCCTGGGCGAAGAAGTCGCCATTCGTTATCTGCGTCAGGAACGCGCGTGTTTCAACGAAGACTTCCAAGGCTTCTCACTTACTCGCTTCGATGGATCCACCATCACGGTTTAATTCCACGGTTAGTTGGGCGGGCTCGCTGGGGCGGCCTTTTTCTTGCCGGTAAAAATGTCGATGATTCCCTTCATACCGTCTTTGTTGCCCTTGAT
>JANLPT010000080.1:0-5889 GCA_031367405.1 Bryobacteraceae bacterium
AGATCGAAAGACCAGTTGCTTTCGGACTGACAGTCTCCCCCGACGAGAAGACATTCTTATTTTCCAAGCCAGTCACCGGGTCGGACTTGTGGTTGATCGAAAACTTTCGCTGAGTTCCCGATGGCCGGTGTTACCAGAGCAGCCGGACGGGGTAGGGCTCAAAGGCCCGGTCTGGGGTGACGACGACCATGCCTTGCATCAGCGCTTGGGCGATGATCATGCGGTCGAAGGGGTCCTTGTGCAGCAGGGGCAGCTTCTCGGCGGAGATGGCGTCTTCCTCTGAGAGGGGGAGGGAGAGAATGCCGGAGTCCGTGCGGACTTGGGGGATGAGGGATTCGGGGCGGCTGGGCAGTTGCAGATCGCCTTTGGCGTATTTGCGGCCGATCTCCCAGGCCGAAACGGCGCTGAGGTAGACGGAGTTGGCCGGGTCAAGGATGGCGGCCCGTGCTTTGGCGGAGAGCTCGGGCGCGTCAGCCAGGAACCAAATGAAGCTACACGTGTCGAGGAGGAGTTTCACTGGCCGTTCGAGTGCGCGGAAATGGCGACGGGAAACAGGGGCGTGCCGTCAAAGTCAGCTAACTCATTGTCATCCAAAGGCTTGAATGCGTTCTCGGTCCAGCGAATCTGGCCCTTCAGCAAGCCTGCCGTCCGCATCGGGATGGCTTTGGGCAAGGGCCGCAACTCGGCAATCGGCTTATTGTGACGGCTGACGACGATCGTCTCACCGGCCACCACTCGGTCAAGTAGGCTAGAGAAGTTGGTTTTGGCATTTTGGACGTTCATCTGGTTTAGATTATGACTTGAATTGTGGTTGATGTCAAGAGGTTGAGTCCCAGTAACCAGATCTCGCCGCTTGTCGCCTGATAAATAAGCAGTAGACTAAACAATAGAGAGGCCTACCATTCGTTCCCTTTTCATACTCCTGATTCTCGCCGTGCCCGGCTGGCCGGACGGGCGATCCGTCTCGACGTTGGTCAACAAGAATTGTGCCGGCTGCCACAATGCGAAGGTGACGTCGGGTGACGTTAACTTGAGCGGTACCCACGATTTCGATGGGGAGCGCGAGCTTTGGGAGCGGGTGACGGCCAAGATGAAGTCCGGGGAGATGCCGCCGCCGGGCGCGCCCAAGCCCCCAGCAGCCGATATCGCCGCAGTCACTAAATGGCTGGAAGGCGAGTTCTTGCGGCAGGACCGGGCGACGAAGCCGGATGCGGGCCGCGCCGCCGCCCGCCGCTTGAATCGGCCGGAATATAACAACACGGTGCGCGACCTGTTGGGGGTAGACATTCGCCCAAGCGAGAACTTCCCGCAAGACGAGTCAGCGTTTGGGTTTGACAATATCGGCGATGCGCTGAATTTGTCGCCGGTGCTGCTGGAGAAGTATGTGGATGCGGCGGAGCGAGTGGTGCGGGCCGCGATTTTTGGTAAGGAGACGATGAAGCCTTCCGCCACGCACTATTCAGCCCCGGTGCGTTTGAATGAGTTACTGACGAATAGCACGGCGTCGAAGCCGCTGTTGGCGAAGGATATTCTCAACTACGATTTATCCGGACTCAGCACGCGTCATGCGGCGCATTTCCTGCATCGCTTTCCGGTGGATGCCGAGTATAACTTTCGCTTAGTGCTCAACGGCCATCGGCCGAACCAGTCGGAGCCGGTGACGCCGGCGTTTTGGATCGACGGGCTGAAGGTGAAGGAATGGACGGTGGACGCGACCGATCTGGAAGGACAGATTGTGGAAGTGCGGGTGCCGGTAAAAGCCGGCGAGCATTTACTTTCGGCATCTTACTTACGCAACTATCATGGATTGCCGGCGAAGTACAATGGCCCCGAGCCATCGGCGCGTCCTCCGGAGCCGATGATCTCGACCCGCGGTAAGTTGAGCGAAAAGGACATCGAAACGCTTCGTAAGTACGGGACCAAGATTAAGACGGATCGCATCGAAACACGCATCGACAATCGCTGGGAGTCGCTGGACATCGGCGGGCCCTTTAACCAGACCGCTGGCCCGGCGAAGGAGAGCGTCGCGCGGATCTTCGTTTGCCCGGCCAAGGATGCCAACTGTGCCCGTACGATTGTGGCGACTTTCGCTGCCCGCGCTTTTCGCCGGCCAGTAACTGCGGCGGAAGTAACCGAATTCGTTAGCTTTTATAACTTGACGCGTCAGCAGGGAGATGGGTTTGAGGAGGGCATTGGCACCGCCTTACAGGCCATCCTGGTGTCACCGAACTTTCTTTTTCGTCTGGAAAGCGAGCGTGCCTCGAAGGCCATGACGGCCGATGTTCCGGTGAATGGGTACGAACTGGCGTCGCGCCTCTCTTACTTTCTTTGGAGTAGCACTCCGGATGCGGAATTGCTACGGCTCGCGGCGGGTGACCAATTGCGGCGTCGAGCCGTGCTCGAATCCCAGGTGCGGCGTATGCTGCGTGACCCTAAGTCGCAGGCATTAGTAGAAAATTTCGCGGGGCAATGGCTGCAATTTAAAAATATCGACGTGATGAAGCCGGACCCCGAACGCTTTAAGGACTTCGACGAAAGTCTGCGCTATTCCATGCGCCGCGAGACGGAGCTATTCCTGCAGAATATGGTGAGCCAGGACGGCAGCGTGCTCGATATTCTCGATGCCGGCTACACGTTTCTTAACGAACGTCTGGCACGCTTTTATGGCATTCCAGATATTACGGGGCCAGCCTTCCGCCGCGTGGATATGAGTAAGAATCAGCGCGGCGGCGGCATTCTGGCTCACGGCAGCATCCTGACGATTTCCTCTTACTCAACGCGCACTTCTCCGGTGCTGCGTGGTAAGTGGATTCTGGAGAACTTACTCAACGCGCCGCCCCCGCCGCCGCCGCCTTCGGTGCCGGCGCTGGACGACACGAAAGTGGGCCTCTCCGCGTCGCTGCGGCAGCAGATGGAAGCGCACCGCCAGAGCCCGGCCTGCGCCAGTTGCCATGCCAAAATGGACCCGCTGGGCTTCGGCCTGGAGAATTTCGACGCGGTGGGCGCATGGCGCGACGTGGATGGCAAGTTTCCCGTGGACTCGTCCGGTGCCTTGCCCGGCAACCGCCTTTTCCATGGTCCGGTGGAGCTGAAGAAGTTACTCAGCAACGACCGGGACGCCTTCGTGCGTGGCATGACTGAGAAGTTACTTACTTATGCCACCGGACGCGGCCTCGAACGTTACGATCGCGCGCTGGTTGCTTCGATCAGTGACCGGCTTCCGGCCAAGAATTACCGCTTCTCGCAGTTAGTGCTCGAGATTGTGAATAGCTACCCTTTTCAGATGCGCCGCAGCGGCTTAGTCACCGCCCGGACAGGAGAACATAAGCAATGACTTACATCACTGGAAAACACATTTCCCGCCGCGCGCTGATCGGCGGAGCCATCTCGTTGCCTTTGCTGGATGCGATGCGGCCCGCTTTTGCCGCGCCGGTTAAAGCCGGCCAGCAGGCGCAACGGGTGGCCGTGGTGTATGTGCCAAACGGCATCATCATGAACCAATGGTCGCCTACCGGCACCGGCACCGACTTCACGTTCTCTCGCATTCTGAAGCCGCTCGAGCCCTTCAAAGCCGACATCAACATTGTGGCGAACCTAACTAATCCCGCCGCCGGCAAGGCCAAGGGTGGCGGCCATGCCAAAGCGTCCGGTAGCTTTCTATCTTCGGCGCAACCCAAGTTAACGATGGGGGCCGACGTCCACGCCGGCTTGACGTTCGATCAGGTAGCCGCCAAGAAATTTGCCGCCGAAACCCGAGTCGCTTCGCTGCAATTGGGTTGCGAGGATTCGCGCATGGTGGGCAATTGCGATACCGGGTCAAGTTGCGCTTACACGAATAGCATTTCGTGGAAGGACGCCGACACGCCCATGATGGTGGAGGTGAACCCGCGCTCGGTGTTCGAACGCCTCTTTGGCAATATCGACCCTAGCCTGCCGCCCGAAGTGCGGGCGAGACGCGCTCTTTACCGCCGTAGCATTCTCGACCGCTCAATGGAAAGCACGCAAAAGCTGGTGGCGACACTTGGCGCGCCAGACCGCCGCAAGATCGACGAGTATCTTACTTCGATCCGCGAGGTGGAAAAGCGCATTGAGCTGGCCGAAAAGGATACCGCCTTGCCGCCGGTGGAGAAACCCTCCGGCATTCCGTTCCAATTTTCCGAGTATGTCAAATTGATGTTCGATTTGCAGGCGATCGCTTTCCAATCGGATCTGACGCGCGTCTCTACGATGATGATCGGCCGCGAAGGCAGCGTGCGCACTTACCCTGAAATCGGCGTGCCCGATCCGCACCATCCACTTACTCATCATCGGGGCCATCCCGACTTTATCGAGAAAGTGACTAAGATCAACTGCTTCCACGTGGAGTTATTCGCTTACTTCTTACAAAAGCTGAAGTCGACGCCGGATGGCGACGGCAACTTACTCGATCATTCGACGATCCTCTACGGGGGGGCGATTAGCGATGGCAATCAGCACTCCTATGTAAATTTGCCCTTACTCGTCGCCGGGCGGGCGGGCGGCCAGCGTGGCGGACGTTTCGTGCAAGCTCCGCCGATGACGCCGGTGGCCAATCTTTTCGTAAACATGCTGGACCGGGTGGGTGTTCCGACCGAGACTTTCGGCGATAGCACCGGCCGCTTGGACTTGAATATATAGCGCATTGACTCGGGGAACGCTGCGCAATGGACCATTCACACGATCATCACGGACCGAAGAGCTACGGTAGAGCCTTTGCGATCGGGATCGTTTTGAATTTAACTTTTGTGATCGTCGAGTTTTTCTATGGAAAAATCTCACATTCCCTGGCGCTGGTAGCCGATGCGGGCCACAACTTAAGTGATGTGCTGGCACTGGCTCTCGCTTGGGGCGCGTCGCTTTTAGGGCGTACACGCCCTACCCAAGCCAGAACTTATGGAATGCGCCGCTCCTCGATTCTCGCCTCTTTGATCAATGCGGTGGTGCTGCTGCTGGTGCTCGGTGCCATTAGTTGGGAAGCAATGCAGCGCTTCAACGAGCCTAGCCCAGTGGCAGGCCGCACAGTGATGTGGGTAGCTGCTTTAGGCATCGTCATTAACGGTGCCACGGCGCTTCTGTTTGCATCCGGACGCCATGGGGACCTGAACGTTCGCGGCGCGTTCCTCCACATGGCTGCCGATGCTGCCGTGTCGTTGGGAGTGGTGATTACGGGTGCCGCCATCCTCTACACGGGTTGGCAATGGGTTGACCCAGCCGTGAGCCTCGTCATTTCGGCAGTGATCTTCTTTGGTACTTGGGACCTGCTAAAGCACTCGGTGAACCTCGCTCTCGATGCCGTGCCCGAAGGCATACAGCTACCGTCTGTCGAAGCTTACCTTTTAGGCCTGCCAAACGTGGTGGGTGTGCATGACCTTCACGTCTGGGGAATGAGCACTACCGAAGCGGCTCTAACGGCGCACCTCGTCATGAGCATTCCTAGCGGCAACAACGAACTCTTGCGGGAAATCGAGGAAGGGCTGCACCGGAAATTCGGCATTGAACACGCCACCGTTCAACTGGAAACCGGCGACCGCGAGTCATCCTGTCAGTGCCGTTTGCTGAGCCTTCGCAAGGCTTAACTAACCGCCATGGGGGCACGTTTTCTTCGCGGTTCCGCGCGCGTAAGCGTTTCGCCTAAAGCAGATCGCAGACGTAAACCTGGGTGATGCCGGTGCGGTCGCTGCCGAACGCGATGCGCTTCTCATCGGGAGACCAGGATGGATGCGGATGGGTCCACTGGGGCCCGTATACGGTGTCCGTTGCCGCCTCCATCCAACTGAGCGTCCCGCCGGACTTGGCGGCGCTCTGGGCGGCCGCAAAATCTTCGGCCAGGGCGTAGCGCGAAGTCTTCCATTGGCTGCCCTGGTTCGTCGC
>JANLPT010000087.1:0-13065 GCA_031367405.1 Bryobacteraceae bacterium
GAGGAAGACAGTTCGGCGGAGAATGAGCGGTCCAGGACGTGCGCCAGTTCGGCCAACGTCCGGTCGAGAAAGCCTTTTCGGCGGTGGACTAAGTGGTGAAGGCCTTCAGACATTGCCGCGCCTGAAGATCAGCAGGGAAAACAGAATAATGAGGCCGGTGCCCGCCATGGCCGAGAGTATATAGCCAAAGGCTTGGCTCTTTAAGATGGGCGGCGCGTAGTCCGGCATGGGGGCGGTCCAGATGGACGATAGGCGTTGTAAGCCGGCGGGCGCTGCGGCGGGCACTTGGCCGTGGGAGACGGCGGCAATCGAACGCCTCGTTTCTGGCTTCGCAAAATCTTCCGGTGCCCACTCGCCCCAGGCCGACCCCACGGCCAACAAACCCAGTGGCGTCAGAATCATCAGCAGAGCCATCCCCGCCCACAGCTTACGCAAAGAGGCCGTCGCCACACCCGACTCCGCTGACGGCGCTTCCCGCGCCAGTAGGGCCGGATCGGTGCGCTGCAGGTAGGATACGACACCGGCCGATATCAAAAACTCGGCGAATCCCGCGAAGGTTAAATGGCCGATCATCATCGCCGGAATCGCAATGCCTAACGAATAAGGCGCGTAGAGCGGCGTGCCGGCCGCGTCACGAAACAGCAACGGCTGCAAGCCGAACTCGATCGCCGTAATCAACGCGGCCGCGTTGATGCCTGCATAGCCGCCCAAGCCTGCGGCTAGCAATCTTCGCGACGAACCCATCGCCGAGGCCCCGGCCACCAGGCGGTAAACGAGCGAGGCCACCAGACTGCCGACGATGGCGATGTTGAAGCAATTGGCCCCGATTGCCGTGATACCGCCGTCGCCGAAGAACACCGCTTGGATCACCAAAGCGACTGAGATCGCCAGCATCCCCGCCCAAGGCCCCAACACCACCGCCGCCAGCCCGACGCCGGTGGCATGGCCCGTCGTACCGCCGGGTAAAGGCAGGTTGAACATCATGATGACGAAGGAAAAGGCGGAAAATACCGAGATCAGCGGGACGAACCGGGTGTGCAGCTGCCGCTTCACTTTTTGCAACGCGACATACCAGAACGGTGCCGCTGACGCGTAGGCCAACGCGCAGGTGGAGGGGCTCAGATATCCGTCTGGAATATGCATACGATCATCATTATTGTGCTACATCTGGAGGCCACTACCCTCCAGTACGTTGATTTGGCCGCAGCGGATTCGCGGCAGACAAAAACAAAAATCTCGCGAGGGCCCTAGACTTTTCCATTGAAGCGACCGATTTCCTCCTTAAACAGGAGATACACAATGTACGTCGATTACGCATATCAGTGTGAGAATCAGGACGAAGAGATTCTACTCGACTTGATGAGGACGAATCGTTTCAACCAAGCCGATCTCGCAGAGAACCGGCTCGGCAAGATGAGCACGAATCAAATGATCCGGTTGACGATCAAAGCGGTGGTGCCGATTATACTGCTGGGCTTGCCGCTGGCCGGTCTGATTGTGATGTGCGTCTTTGCGGCGGAGATTTTTCCGTATGTGATGACCAAAGTGCGGCTGATGCTGGCGATGGGCAAGTACCTGGTCGCCTTCGGCGGGGCGATCGTCTTCGGCCTCATCGCGTTGGTGATCAACTTTATCCTTCATTCCGAGCGTTTCGTCATGTTTCTTTCCGACTTAGCCGCCGGCCAGGCAGGTTCTGACAACGGCCGGCTGCACACCAGTATGGGAGAGGAAATCCAAGATGGCATCGACCAGATCCTGCGCCGCAAGACGGTTGTCCATAGCTATGTGCTGAAGGGGCAATCTTATCGAGTGAGCGAAGCGGGTTACGATGCCTTGCGTGACCACTCGGGCTCGATGTTCCGCATTTATTTCACGCCCAAGAGTCGATTCATCTTGTCAATTGAGCCGTCGCGGACAGCATCAGCAAGCTAGTGTCGACCGGTTGATTTTTATCCTCCGGCGTGTCGCAGAAGTCCCTCCCTCACGGTCAGGGTTCGTCTATACGCCAATAAATGCGGCCATCTGACGAACCCCGACCGTCAGGGAGGGGATGTTGCGATGGCATACAGAAGATATTTTGTACCCGGTCAAAACACTAGTACATGGACCGCTTGGTTTGTAAACTTTCACGGCCTATCGCAGGATCCGCTGCCTAAGGGACCCATTATCGCAACGGGGGAGCAGTTGACGAAGGCGTAGGCTTACCGTCCACCGTGCGCGACTCCATCAATTCAATACGCGTGCCATCCGGGTCAAAAAGATTCAACTGGCGCTTGCGGTTGATGCCCGTCTTGATCTCCAAAGGACGCGTGTACGCCTGACGGGCCGGACGTTTCTCGAGTTGGGCCAGCGCCTGATCGATATCGTCGACTTCGAGGCAAATGTGATGCTGCGTGCCGCGTGCCGTCGCGGCAGGAATCTGGTCATAAAGCATGAACTCCACGTAGTCCTTACCATTCGGGACCTTCAGGTTCACCCAACTGAGCTGCTGGCCGTCTTTGCTACCGCGCCAGATTTCCTCAAAACCGAGAATGTCACGGTAAAACTTCATGGCCGGTTCCAGCGAGCCCACCAGAATTCCGAGATGCATCATGCGCGGGGAAATGCGCAGCCCATTGAGAGCTTTGCCGTTGTCGCGAACGGTCCAGCCGGTGGGCTCGTATTGCACGATCTCGACCGTGTGGCCATCGGGATCTTTCACATTGAAGTTCGAGTTCTTGATGCGGCCTTTGCCCACTTTCTCCGGTACCGTAATGCCTTTGGAGCCAAGGTAGGCGCGCATGGCCTCGGCGTCATCCACTTCAACCGATATATGGTTGAGCCGGTCGCTGTTGGGCTCCTTCTCGGGGAAAAGTTCAATGTACTGGCGGTCGTTGACTTTGACGAACGTGAGGGAGAGGCTGCCGTTGGGGTTGTCCAACTTGAAGACTTCCTCATAGCCGAGGAAGTCATGGTAGAAGGCACGCGATTTCTCGATGTCGTGGACGAAGAGCGCCATGTGGGCAACGCCCGTGATGTGGGGTCGCACCGGGCCCTCGGCGGCGAGGGTGAGTGGCGCGAAGAGCAGTGAGACGAAAAGGCTGACCGTAATTTGTGTCATGGCGTTTTCATTTGATCATATTAGAAAAGTGCCGTTGGTTTCGATGGGGCTCCACGGTGGCATTCGGTGGCATTCGGTGAGGCTGATAAGAGTTGTGGTAACTTTGGAGTTGTCAGCCCCTAGAGCGGGAGTAATTCAGTGGTAGAATGTCAGCTTCCCAAGCTGAACGTCGCCGGTTCGACCCCGGTCTCCCGCTCCAAATCAACAGCTTACAGAGCCTCGAAAATCCTACCACCGGTTTTCACTCCATTAAGCGGCCAGGATGCTCTCTTCGAGTTACTTCGCCGCTTCGGCCCGCGTGGAGAGCGCGGCCTTCGTATAAACATCCAACGCGACGCCAATCCCGAGGCCTCGCTGGTCGACGGATACTTTCGGATCGATACCGGCTTGGTGTCCAAGACTGATCTTTCCGATAATGTCAGGTGTCGTGGTTACGCTAATCGTCGTTTCCACCGGCGCGGAGTTTCGCGATCCCGGTATGAACCTGGTCGGCGAGCGTGGCCAATACCAGCAAGTCATCGGAGTTGTAGCTGTGGGTCGATGACCAGTTGCCCTGCGTCCTTATAGCGGGCGGCTCGGCGTATCGCGCCAGACCGTGAACGCCGTCGAAACCGGCCGCTACGACCCAACCTCGCTTTGGCTTTTAACCTCGCCCGGCTCTTCGGGAGATCAAGGATCTTCCATCCGGATGCGGGGGACGTTTCATCCCCCAGGTAAATAAGTTAGCGGCGGCGGACGGCGACGGCCAGCAGCAGCGCCAACGCAACCAGACCCATCGTACCGGGCTCGGGTATCGGCTCGAACCTGCCACCGCTGCTCGAACTTGAACCTGAACCGGACGAGCCAGAACCAGATGACCCCGATGAGCCAGATCCCGATGAGCCAGATCCGGATGAGCCAGATCCCGACGACCCAGAACCCGACGAGCTTCCCGACGAACTGGAGCTGGAGCCACCCGAACCGGAACTCGAGCTCGAACTGGAGCTGGAGGACGAAGAACTTGAGCTGGAACTGCTGCTGGAGCTTGAGCTGCTGGAGCTCGACGTGAGGCAGCAGGTAGGGCAAAGGTTGGTGATGAAAGTCGAGTTCGAGATGGAGTTATTCACGTTGTAAGTAGAACTGGCGTTCTGTACGAGGACGGAATTATCAACGGTCGTGTAAGTGGTGACGAAGGTGCTGCTGTTGGTGATGGGCCCATTGACGGGCGTCGGCGGCAAGATGGTGTTGTTGATATTGCTCCAATACACGATGCCCAGGATCGGTGCCGGCCAAGGAATGTAACCGGAAGGTCCGCCGGGCGCGCCAGGGGCCCCTGGCGCGCCAGCGCCCCCCGCGCCACCGCCGGCACCTGCCGTGGCAACCGCCCCTGGGCCAGCCACCGCCACTCCGGAACTGGTACCGACCACCGTCACCGGCCCCGGCAGTAAATCGCTCACCAGAAACGGAATCGACACATAGGAACCGTTCAGCGGCAACGCCCCCGCTCCCGCTACGCCGAAGGGTTCCAGCGCTTCCTCGAGAGTGAGTGCTTGGTCAAAGACAAACGGGTGCGGCTCGATGATGGCCAGTATGGGCCCGCGCGCGATCTTCGACATGCGATTGCCGCAGCGCCCCCGGACACAATCTTTGCCGTCCGTCAGCACGACTTCGTTTCGCTTAACGGTGACCTTGCGAGAGGTCCAGTAAACCTGATTGCCGACGCGGTAGGAAACGTAATAGCTATCATCCTGCGGCTGCCGAATCGCCCGCATCTGGCCGGGATCCAACCCTTCGTAGTGGGAGTGAACCACCGGGTCGGCTTTCATTTTCTGCCGCATCTCTTCGGGCGTATCCACCCCGCCTGCCACGATCGAATTCCGGTAATGCGGACGTTTCACGTCGAGCTCCGGCAGGGCTAACATCTGGCGAGCGGGGCCTTTTTGGACGGCCGTGGACGCCGGACGCTTGTTGTCACTCTTCTTGCACGAGCTCAAGCCGATGAGCAACAGGATTTCGAGAAGTGCAAAAAGTACTCTCATAGAGGCTATTTCAATCTTGCGGTGCGAAGTGCGCCACCGCGTATAGACCAAGGATCGATTCAGTCCCAGGACCAAGCCAACCTAAGTTTACCTCATAGCATTCCAAAATGGGATTTCCGTCCCCCTACCAGTTTAGTATCGGCCATATACCGCTTAACGCATTGCAATCAATAGACTTGCCTGCATTTTGGCTTCGTTTCGCGCACCGTAGCCGAAAGGTTGCTTTGCAGAAAGCGTTGATTCCGGTGTGCGAACTTGATCCAATGAAAAGAGAGCCCTTGGGTCATTCTAACCGTGCTGAAAATACGTTCATTTTCCCGCCAACTGATACAAACTGTGCTAGTTTTATGGTTGGGCCAAGCGCTTCTGGCTGGAGATTTGCTCCGGTTTGAGGCGAATTTGGATGCCATGGGAGGAACTTACTCCCTGGTACTTTACGGCCTGGATCGTTACCAGTTGGAAGCGGCGTCCGAAGCGGCATTCGATGAAGTGCGGCGATTGGATGCATTACTTTCGAACTACAAAGAGTCCAGCGAGTGGAGCGAGATCAATCGCTTCGCCGCCGAGAGGCCGGTGGCAGTCTCCGACGAGAGCCTCCACCTATTATCCGCCTGCCTGGAATACAGCCGGCGAAGTGAAGGATCTTTCGACATCACCGTTGGCCCGCTCATGAAGGTTTGGGGATTTTATAAAGGTTCAGGACGATTGCCACATCGCTCGGAGATTCGAGCCGTACTCGCCGCTATTGGTTGGCACCACATTGAACTCGACGCCGCAAAACGCACCGTGCGCTTTCGCCGGCCGGGCATGGCGATTGACCCGGGCGGCATCGGCAAAGGCTATGCAGTGGACCGAATTGTGAAAATCTTGCGCGAGGCCGGGGTTCGTTCGGCCTTTATCTCGGCTTCCACCAGTACCGTGTACGCGCTGGGCACGCCGCCAGGGGAAGCCGGTTGGAAGGTGACCATCAGTGACCCCAAAAACCGCCAACGCTCCGTGGGCGAATTGCTTTTGAAAGACGAGAGCCTTTCGACCTCCGGCAATTATGAAAAGTTCTTTATGGCAGGCAAGCACGTTTATAGTCACATCATGGATCCGCGGACCGGTTACCCGGCCGAAGGCATGTTGTCGGTAAGCATCGTCGCGCCCCGCGCGATCGATAGCGAAGCCTGGACCAAACCCCTGTATGTGAATGGCCGCGCGTGGTTCGCCCAAGCCCAGGCCCGTAATCAAGATCTAAAGAGTTTTCGCGCTTTCACGTGCGAAGACGGATGGGAACCTAAATGCGCGTGGCTCCAATGAGTAGCCGTTTTCTCGACGCCTGCCGGCGCCGGCCGACCGATGTCCGTCCCGTGTGGTTTATGCGGCAAGCGGGCCGCTACATGAAGCAGTACCGCGATCTGCGGGCGAAGAACACCATTCTCGAACTCTGCAAAAAGCCGGATCTGGCCGCCCAAATTACGCTGCAACCCGTCGAGGTGCTCGACGTCGACGCCGCCATCATCTTTGCCGACTTGCTATTGCCCGTCGAGCCGATGGGTTTGAAACTCGAGTTCCGGGCCGGCGAAGGCCCGCACATCGACAACCCCGTACGCACGTCCAACGACATCGACTCTTTGTCGATCTCGAACACGGACGACTTGGGCTACGTGGGCGAATCGATCCAACTGGTGACGCGTGCCCTGGCGGGCCGTGTCCCGGTGATTGGCTTTGTCGGCTGCCCGTTCACACTAGCCAGCTACATGATCGAAGGCGGCCCGTCGCGCAATTTTATTGAGACCAAGAAGCTGATGTACGGCGACGAGACTTTGTGGCGGCGCCTGATGGGCAAGCTGGTCGATGTGCTGGGCCAGTTTGCGGTGATGCAGGTGGCATCGGGCGCGCGCAGCATTCAGGTGTTCGATAGCTGGGTGGGCGCGCTGGGTCCGGATGATTATGTGCGCTACGTGGCGCAATATTCGCGGGCTTTAATCGAACGGATTCGCGCGACGGGCGTGCCCGTGATCCATTTTGGCACCGGGACGGGCGGCTTCTTCAAGGAGCTGCACGCGGCCGGCGGCGACGTGCTGGGCGTCGATTGGCGGATCAACATCGACCAAGCCTGGAGCGAGATCAGCTATCGTTCGGCCATCCAGGGCAATCTCGATCCGGCCGTGCTCTTCGCGCCGCTGCCCGAGTTGCGCACCCGCATTCATGACCTCTTACGCCGGACGGGTTCGCGCCCGGGGCACATCTTCAATTTGGGCCACGGCATCTTACCCGAAACGCCCGTGGACAACGTGAAGGCGGCCGTCGAAATCGTCCGCGAGTTCAAGCTCTAAAAGCGAGCAAAAGCGCCATGCGCGATGTCATCATCATTGGCGGGGGCATCAGCGGTCTTACCGCCGCCTACACGCTGGCCAAGGCGGGCCGGGCAGTGACACTGATGGAGCGCGAGTTGACGCTCGGCGGTCTCTTACAGACGCGCCTGATCGATGGCTGCGTAGTGGAAGGCGGGCCGGATAGCTTTCTGGCCGCCAAGCCCGCTGCGGCGGAGCTGATCCAGGAAGTCGGCTTGGGCGCGGACTTAATCAGCTCCAACGACCATCAACGAGTCACTTACATTCGCCGCCATGGCCGCATGGTGCCCATGCCCGATGGCTTGATGATGATGGTGCCGACGAAAATTTGGCCCATGGTGACGACGCCTTTGCTGAGCTGGGGCACTAAGATCAAGATGGGGCTCGAGTATTTCCGGCGTCCGCCTTTGGCGGAGTTACCCGAACGTTCGGTGGCGGATTTTGTCCGGGACCACTATGGACAAGAGGCCGTGGACTATCTGGCCGAGCCGCTGCTATCGGGTGTATACGGAGGCGATCCCGCAGATTTGTCAGTCAATAGCACGCTGACGCGCTTTGTCGATCTTGAACGGCAGTACGGCAGTCTGACGCGCGGAACCTTGATGAGCCGGCGGCACAGCCCGGCCGCCACGGGCAGTCTCTTCCGTACCCTGAAAGGCGGGTTGCACGATCTGGTGCGAGCGCTGGAAGCGCGCATGAGCGGGGTGGAGAGGTTACGCGGCGCGGTGGAGCAAGTGCGTGCCGCAACGGGCGGCTACGAGGTTCTGTTCCATGGCGAGTGGTTGAGTGCGCACCACTTAGTGATCGCCACGCCCGCATGGGCGGCGGCTGACTTACTCGGCGGCATGGCACCGGAGTTACAGCACTTACTCAGCCAAGTGGGCTATAGCTCGTCGATGACGGTGGCATTGGGATACCGCGATGCCGACTTGAAACAGCCACTCACCGGCTTCGGTTTCTTGGTGCCCGCGAAAGAACGCCAGTCGCTGGTGGCTTGCACGTACGTTGGCCGTAAGTTTCCGCACCGGACACCGGAGGGCACGTCGTTGTTGCGTTGTTTTCTGGGCGGAGCCGGACGAGCGGCCGTCCTCAGCCAAAGCGACGAAGAGATTGAAGCCCTCACTCGCGAGGATCTGAAACGCTTGTTGGGTATCACGGCCGCACCGGCCTTTCGGAGCATCTCGCGTTGGCCGCGATCCATGGCCCAATACACCGTGGGGCACGCGGATCGCATGCACCAAGCAGCGGAACGTGCCGGGCGGTACCCCGGCTTACACCTGATCGGGAACGCTTACCGCGGCATCGGCATTCCGGATTGCATCCAACTGGCCCGCGAAACAGCGGCGGCGATCCTACGATGACCGGGCTTGACCGGCGGGACTTTCTGGCCGCCACCGGTCTCACCCTGGCGGGATGCGGCCGTTCGGAGCCCATCGTCAATAGCTTCGCCTTCGTCGCCAATAGCGAAGGCCGGGCCATCGCCGTAATCAACCTGGCGGTGTTCGCGCTGGCGGGACGCATTCCGCTGGATGCTGACCCCACCGAGGTACTGGCTTCGCCGGGCCGCCGCACCATCTATGCTCTTTCCGCCGCTGACGGTTTGCTGCACGAAGTGAGCGTGGCCAAACGGCAGGTGACCCGACGGGTGGCGGTAGGGGTGGGCGCGCGCGAACTGCGGATCTCGAGCGATCAGACCATGCTGTGCCTCATCGCGAAACAGCAGGTGGTGATCGTGGAGCGGCAAAAGCTCGAGGTGCTGGCCCGGGTGAATCTGCCTGCGCCCGCCGTCGACTTCGACGTGTCGCCCGAAAGCCCCCACGCCGCTTGCACTCTTGCGGGCACGGGCGAAGTCGCCATCGTTGATCTGACGACCCGCCGGCTGGCTCTCCGCGCCAAGCTGAGTTCCGTGGGGGGCACGCTCCGTTTTCTGAAGAACGGAACTTGGATTCTGGTCGGCCTGCCGGGCGAAAAACTGCTTTCGGTAATCGATACAGCGAGCGGCAAATTGGTGGTGGACCTGCCGCTCGCCATCCGGCCTGACCGTTTCTGTTTCAGCGGCGACCTGGGCCAGTTATTCGTTACCGGAGAGGGGGCCGACGCGGTCGCGATTGTCTATCCCTTCCAGAGTCAGGTGGCGGCCACACTGTTAGCCGGCCATCAGCCAGGCGCGATGGCAGCCAGCCGTAACCCCGCTTACTTATTTGTGGCGAATCCTACGTCCAATGCGGTGACCGTGATCGACGTGCCGACGCAGCGCGTGGTGGGCGCGGTGCCGGTGGGTCAGCAGCCGATTCACATTGCGATGACCCCGGACGATCAATTTGCGTTGGTGCTGAACAAGTCCTCCGGCGATATGGCGGTGTTGAGCACCAGCCGGTTCACCAAGGTGGTGCGGCGGGACCGCTCAGCGCCCCTGTTTCACTTGGTACCCGTCGGGTCCGCTCCGGTGAGCGCGGCCATTGGCATGAGTAGCGAATAGCGTATGCCACTTGCGGGAATTTTTAGAGCAGGCGGAAGTTCACTTCGACATAAGCCGAAACCGGAACTGCGCGCCCATCTTTGAGACCCGGACGAAAGCGCCACTTCATGACCGCCTCGATCGCTTTTTCGTCGAGACCGAGGCCCAGAGGGCGAACGACACGCAGGTCGCGCGGATTACCCTTTTCGTCCACGATGACCGACAGCAGGACCGTACCCTGAAATTTCGCTTTGCGAGCCTCTTCCGAGTATTCGGGCTCCACTTTGAGAATGACGGCTGGGGCCGAAACTCCGCCGCCGATTTTGTAAGCCCCACCGCCCGTATTGCCGCCGGAGCCCGGGCCAAAGCCAGGACCGCCTCCCGAACCAACGCCACCACCCGGACCGGAGCCAATACCGCCGCCTGAACCACCGCCATTCGACGCAAGCTTCACACCCGAGAGAGGATCACCCAGCACCGGCATGTTGACTTGAGGCAAATTCGCATCCGGCTGGATGATGAGCGTCGGCTCCATCACTAACCTCGGCTTAGGATTATTCACCACCACCATTGGTGGAGTGAACTGGCGA
Organism: Bryobacteraceae bacterium; assembly: GCA_031367405.1. Classification (GTDB taxonomy): domain Bacteria; phylum Acidobacteriota; class Terriglobia; order Bryobacterales; family Bryobacteraceae; genus JALHNI01. The sequence continues at coordinate 10,506 of JANLPT010000087.1, forward strand.
GGAGCGATCTTGGGGAGCTTGCCTTTGCTGGCCGGAGTGGGAGACCGATCACCACCGCCACCGCCGCCGCCCATGGAGTTTTTCTTTTGCGGCGCCGGCTTATAAGGAGAAAGATCGGGAGCGATGAGGGCTACCGAATCCTTCGCTAATTTTTGCATGGCTGGACTGGTACCCAAAATCACCAGAACGGTGATGATGAGAATGTGGAGACCCACGGAAATAAAACGGGAGCGTCCCCCATCCTGGGAGCCGCTCCAAATATCTTTCACGGCGACCGGCTTCGAAGTGACTTCAAGAGGCGGCAGCTCAGGCGGAAAAAAAGTCTCTCGAATATTGCGAATAAAGGACTTTAGCCAAGGCTCCGCCTGATGTCCGCCCAGCGCCGCAGCAAGCTGATCCTCAAGCGCGCCGGTGCGCAACTCTGGCCGCGATTCTGGCCGCGATTCTGGGCGCAAGCCAACGCTTGCCGCCGAGTCAGTTTCGTTTTGCGAATTCGCAATGCCGGGCATTCGTAATACCGTCCTACCTGAACTGACGCCTCAAGAGCGGTTAGGGTTGCAAAACCATTGTCGCGTCAAACATTTTGCCAGAGTGACAATCGCAGTTCAACGGGCCCGCCACCCATTATTATCACATGAATCATCGCCCTGGACCGCCGATTCATCGAGCCTCCAGAAAGTTTAATACGAGGCAATAGCGCCATTTGGATTGAGCGAAGACGAATCGGAGAAAAAGTTGTAGAGCGGGAAAGATGTATACTCATCTAGGAGCAAGGACTTGGCCGTAACGTGTTGCTGGCTTGGTTCCCGAGAGAAAGAGAGTCTCTACCCATGCGTGTTCATTTAGTGAACCCCAGCGACGTGTCTTTTGGCATTGGCGTTATTACCCCGCGTTGGCTTTTTGTGCTAGCGGCGGCCACCCCTCGTATTTACGGCGATCCAGTAATCGTGGATGAGACCCTCGAAAGCTTGGTGCCCGAGACGATCGAAGCGGGCGATATTGTGGGCATCGGCATTCATACCGGGAATGCTCTACGTGGCTTCGAAGTGGGCAAGATCGCCCGCGCTCGCGGTGCCTGGGTGATCTACGGCGGCGTTCATACGACGCTTTATCCTGACGAGGCTCGCGATTTGGGCACGGCCCATTCCGTGGTGAGCGGCGATGGCGACGTCATCTGGCGGCAGGTGATTGAGGACTGCGTGGCCGGCAAGTTGAAGGAAAGTTACGACGGCGGCCGGGTGAGCGGCGAGGGATTCGTCCCCGCGCGTTGGGACTTGCTGCCGGCGAAGAGCTATATGTGGGCTTCCGTTCAAACCGTGCGCGGCTGTCCGAAGCATTGCTCGTTTTGTTCTGTTTGGCGCACCGACGGCCAGAAGCCGCGGCAGCGCTCCACCGAAAAGGTGATTGGGGAAATCGTCGAGTTGCGGCGCGCGGGATACCGCTTCATCGCCTTGGCTGACGATAACTTCTATCCGGTCACGCTGACCGACATCGCCTTGGCGGAGAAGCAAGGCAATGCGCCGCGCGTCGCCGAGTTGAAAGGCCTGCGGGCCGAGCGCTTCGAACTGATGGAAGCGCTGGCGGAGCTGCCGTCCGACATGATCTTTTTCACCCAGATCACCATGGAAGCTGCGGAAGATATCCAGTTCCTCGAAGCCATGAAGAAAGCCCGCATCAAGGGTGCTCTGGTGGGTGTGGAGAGCGTGACGCCGGAGGGCTTGAAGGCGATCTTCAAAGAATTTAACGAAAGCGGCCCGAGTCTTGCGGCGCAGTTGCAGACGTTCAAGAAGCACGGGGTGCATGTGCTGGGTTCGTTCATCTTCGGGCTGCACACGGATCGTCCGGATAGCTTTGCGGCCACGGCGGCGATGGCGAAGGAAGCGGGCATTACGTTTGCCCAATTCGTGATGTTGACGCCTTTCCCCGGCACCGTGGATTTTGAACGCTGGGAAAAGAAGTTGGGCGACGATGTCGAGAAGGTGGACGGCGTACCGATCACCCGTTATTGGCGGATTCCGGCGGAAAAGCGCCCCAAAATGTTTACCCCGCACCCGACGATGGGTTCGGACGAGATCCGCGAACGCACGCAAGGCGTTTGGGATTCGTTCTACAGCATGAAGGAAATCTGGAAGCGCGCGAGCTGCGTGAAGTCGCTGAAGTCACGCGTGGCCTTTGTGCTGATTTCGAAGCTCTACCGCCAGATGTATGCCAATACGGGCATTTCGACCGATAGTGCCCGCCGGAAGACGGCCAATCGCTGGGCTCGCATGATGGTGAAACCGGCGCGCATGCTGTTTCTGGCCAAGCCGATGCCGGATTTGGCGATGCCCAAGCGGGCGAGTTCGCCGTTGACCGTCTTGCAGTAGTTTTTGATTGGTGAGCCTGGGGCGTTGGTCGAAAGGCCAGCGCCCTTTTTGTGTTTACTGGCGGGTCCAGCCGTGGGAGGTGGTTGGGGTGGCGGTTCGGGTTTTGAGGGGGGGCTGGCAGGGGGGAAGTTCGGTTTGTTTTTGGGGCTGGATGCGGTCGGAGCCGAGGATGCGTTCGATTTCGGCGATTTCGG
>JANLPT010000092.1:0-6043 GCA_031367405.1 Bryobacteraceae bacterium
CAAAAATCCCAAACCCGACCCTGAACCCTACGAAGGACTCGCCATCAGCCTCCTCCAAGCGCCCGGCGACCCCCACGACCTCATCCACAAAAACTTCTTCCGCTACCGCGCCCAAATCGAGCAGGACTTCCAGCGCGCCCTTCGCGCCTTAGAACGTAATCACCTCCTCGTAACCCCCTCAGAAGAAAGCGATAACCCCGAATTTGGCTCTGTTTCGCAAAACAGCCCTTCCGAACCCTCACCCATCACCCCCGAGACCACCTCCGACACCACGCCACCCCCAGCATACGAAGCCACCATCGATTCGAGCCCCGAGCGAACGCAACCACCAACCGTTTTCGCGGCCGCCGATCCTACTGAACTTCGACCACCCCGTTTTTCATGACGAACTTCACCTTCCGCCAGCTGCCAATCCCGCGCGACGGGTACAGTTGGGCGCACTCGATCTCAACCTTCGCTAAAACGGTCTTTATATTTGTCATATCCTGCTGCAACGCATGCAAAGGCGAGGTCTCACCATGCCTGGAACTTGGCGCAGAGCGATCTCCCCGGTGCCGGCCAGAATGCGACGCCGAAAAACCTTCCCCGCAGAGACGGCCGGGTTCGGTCTGTCGGGAGGAGTATGATACAGTCACCGAGGATAAACGTCTTGAATCGACTACCCATGATTGTGAGCCTGGCCTGCGCGGCGATCTGCCAAGGCGCGGATGCGCCCATCGTCAAGTTGACCGCTCAGGAAGACCGGCAGCGGTTACTGGATTTATTGCACATTGCAGAACTGCGCCGGGGAGCCGATGGCCGCAACGCCGATGCGCCGAATGCCGCAAATTACGACGAGGCGAAGGCCAATCCCTTTCCGGCTTTGCCAGATCCGCTGGTCTTCAAGAACGGCCGCCCGGTCACCACGGCCAAACAGTGGTGGACGCAGCGGCGTCCGCAGATTGTCGAAGAGTTCGATCGGGAGATCTATGGCCGCATGCCAAAGGTGACACCCAAGGTAAATTGGGAAGTAACTGGTACCACGAACGAAACTATAGGCGGCGTGCCAGTAATCTCGAAGAAACTGGTGGGCCACGTCGATCATTCTACTTATCCGGAAATCTCGGTCGATATTCAACTTACATTAACCACGCCGGCGAAGGCCAGCGGCCCGGTGCCGGTAGTGATGGAGTTCGGTTACGGCGCGAGGCCCATCGTTGGGAGCGTCTCTCTAGTAGTGGTCCCTCATTGGCAGGAACTGGTGTTGGCTAAAGGTTGGGGCTTCGCGATCCTCTTACCTACCAGCGTGCAAGCCGACAATGGGCAGGGCCTCACTGAGGGCATCATCGGCTTAGTCAACAAAGGCCAGCCACGCAAAGTGGACGACTGGGGTGCATTGCGTGCCTGGGGCTGGGGCGCGAGCCGGGCGCTCGACTATTTTGAGACCGACCAACGTGTAGACGCCAAGCGCGTGGCGCTCGAAGGCCACTCGCGCTATGGCAAGGCCACCGCCGTCGCCATGGCCGATGACGCGCGCTTTGCCATTGCTTTTGTTAGTTCGTCCGGCGAAGGTGGAGTCAAGCTCCATCGCCGTAATTGGGGCGAGTTAGTCGAAAATGTTGCCGCCACCAATGAGTATCATTGGATGGCTGGTAACTTCCTGAAGTACGCCGGGACACTGCATTGGAACGACCTTCCAGTGGACTCACACGAGTTAGTCGCGCTCTGCGCGCCCCGGCCCGTATTTATCAGCGCCGGTGCCACCAAAGGGGACGGTTGGGTGGACGCCAAAGGTATGTTTCTCGCTGCCGCCGGTGCCGGACCCGTCTATAAATTACTCGGCAAAACCGGCTTGGGTACCGTCGAGTTTCCGCCCATCGAAACCGCGCTCGTTAATGGCGATATCGCCTTCCGGCAGCACAGCGGAGGCCATACGCCCGGCCCCAACTGGCTGGCCTTTCTCATTTTCGCCGAACGCTATTTCAACGCGGCCCGTTAAGGTTACGCGCCGGCCCATGTTACCTGTGATAGACCTGTGAAGGTGCTCACTCGACGAAGACTTCTTGGTGCCGCGCTGCCGCTGATGGCTGCTGCCCCCCAGCCGCTATTCGATGGGTTGTCCACCAAGGGCTGGCGCGCGGTGGGTGGCGGTGCGTTCCCTTCGCGCTCCTGGGTCGTCTCTGACGGATGCTTGAAAGCGCTGGTGACAAAGCCCGCGTTCGAGGACCTTCGGACGGTGGAAGAGTTCGAAGATTTCGACTTGGAGTTTGAGTGGAAAATATCTCCAGAAGGTAACTCGGACGTAAAGTATCTCATCTACCGGGAGGACGTGTGGAAGGCGGCTGGGTCCACCGAATCTCATGCGCGCGGGCGTGGTTTCGAGTATCAGATCGCCGATGGGGCGGCCGCCCGGAAGGATTTGGAAGCCTCCGGCGGGCTGTACGAGTTTCAGGCACCGTCCCGCCTGATGGCTCGCCCGGCGGGGGAGTTCAACAGCGCGCGCATCGTCCGGCGCGGGGCGGCCATTGAGCATTGGCTGAATGGCGTTCGCGTGGTTCAGCTTCGGTTGGATACCCCCGGCATGATCGAGCGCATGCGAGCCCGGAAGCTTCCAGCAGAGTTTCCCCGGCGCTCGCCGGTTGTATTGCAGAATCACTCTTCCGAGGCCTGGTTCCGGCACCTCCGCATCCGTAGTTCGCCCATTTGATTTTTACAAGGACTTACACCAATGACCACCAGACGAATCGCGATCATGGGCACGCTTCTCAGCAGGCGCGAGTTACTCGCGAAAGCGTCCCAGCCGAAGACTCCCGTGAGCTTTGCCGTCCCGGCTCATGCTTGCGACTGCCACACGCACATCTTTGGCGATTATCCTCTGTTCGAAGGGCGCAGTTACACGCCGGAGTTGGCGCTGCCAGCGGAGATGACGTCGCTGCACCGGGCACTGCATATGGAGCGCGTGGTGATCGTGACGCCCAGTATTTACGGCACGGACAACGCCTCCACGCTGCAAGGGATGAAGGTGCGCGGCAAGAATGCTCGCGGCGTGGCTGTCATCGATGACCGGACTACCGAGGGGCAGCTCGATGCCATGCACCGGGCGGGCATGCGCGGGATCCGGCTGAACCTCAACAATGGTCCGCGCAGCGGGATGCCGCCCCGGGAACGGTTCGAAGCCGCCGTCCGCCGGATGAAGCCGCGCCGCTGGCACATTCAGATGTTTGTCGCGCCTACCGTAGTTACTAACATCAAGGACTTGGTATTGCAATCGCCGGTGCCCGTGGTGTTCGATCACTTCGGCGGCGCGAATTTGGCGGCGGGATTGGATCAGCCAGGGTTCAGCGACTTAGTCGAGTTAGTGCGATCCGGGCAAGCCTACGTCAAGATTTCCATCTCCGGGCCGAATATTGGTTTGCCCTACCAAGGCGCACTGCCACTCGCCAAGGCGCTGATCGCGGCGAACGCCGAACGTGTCCTGTGGGGGACTGACTGGCCCCATCCTGACGCCGCTTCGGGACGGAAGCCGGCAGAGGTCTCGTCGCTCAAGGTGGTCGACGACGGGCAGGTGCTCAATCAGCTTCCCCTGTGGGCACCCGATGCTCAGGCCAGGCACAAGATTCTCGTCGACAATCCTACACGGCTTTACGGATTCTAACAAGTCCCTTCGAGCCGCGACCAGAGGAAGCGGGCCACGTTTTAGCGAAATAGATTCCCACCCGCTTACTTCGGACGCGGCTGGACGCTGCCACTCCGTGCTAAGGCACCCCGCGCGGCCATGGCTAGGTCCGCCGCGGTATTCGCGTCGGGGCCGATCGCGGTGAGGTGACCCATCTTTCGTCCGGGCCGGGGTTCGTCTTTGCCATAGAGGTGCAGGCGAGCACCGGTGGCCAGCGCCGCCGCCCAGTTGGGCTCGCCGCCGCTCCAGGCATCGCCGAGTAAGTTGGCCATAGCGCCCGCGCCCAGTAGATACTCGGGTTGACGGGCCGGAAGTCCGCAGACCATCCGGAGCTGTAACTCAAATTGGCTGATGTTACAGGCCTCAATCGTGAGGTGTCCGGAGTTATGAGGGCGTGGGGCGATCTCGTTCACGAGATATCCGCCTTCCATCGTCTCAAAAAACTCGACGCACATGACGCCCACCACGTCTAGCGCCTCGAAGATCCGATGGGCAATGTCCACCGGCGGGCCGGCCATCGCCATGGGGCCGCGGGAGACATCCAGAATATGATTGACGTGCCCATTTTCAATGACGCCGAAGTGAAAGAACTCGCCGGCCGAGCTGCGTCCGGCGACGACGGACACTTCACGGCGGAAAGGGATGAACTCCTCGAGGATCATCGGCTGCGGGGGCAGGGCCGCAAAGGCCGCGTGGGCTTCCCGCTCGGAAGTTACTTTCTGCTGTCCCTTGCCGTCATAGCCAAAGGCGGCGGTCTTGAGAACGGCGGGGTAAGGGAAGCCGGCTAAGTCATCCACCGAATGGACCGGCCGGAACGGAGTAACTGGAATGCCAGCATCACGAAGAAAGGACTTTTCCCGAATGCGGTTTTGAGTAATATGCAGCACCCGTCCGGACGGGCGCACGAGAGTAACTGCTTCGGCGGCCGCAGCGCATTCCGCTGCGACATTTTCGAACTCAAAAGTAAGGACGTCGACCGTACTGGCAAACTCACTTACTCTAGCGGCGTCATCGTAAGCACCCACATACTCGACGTCGGCGACCGCACCGGCGGGGGAATGGGCTTCGGACGAATAGACGTGTACTCGATAACCCATCTGTCGTGCCGGGAAAGCGAGCATGCGCCCGAGTTGGCCCGAACCTAGAATTCCTAGCGTGCTTCCAGGTTTGATCACGGCAGCGTGGCGTTTAGTACGGACTGCGTCTGCTCTTCACGAAACGCGGCCAATTTTGCGGACAGTACCGCATCTTGAAGCGCGAGAATTGCCACGGCTAGTAAGCCCCCATTCATGGCTCCGGCACGTCCGATCGCCATCGTGCCGACCGGAATGCCACCGGGCATCTGGGCGATGGAGAGCAACGAGTCCATGCCTTTCAGCGCTTGGCTCTCGACGGGCACGCCGAGGACTGGCAAAAGGGTGTGCGCCGCCACCATGCCCGGCAAGTGGGCCGCTCCGCCGGCTCCCGCGATGATTATCTGAATGCCGCGACCGGCGGCTTCTTTGGCGTATTGGGCCATGAATTCCGGCGTGCGATGCGCGGAAACGATGCCGCATTCGTGTTCGACCCCAAAGCGGGTCAGGATCTCGTCGGCATGCCGCATCGTCTCCCAATCCGACTTGCTGCCCATGATAACGGCAACCAGCGGACTCGTCACGAGGTTACTGCCCCTGGCCGAGCGAGTATCCGCGTTGGCCATCGTAGTAGAACAGGCCTTCGCTTTTGATGATATTGAAGCCCCCGTCCACGAAGCTGGTGTAAAGGGCCAGGATGTCGCGCGGGGTGATCGTTTCGCGATCGCCTTCAAAGCGGCAACGCCACTGGTCAGCCTTGACGACGTCTCCCGATGCACCGGGGTAGACTTTGGTGCCGCGATTGGAGATGAAAACAAGCTTTAGTTTTCCGGTGCCCAATTTTTCGATCCGCTGGCCAAGTTCGTTGGCCTCGCCTTCGTAGTTGACGAAGATATCGATGCCGGATTGCTCGATCTTGTCGTAGTGAGGATAGGGTGGCTCAGGGAGTTCCGGGAGGGCCTTATATTCGACGGCCTTAAGCTTCTCCGGCATCTGACCGAGGCGATCGACGACGGCTTGGCCGAATTCTTTGGTGCCAACTTTGGTCTTCGAGACGCCTTCCTGGAAGATGTCATAGGTGTGGACGCCGTCTTCCAGCGTCTTCAGCCAGGCGTTATGAACGCGGGCGGCGATATCGGCTTGGCCAATGTGGGCGAGCATCATCACGCCACCCAGCAGGAGGCCGGAGGGGTTGGCCAGGTTCTGGCCGGCGCGGCGCGGGGCCGAACCGTGGATGGCCTCGAACATGGCGTATTTCATGCCGATGTTCGCGGAACCTGCGAGCCCGACGGAGCCGGCGATCTGGGCGGCCACG
>JANLPT010000104.1:0-15723 GCA_031367405.1 Bryobacteraceae bacterium
GCAGATCATTTCCGGCTCCATCGGCTTCGACGATTGGGAGTGGGGCGTCGACCTTTACGCGGACGATCCGCTCGTCTTCAAAAAACTGATCTACGAAATGCGCTTCGACCCCGTGAGCGCTATGTACGCGCTCTTTGGCACATTCTACGTCGGCTTGCGCGTCAAGACCGAAGAACTTGCAGGCTTGCTGGGATGAACGGGGAACGTACTTCGCGGCGAGGCCGGGCGGACGAGACGAAGAGTAAGAAAGGCACGGGCGAGCAACTCCGCGATGTCTGGCCCGATATCCGCGAGCTGATCCGGCCGCGCCGCAAGATTCTGGCCTTCGGGCTGGTGCTGATGGTGATTGGCCGGCTGGCGGGTCTGGTGCTGCCCTACTCCACCAAGTTCCTGGTGGACGATGTGATCGGCAAGCGGCAGTTGGACATGCTGACGCCACTCGCACTCGTGGTGCTGGTGGCGACCATCATCCAAGGCTTCACATCCTTCACGCTCACCCAAGTGATATCGAAAGAGGGCCAGCGCCTGATTGCCCAGATGCGGCGCAAGGTACAGGCGCATGTGGGCCGCCTGCCGCTCAACTACTTTGACGCCAATAAGAGCGGCACGCTGGTGTCGCGCATCATGAACGACGTCGAAGGCCTGCGCAATCTGATGGGCACCGGGCTGATCGAGTTTTGCGGCGGGCTGCTGACCGCCTTCGCCGCGCTGTTCATTCTGTTGCGGATTAGTCCGCTGCTGACGGGCTTGGCCCTCTTCGTGGTGATTCTCTATGCGGTCGTGCTGCAGAAGGCCTTCGCCCACGTGCGGCCTATCTTCCGCGAACGCGGCAAAATCACGGCCGAGGTAAACGGCCGCCTGACGGAGAGCTTAAGCGGTGTGCGCGTGGTGAAGGGTTACCACGCCGAAGCGCGCGAGGAGAAACATTTCGCGGCCGGCGTCGACCGTTTGCTGAACAACGTCCTGCAGTCGCTTACCGCGATCTCGACCATGAGCCTGTCCGCGACGCTCTTGATGGGCTTGGTGGGCTCCATTGTCATGTTCGTCGGTGCCAGGCAGATCTTTGCCGGGCAACTCACGCTGGGCGGTTTTGTGACGTTTACGGCTTTTCTGGCCTTCCTGGTCGCCCCCGTCTTTCAGATTGTGGGCATCGGTACGCAATTGACTGAGGCCATCGCTGGCCTGGAGCGTACGCGGGAAGTCCTGCGCGAAACACGCGAGGACCAGGACCCGCGGCGCACCGTCGCCATCGGCCCCATCCATGGGTTAGTCACCTTCGACGATGTGCATTTCTCCTATGAGGCGGGTAAAGAAGTGCTGAAGGGCGTTAGCTTTGTCGCCCAGCCTGGCACTTCCACCGCGCTGGTGGGTCCGTCGGGCTCCGGGAAGTCGACCATCATTGGCTTGGTGGCGGCATTCTATGTCCCCGAGGCTGGGCGCGTGACGGTGGATGGGCTTGATCTGTCGACGGTCCGCCTCAGCGGTTACCGGACGCAAATTGGTGTGGTGCTGCAAGAGACGTTTCTCTTCGATGGCACGATTCTCGATAACATCGTCTTCTCTCGCCCCGACGCCAGCCGCGAAGACGCTTTGGCCGCTTGCCGGATTGCGCGCGTCGATGAATTTGCCGAAAAGTTTACCGAAGGCTACGAAACCATCGTCGGCGAGCGCGGTGTAAAGCTATCGGGCGGGCAGCGCCAACGCGTCTCGATTGCCCGCGCCATTCTGGCCGACCCGCGAATTCTCATTCTGGACGAAGCCACGTCGAGCCTCGATTCGGAAAGCGAAGCGCTGATTCAAGCCGGGCTCGAGTTTTTGATGAAAGGCCGGACGACGTTTGTGATTGCCCATCGCTTGTCCACCATCCGGCGCGCCGGTCAGATTCTGGTTGTCGAGGCCGGCGAGGTTGTGGAGCGTGGCAACCATGAGGCGTTGTACGCGGCCGGGGGCCGTTACTACGATCTTTACACCAAGCAGCACGGCGTCATGGCGAATCTCTTCCTGGCTCCCGGCGAAGGCGACTCGATCATCGATTCCACCCTCGCCTAACTGGTCCCTAACGAGCGGGCGGTTGCTCACGGGGATCGTCCCGATCAGCAGACCTAAGTGCCCCACCGCTGACGGCGCGGGCTACTTTCTGCCGCGAATGTAGCTAGAACCTTTTCCCGCAGTCACGGGACCAGTGCTCTAACCGTGTGAATATGTTCTGATGACAAGTCTGTGATCCTGCGGCAAGCCGCGAAAGTTAAGCGCCTTGCCCGAGGGATATGTTACTCGTAATTGACCCGAGGAAGGCGGCCATCACTTACCCGCCACACGCCAGTGCGAAATCTCTGGCCACTTTTTCATTTCTTCCTTCGCCCACGCCGTCGACTTATCCGTGTGGCACGTTGTGCAAGGATTTGGAATCTTGAATTGGTCAGTCATGGCCGGGGGAATGAACTTAAATGTATGGCTGCGGACGTTCACGTTGGCGATGGTTTGCTCGATTTTCGGCATGTGGCAATTCACGCATTCCCCACCCGTCGAACCCGCCTGATGATGCGTATGCTGCTCGATCGATGCCGTGTGCGGTCCGTTCGGTGAATTCGGGCCATGACAAGTAAGGCAAACGGCGGTGGCCGGCTTGAGTAAGTCCGCGTTGTTCGACGTGCCGTGCGGATCATGGCAGCTGAAGCAAGTGACGCCATGCGTATACATCGCACTCTGCACAAAGTCATTGCCTTGCATCCGGTTCTTGTGGCCGGTGCCGTCGGCGAAGTGAGTGAAGGTGGTTTCGCCGAGCTTATGCTCTTCTAACTCCCAGAAGTCCCCCAGGTTCTTGGAGACGTCATACCCTACGGGCCAATCGTAATGCCGGCCGGCCACGGGGTTAGTGAGTGGACGCCCCTGCGAATGGCATTGAATGCAGGTATCGTTCGCCCGGTTCGCACTGAGCCGCGCTGGGTTGACGATGGTCGCCCGCACGGGCTTCTTCGTATGCGCCGACCCTGGCCCGTGACATTTTTCGCAGCCGGCATTCCATTCGGTGACGGCTTTGGTTTGCGGATTGTAGTTCACCGAATGGCAGCCATCGCAGAGAGGGCCTGTCGGCCGCTCCATATTATCGGGACCGTAATGGGCAGTCCACCAATCAGTGCCCGGCTTGGTGTTGTAAGTCCGCCATACTTTATTGGTTACGTCCCATTGCGCCGGAAGTGGAAAGTAGTCGTCACCCACTTTCTTGAAATAGCGCTGCTTCCACTTACTGCCATAAGTAAACGCCACATCTTCCTTTTTGAAAGTGAGCAGTGGATCGGGCTTCGAGAAATCCGGAATAATGGCTTCGGGATGCACTTTCGGATCGGCAATCACGTTGGCCATCCGCGTCTTCGACCAGCGTTCATAAATGTTGGTGTGGCAAGTCTTGCAGGCCGCGGACCCCGCATAACCGTTGGACTGGCCGCGCAACGCCGCCGCCACCACCAGAAATTCCGCCACCAGAAATGCCGCCATGAGAGAACGCCAGTACATGCTGATAGCCTATCAGTCCTCCATCAAAGATTCAGTCTTCAGCCAATTTTCAGGTCGGCTTGCTGTCATGATTGAACGATGCCAAGGGACTGTCGTTTGCTCTTGAGGAGCTTAATTTGCGCCGTCTGCCTGGGGAGCTTTGCCTTCGGGCAGCCGCTCACGATTGCCGATTGCCTCCGCTTGGCGAACGCGGCACCCAACGCCGTCAACTTGGCCCGGCAGGAGGCGCGCATCGCCGCGCTCGGCATCACAGTGGCTCGCGCTACCTTTCTGCCGCACGCCGGCCTTACCGGCGGGGCGATCTACAATTCTCCCCGGCCCGGCGGGCAGGCCTTCGTTTCACTGAATGGTTCCCGCGAATACATTACCCAGGCGGGCATCGGCGTGGAGCTTGACACTTCGGGCCGGCTACGCGCCGCCTACGCCCGCGCGAAAGTGAATCGCGATGCCGCTGAAGTCGGGGTTAGAATTTCGGAACGTGATTTGCGGCGCGCCGTCACGATCGCCTTTTATCGAGTGCTCGTGACCAGGAAATTGGCCAACTCAGCGCAAGCCAGCCTGACGGAAGCGCAGAGCTTTGAGGTTCGCGTTTCCGCTTTGTTCCGTGGCGGCGAGGCCGCGCGGGCCGACGTCATCAAGGCCGCCGCCCAGGTGGCAGTGTTCGACCAACTGAAGCGCGCCGCCGAACTCGATGCGCGCCTGGCCAACCAGGAACTCGCCAGCTTCTGGACGCCCGATGTGGATGTGGCGCTGGACCTGGAGGACTCGCTAACGCAAGTAGCATCTGCGCCCACCGGTACCGGGGCCGCGGGTAATTTCCTGCGCCGTCCGGAGTTTAGAATCTTCGATCTGCAGCAGCGCGGATTTACTCTGGATGCTAAGCGTGAGCGAGCCGCATTGTTGCCGCAGGTGTTAATCGGCTATCAATACGGCATCGATGCCAACCGCTATTCCTGGCAGGAGCGCGGTTCGGCCGTGGTGGCGAGCCTGAACGTCCCGATCTTCGATTGGTTCCGCGCCCGTAGCTTGTCGCAGCAGTTTGTGGCGCGATCGCTGCAGGTGGAAAGTACCCGTCAGCTTTCTGAACGGGTCTTCTCGCGTGAGTATGAAAGTGCGAAGGCGCGCTTGCTGTCGGTGGCGGAGCAGATGAAGATAGCCGAGACGCAAGTGAAGCTCTTTGAAGAAAATCTGAAGCTCTCCCGTGTACGCTATGAAGGCGGCGAAGGGCCGGCGCTGGACGCGGTTCTCGCACAATCGCAACTGCAGCAAGCGCGGACTAACTACTTTAATACGCTATTTTTTTATGCGAATGCCCGAGCGGATCTGGAGGTCGCGGCCGGTCGATGAAAATCTCTGTCTTACTGATGCTGTTGGGTGTGCTGGCCGGCTGCGGCCACCAAGAGGATGAGGCACCGAAGAAAGCCGTGGTCGCCGTGAAGACCGCCGTCGCCGAGGCCACATCGGTCCAGCTGAGTCTGCGCGCGCCGGCGACCATCTTTCCGCGCGAGCAGGCCAATATTACGCCGCGCCTTTCTGGGGTGATTCGCGAGTTAAAGGCGCGCAAAGGCGATACGGTGCGTGTGGGTGCCGTGCTCGCGACGCTCGAGAACCGCGATCTTACCTCGCAGCGTGAAGAGGCCCAAGCGGTAGTCGCCGATGCCCAGGCCAATCTGGAGAAGACCCGGCAAGGGACGCTACCCACCGATATCGAGCGCGCGCGCGGGCAAGTCGCTACGGCGCGCGCGGTCTTCAATCAGGCGCAGACCATTTATGAAAGGCGCAAGGCGCTCTTTGAACAAGGCGCCATTCCTAATCGTGACTTACTCCTGAGTGAAACGGAGCGGTCGACAGCTAAGACTAACTTCGATGTCGCGACTAAGTCGCTGCAACTGCTGGAGCAACAATCGCAAGGCCAGGATATTCGCATCGCTGAATCACGGGTTGCGCAGGCGAAAAGCCGCCTCGCCACCGTCACGGCGCAGTTACAGTACGCTGAGCTACGCGCACCTTTTACGGGCGTGATCACCGAGCAATTTCAGTACGCCGGCGATCTCGGCCAACCTACCTCGCCTATCTTCACGCTGGTCGATCTCGCCGTGGTCTCCGCGCGTACCCAAGTGCCCGAGGCGGACGCGGCCCGCGTCAAGCTGGGGCAGACGTGCCATTTCTCCAGCGGCGAGAACGAGGCTGACGCCGTTGCCGGGCGCGTGGGCGTCATCAGCCGCGCGGTGGATACCCAGCGGCGCACCGTCGAAGTGTGGTGCGAGATTGCGGGGCCGCCCCCCGCTTTGCGGGCCGGCGCCTTTGGCAGCGTGGCCTTCGAAACGGGCCGTTTGGAGGCGACGGTGATGGTGCCCGTCGGCGCACTGCAACTCGAAGAAGGCACCCGCAAGGGTGTCGTGCTCGTGGTGGATGGCAAGCAGGTCGCGCACCGCCGCGAGGTGGAAGCCGGCGAACTCATCGGTGAGAAGCGCGTCATACTTACTGGGCTCAAGGCCGGCGAAATAGTAGTCGTCGAGGGTGGTTATGAACTGCCCGACGGCACGCAGATCAAGGCACCTGGCAAATGACATCGAACTTAGCCGATTTCGCGCTTCGACATGGCCGCGCCCTGGTGTTAGTGGCCTTCAGTTTTGCGATGGCGGGCATCCTGTTGATCCCCCAAATCCCGATCTCTATTTTTCCGCAAACCGATTTTCCCCGCATCGTCATTCTGGTCGATAACGGCATCGCGCCGCCCAATATCCAAATGAGCGCCGTCACACGGCCCATTGAAGAGGCCATCCGCCTGGTGCCGGGCGTTACCACCGTGCGCTCCACCACCGCCCGCGGCTCCACCGAAATCAGCGTCTTTTTCCGTTGGGATGTGGACATCCTCAATGCGCTGCACTTAGTGCAAGGGCGTATCTCACAGATCACACCGTCGCTGCCGCCGGAGTGCCGCTTCTACATCAACCGGCTTACGTTTTCGGTGTTCCCCATGGTCGGCTTCAGTATCACGTCGCCTTCGCGCAAGACGTCCGAACTTTGGGAATTGGCTTACTACGAAATCTCGCCTCGCCTCTACCGGCTGGCTGGGGTGGCGGAAACCAAAATCGTAGGTGGCCGCGCGCCTGAGTATCACGTGATCGTCAACCCGCAGCGGTTGAACGCCCTCAATATGCCGCTGACAAAGGTGGTCGATGCGATCCGCAATAGTAACATCATCGTGCCCGCTGGAATGTTACAGGAGAATTATCACCTCTACCTGACGGCCGTCACCGGCTTGATGGAACAGCCGCAGCAGATCGAGAACACGGTGGTGGACGTGGTGAAGGGCACGCCGGTACTGGTGAAAGACATTGCCAGCGTCGTCCCTGGCGAAAAGCCGACTTACAACATTGTCACTGCCAATGGACGTACCGCCGTACTGGTGAACGTCCTGCAACAGCCGGACGGCAATGCCGTCCAGGTGGCCGACGCCGTGAATGCGGAACTCGCGGAAATCCGCAAGACGCTGCCCAAAGACATCGAACTCTCCACTTACTACGATCAATCGATTCTGGTGCGGGATTCCATTTCCGGGGTCGTGGAAAGTATCCTGATTGGCCTCGTACTTTCGGTGGCCGTCCTGATGGCATTTCTAAAGAGTTGGCGCACCACTTTGGTCGCGGCGGCCGTGATTCCGGTCGCCGTCCTCACTGCGGTCGTTTGTATGAGCCTTCTCCACATGAGCTTCAATCTGATGACCCTGGGCGGCATTGCCGCCTGCATCGGCGTGGTGATCGATGACGCCATTGTGATGGTCGAGAATATTGCGGTTCACCTGAACATGGGGCAAACGCCGAACGAGGCCGCCCGTAGCGCCATCATAGAGCTGACTCCGGCCCTGATTGGCTCCACCCTGACGCCCATCGTTGTCTTTGTGCCCCTCGTCTTTCTCGGGGGCATTACGGCGGTCTTCTTCCGCGCGCTTGCCCTGACGCTGGTGGCGTCATTGCTCGCGTCGCTCGTGCTGGCCTTAGTCTTTACTCCGGTGCTCGCCGGCTGGTTACTCAAGCCCAGCGCCGGCCCCGTTCTCGGGCTCGACGAAGCTGAGCACGCCGGCCAAGGCCGCTGGATGCGTTGGCTCACCGCGCGTTACGAAAGCACCCTGGCCTGGTGCCTGGCCACGCCCCGTTTCATCATTCTTTTAACCGTCGTCATTCTGGGCGCGACGGGGGCTCTCTTCTGGAAAATCGGCAGCGGCTTTCTACCCGGGATGGACGAAGGCGCGTTTGTGCTCGACTACCGCACTCCGGCCGGTACCTCGCTACAGGAAACAGACCGCCTCCTGCGCAAGATTGAGAAGCACCTTGCGGATACTCCGGAAATCGAAAGCTATTCCCGGCGGACCGGCGCGCGGCTTGCGCTCGCCATCGCCGAGCCCAACACCGGCGATTTCCTGATCAAGCTGAAGCGCGCCCGGAAGCGGTCCTTAGACGAAGTGACTTCCGAACTACGCGAGAAGATCACCTCTTCGGAAGTCGCCATTGAAGTGGAATTTCCGCATATCTTAGAGGATCTGGTCGGCGATCTGGCTTGGTCGCCACAACCCATCGAGATCAAGATCGCCCACCCTGATGAAGCCGTCTTCAAGGCTGTGGCCAAGCAAGTAGAAGAGTGGCTGCCCAAAGTAAGTGGCGTGGTCGACATCGTCAATCAGACCATCGTCATCGGCCCGGCAATCAACTTTCGGGTCGACCCTGAAAAGGCCCAGCGCGCGGGATTCAGCATCACCGATGTCGCCAATATCGAAGCCGCGATCCTGGACGGCCAACTCGCCTCCACCATGATCCGCGGTGACCGCCGTATCGGCATTCGCGTCCGTTATCCGGCCCCGCAGCGTAAGGGCGTCGACCAACTGCAATCCCTCTTGCTTACCTCGCCCACTGGCACCACCGTGCCTTTGGCCAGCATCGCCCACGTGGAAATGCAAGAAGGGCAAACCGAAATTCATCGCGAGAATCTGCGCAATCTTTCTGCCGTCACCGCTCGCCTCGAACGCCGCGACCTTGGCAGCGTCATGCAGGAGATTCAGCGGCGCTTACCCCTGGAAGTGAAGCTCCCGCCCGGCACCGATATCGAATACGGCGGGCTCTACCAAATTCAGCAGGAATCCTTCCGTGGACTTACTCAAGTTCTGTTGATGTCGATCGTATTGATCTTCATTATTCTCGTCTTCGAATTCCGTTCTTTCGCCCACCCGTTCGCGATTCTGCTCGCCACTGTCCTTTGCACGTTTGGTTCATTACTCGCGCTGATGGCCACCGGCCAGACCTTGAATATTTCTTCTTTCATGGGCATCATTATGGTGATCGGTATCGTCCATAAGAATGGCATTCTGATGCTGGATTCCGAGCAACACTTCACGGCCCAAGGCTTAAAGCTACGCGATGCCATCTTTCAGGCGGGCCGCCGCCGCTTGCGCCCAATTCTGATGACGGCCCTGGCCACGGTGTTTGGCATGCTGCCACTGGCGCTCGGTGTTGGTTCCGGCGCTCAACTATTGCAGCCCTTGGCGATCGCCGTCATGGGCGGCGTGGCGGTATCGATGATTCTATCTCTGCTGATCACGCCCGTCGTCTTTTCGCTGGTGCGGCGCGACACTTTGGTTGATCTAGCTTAACTCTCGAGTCGTCCGGCCTCTCGGGCGAGCCGATAGTATATGACCCAGCTCGGGAGAGTTTAATCATCAGCCAGATCAGCACCGCCGTCGGCCCCTTCACCTGGCTGCCAGTTGCCGGACTACGGCGTCATTCCCAGCACCGACTTTACCGGCACCACACCCGTAGCGCTCAAAAAGTCCAGCCGCTTTAGCGCAGTTCCTTCTCATATAACTCCCGGAACCGCACCCGAGTGTCGTCACGTACTTTGCGGAACACGGCGATCTTCTCCTCATCGGTTCCCGTTGCCTTTGCCGGATCAGGCAACCCCATGTGCCG
The DNA here is from genome assembly GCA_031367405.1 of Bryobacteraceae bacterium. Lineage (GTDB taxonomy): Bacteria > Acidobacteriota > Terriglobia > Bryobacterales > Bryobacteraceae > JALHNI01. The sequence goes on from JANLPT010000104.1 coordinate 9,477, forward strand.
GCGCTTACCCACCTTGCCCCGGAAGTTAGGACAATTCTTGTCCGCGTCATCGCAAACCGTAATGACGTAATCGAAGGAGTCGCCCGGAAATTGATTCACACTCTTGGGCTTCCCCTCCGGGATGTCGATGCCTGCCTGGATGGCAAACGGATTTACCCTTGGCCCCGGCTTCGTCCCCGCTGAATAGACCTCCAGTTTAGGGTCAAAGGATCTTAAGAAGCCTTCCGTCATCTGGGACCGCGCGCTATTGCCGGTACACAGCACGAACATCCTGATCTTTGTTGCGGCTATCGCTTCCGTTGAAAAGGTCAAAGCCGCGAGTAACATTAGCCCAAGTCTCATCTTCTTAATGCGATTCATGTCTATTTGTCTCCTAGTTACAACAAGCCGGACCGCAGCAACTTGTGCCGGCTGGCTTCACCGCTCGCACGAAAGCGCTCATCACTTTTCCATCCATTTGCGCGGCCATGGCAGCTAAATCGTCGCCCAAAAACGGCCTCGCATCCTCCACGCTGTAGACGCGAGTCGGTTCAATACTCACTTGCTCAAACCCCGCCGCCGCCAGTTTGGCACCGTATTCGGTGTCCTTCAGCGCCCCGGCGACGCAGCCCACCCATAGCTCCATACTCTTGCGGACCTCGTCCGGCACATCGCCCCGGATCACCACATCGGAAACCGCGAATCGTCCACCCGGCTTGAGTACGCGAAAAGCTTTCCGCAATACCTTATCTTTGTCCGCCGGTAGGTTAATGACGCAATTAGAAATAATCACGTCTACTGTATTACCGGGTAGCGGAATATTCTCGAGTTCTCCCCGTAGAAACTCGACATTTTCCGCTCCGGCGCGCTTCTGATTCTCTCGCGCCAATGACAGCATCTCCTCCGTCATGTCGAGCCCATAAGCCTTGCCGGTCGGCCCCACCCGCTTGGCCGAAAGTAATACATCGATCCCGCCGCCGGATCCCAACTGTCCGGTCCGCAACCGCTTGCGCCACAACAGCCGTTCGCCTCACCTGCCACCACGCGTAAAGCCGCCTGGCCATACTTCTCCTGCACCATCTCTTTAATACTCATAAGATTCTCCTCCTTCAGTTAGGGGGCCTTTTCCCCGTTGATTCCACCGGCCGTCTCAATTAACAACAAGCCAAAATCTTCCCCGGCTTGATCGCCTTGTTCCGCGTACAGCACTCTGCAAACAGAAACCCCAACAGCTCCTCCAGCACCGCCACATTCGCCCCGTACCGCAAAAAAGTCCCCGACCTCTCCACCGTCACCAACCCCTCGTTCTTCAACTTTTCCAAGTGGTGCGACAAAGTTGAATTCGGAATTCCCAACTCCACCTGCAACTCCCCCACCACCATCCCCTCGGGATGGGCCGACAACAGCAGCCGCACGATTCGCAGCCGCGCCTCCGTCCCCAGTGCCGAAAACAAATCTGCATAGCGCAGTACATCTTCCATATTTCGATAATCGCAGAAATATGGAAAGATGTCCAGCCCGAGTATCATCGAATATGCTTGCCGCCCCATTTTTCTTACTTTTCACCGCTCAAAACTGGTTCTCGCCCGCCCTCCTCCAAAAGCCCGAAATCCAAAAAGCCCTGGAGTCCATCGACGCGCGAAAGACCACCATCCTCGACGAGTGGATTGCGCTTACCGAAATCCCCGCCCCTTCCACCAAGGAGCAAGCTCGCGCCAAGTACGTCCGCGCCGAGATGGAGAAGCTTGGCCTCACCGGAATCCGCTCCGACGACATGATGAACCTGTCCGGCATCCGTAAAGGCACTGGCGGCGGGCCCACCGTGGTCTTCGCCGCCCACATGGACACCGTCTTCCCCGAAGGCACTGACATCAAGGTGAAGCGGGAAGGCGACATTCTCCGTGCCCCCGGCATCGGTGACGATACCGGCAACCTTGTCGCTACGCTCGAGATGTTCCGCGCCTTAAACCGCGCGGGCATCAAGACCAAAGGCGACCTCATCTTCCTCGCCTCCGTCCAGGAAGAGCTCGGACTCTTAGGTGCCAAGCATTGGCTCGAATCAAGCGGCATCAGGCCTGACATGTTCATCGCCGTCGACGGCTCCTCCCGCGAAGTTTGGTACGGTGCCCTCCGCATCAATCAGTTCAAGTTCATCTACACTTCGCCCGGTGCCCACACCCTCGAATCCCGCGACACCCCCACCCCATCGAGAGCGGTCGCCAAAGCCATCACCGCCCTCTATGAAATCTCCCTGCCGGAGTACAACCAGGGCTTGGGCAACTTCAAGCTCCCTGTCATCAACGTCGGCATGCTCGGCGGCGGCACCGTCGTCAACGCCATCCCCCGCGAAGCCTGGTTCACGGTCGACCTCCGCTCCCTCGATAGCGGCCTCCAAGACCGTCTTGATACCGCCGTCGTCGCCGCCGCCACGCGTGCCGCCGGTCAGGAAGGCGTCGGCTTTCGTCTGGAACGCAAAATGGCCATCGACTACTCGAAAGCTAGGCCCCAACCCGAGCGTCTGAATCACCCCGTCGTCCAAACCGCCCTCGCCACGGCCAACCACTACCGCCAGCCGGGCACCCCCGCCATTGCCCCCGCCGACGCCGGCTCCACTGACGCCAACATCGCCGTCAGCATGGGCATTCCGGCCGTCTCCATCGGTGCCGCCGTCGCTCGCATGGCGCACCGTTTGGAAGAGAACGCCGACGCCAGCACCATCATCCCCGGCATCAAGTCGATGATCGTGCTAGCGGTCGCTCTTACCACTCACTAACTTTGTGAAAATCGACTAGTGCCGCGACCGGGTGATCTGTTGCTTTCCGGCCTTCCGCCGGAACCGCTTACTCTCCATGAGGCATGCTCGCAAACCCATTATTGTCGACGGCCGAGCGGACCCGGTCACTGCGTTCCCGGCTGGTTTGCTGCCGGTAGGGTGCCTCATGCCCCTCATGACGCGCCAAACCCGTCCCCGACTTCGTGCGCGGCGGAGCCAGCTCGTCACAAATGGCTTTTATCTGGTAAGCGGGCCGGGAAAATTAGAAACGGTTGCCGCTCTATTGCTCATAAGCCGCTTCGCCGCCCATTGAACTGGGGCCAGTGCGCGTGACGCGAGCTTCGGCGTATTGGCCGAGTAAGTTCGCTTCGCGGCCGGCGGGATGGATGAAGTTGAGCGTGCGATTCTGCGAAGTCTTGCCGATCCACTGGCTGGTGGCGCTGTTCCATCCTTCCACCAGGACATCTTCCACGCGCCCCAGTAACTCGGCATTCTGACGAATCTGTAACGCACGCTGCTTCTCCTGCAAGATCAGGAAGCGGCGGGTCTTCTCTTCTTCCGTAATGTGATCCTCATAACGAAGCGCTGGAGTATTAGGCCGCCGCGAGTACTTGAAGATGAACATGGACTCGTAACCGGCGGCATCGAGCAAGGTCATCGTCTGGTCAAATTCGGCCTCGGTTTCCCCGGGGAAGCCCACGATCAGGTCGGTCGTAATGGCAATCTGCCGTTTCGCCGAGTGCATCCATTCGATGCGGCGCAGATACTCTTCGCGCGTGTACAGCCGTTGCATGCGGTCCAGCACCGTGGTGGAGCCGGATTGCACCGGAAGATGGATGTGGTTACAGAGCACCGGATTCTCGTCGATCGCGTCAACGATATCCTTGACAAAGTCGCGCGGATGCGACGTAGTAAACCGGACGCGGCGCAGGCCGTCCACTTCGCCGGTACGGCGGAGTAAATAGGCAAAGTCGTGACCGGGGGCGCTGCGGGGGATCGCGGGATCGCGAAAGCTATTCACATTTTGGCCGAGTAACTGGATCTCGCTGTAACCCATCTGCACGAGTTCGCGCGCCTCGCGCAGCACCGACTCCAACGTCCGGCTCCGTTCAGGGCCGCGCGTAAAAGGCACCACGCAGTAAGCACAGCTTTTGTCGCAGCCTTCGATGATGGTGATGTAGGCTTTATGCGGATTATCGCGGCGGGTAAGCGGCGTCTCAAACGTATCTTCGGTATCGAGGCTTAAACCAGTAACCCGCTTGTCGCCCCGTTCAAGCTGGATGAGTAACTCGGGCAGCTTATTGTAGCTGGCCGAACCGACCACCATGCTAACGTGCGGGGCCCGCTCGAAGATCTTTTCGCCTTCCTGCTGGGCGACGCAGCCCAGGACGGCGAAAGTTTTGCCGGCGTGATGGCGCTTAAAATCCTGCAAGCGCGCGAACACTTTCTGCTCGGCCTTGTCACGGATGGAGCAGGTGTTGTACATGATCAGTTCGGCAGCTTCGGGGGTGGCCACTTGCTCGTAGCCGCGCCCGACCAGCGTGCCGATCACCTTTTCCGAGTCATGGGCGTTCATCTGGCAGCCGAATGTCTCAATGTAAAACCGCTTCATGTGCCTCCATTATAGGGTGTTTGCCCCATTGCGGCTCGGGCCATCGGGCCTTACGATTAAGGCATGATCGCTTTACTGGCATTACTGGCCTTTCAGGAATACACTTACGACTCGAACGGCCGCAAGATGCAGGCACCGAATTCGAATCCCGATACGGTGGAAGAGCGCGTGGTGGAGGAGCGCGGCGGCCTCAAGGTAGTGGAGCGGACCATCCGCCGGGCCGATGGCCAGCCGGAGAAGGTGCGGATTGAGGAGCGCCAGAACGCCGATGGGTCAGTGACCACGGAAACGGCGATCTATCGCGGGGATTTGAATGGCCGGCTGAACCTGGCGGAGAAGCGCGTTTCTGAAGCTCGCAAGACGGCGACGAGCGTGGAAGAGACCACCACGGTGCAGCGGGGCGGGGTGAATGGGGGGCTTGAAGTGGTGGAGCGTTCCGAGCGCACGGGCCAAATTACGCCGAAAGTTACCAACGAAGAGGTCCGCACGTTTCGCAAAGACACGAACGGCAGCTTCCGCGAGGCGGCCCGCCAAAATATCGAGCGGCGCGACGAGAACGGCAAGGTGACTGAACAAGTCGCTGAGTATCAAGCGGCAACGGTAGATGGCCGCATGCAGCTATCGGGCCAGCGCATCTCAAACGAGACCAAGCGCGCCGACGGCACCGTGGTGAAGCAAGTCGAGTTGTACGGTATGGCCCAAGCCGGCCGCACCAGCCGGGCCGGAGAGTTGAAACTGCGTGAGCAGCAGTTGATTGAGGTGCGGCCAGCGGGAGGGCAGAATGTCGTGGAGAGCTTCAGCATCCGGCGGCCGGACTTAGAAGGGAAACTGTCGGGCGACTTTCTCAAGGTGTCGGAGCGGACTTGTCAGAAGGCATGTAACTAGGCCCGCCCCGGTATGGCGGGAGAGTTCTGAAAGCATCCCCGAGGGGGAGCCAAATCTCAACCTGCTGAAACCGTTGGGAATCCCTACGCCCAGGAACGTATCGGTTCGGGCAAGAGCGGGATGCACGCCGCAAGCGTCCTAAATGCGTCCAGGATAGGAAGCCAACCCCAGTGGAGCAGCCTCATTCCGCGAATAACTCTTGCAGCGTCTTCAACGTGGCGTTGAGCGTCTTTGCCGTCACCGCTCCCAGTTTCTTCGCCAACCGGGTCTGGTCCACGGCGCGAATCTGATCGAGCAGGATCAAACCCTTCCGGCCACCATGATTGATACCGATCCGAAACGGCGCCTCGCGACCCGCCGTGGTCATGGGGGCGACGAGTGCTGTGCGCAGATGATCGTGCATTTCGGACGGGGACACCACGACGCACGGGCGTGTCGTCCTGATTTCGCTCCCGACGGTGGGATCAAGATTCACCAGCCAAATCAGCCCAGCGTGAACCTAACCGCGCCGCCCTGCCGGGCAGGGGAAGGGAGCGCCGCAACGGACTGAGTCGGTAGGTGGACGGTACGAGTCATTCGCTGCACCAATCAAGGCGCTCTGCTATCCTTCAAGTCGATGGAAGTAACAAACGCTTACCTCTACGTTGTCAATACGTTGCCGCAAATTCTTGAGTCAATTCAAAAAGCTCAAGTGCCAGAAAAGTTCACGAACGCCTTTCTTCTAGCCCTGGGTCACAAAAGCATCAACGACCGGGCGAAGCAAAGGCGCACTCGAACTCGTTCGCAAACTGCTCAGCCGTTTTGCGCTTTCGCTCACCATTCAGAAAACTTTCGGTCACCCGTCCACTCGTCCCGGTCGGCGCCGAAATCTTCAGCCACGCGCGCGTCGACGATTGCTTAGCGATCCACTCTTCATAAAAGAAGCCATAGATCACCATTCGTCGCCGCCAACATCGGCGTCGCTGCCGAATAGACCTCGTCCAAGATACTCGCCGCTT
>JANLPT010000120.1:0-9421 GCA_031367405.1 Bryobacteraceae bacterium
CCTCATTCCAACCATGACGCGCCAGACGCGTCCCCGACTACGTGCGTGGCTGAGAGGACCGCTCAGCCTCGCACGAAGTGAGCGGTTTCTGCAAAAGGCCGGAAAGCAACAAATCACGCGGTCGCAGCTCTAGTGCCGCGACCCTGTGAATATGTTCTTATGGCAAATCTGCGAGTCAAACAGAACCCCGACCGTCAGGGAGGGGATCCTGCGACAAGCCGCGAAAGTTAGATATCACCCGGTCACGATACTAGCGCGATGACAGCTCAATTTGTGCCCGCAACTAAATTGTCCCGCTACTAGTGTTAGGCTGGTCGCTTGGGAGGTCGTATGAACAGAAGAACTGCGGTCGCGCTCTCGGGCGGAGTGATGGCCGGTTTCGCGCAAGCGCAACCCGCCGCACCGCCGAAGACGCATTTGAAAGTCGGCGACATGGCGCCGGACTTTACCGTCGCCAGCATCGCCGGCAAGCCGGTTTCACTCAAGGACTTTAAGGGTCAAAAAGGCTTGGTTTTAGCCTTTTTTCCCGCTGCCTTCACCGGTGGTTGAACAAAGGAAATGACCGCGTACCAGGCTGGTATCGCAAAATTTAAAGATTTGGGTTATGAGGTACTGGGCGTCTCGACAGACAACACGCCGAGCCTCAAATATTGGGCCGAGAATGTCATCAAGCCCGACTTCACTTTCGCGAGCGATTTCGCGACGCGCAAAGCGGCGAAGGATTATGGCGTGCTGATGGAAGGCCGGGGCATGGCCAATCGGGCCACGTTTGTCATCGATACCGAAGGCAAAATCGGCCACATCGAAGAGGGCAGTTCCGCAGTAGATATCACCGGCGCGCTGAATGCGTGCTCGCGTAAGAATCACTAGGCCATCGACGGTTTAGATTCTGTGGCCCCGGGGAGCAATCCTCGGGGCTCTTTGCGTTAGCATGAGGACTTGATTAACCACTCTTCCGCACGCGTCCTGGTGACCGGCGCCGAGGGCTGCATCGGGGCCTGGGTCACCAAACAGCTTTTGGATGCTGCGGTCGAAGTCGTCACCTACGATCTCACCGCCAACAACTCCCGCCTGAATCTGATCGCGCCCGGCACTTCCCGCGCCGGCTTGCGCCACGAGCTGGGCCAAATTGAAGATACGAGCCGTCTGAAAGCTCTAGTGAAAGACGGCGGCATCACCCACATTGCGCATCTGGCCGCCGTGCTGATGCCCTACTGCCAAGCCAATCCCGTCGCGGGCGGGCTCATCAACGTCATCGGTACGCTGAATGTCTTTGAGGCCGCGCGCGATGCCGGCCGCCCGATCCGGATATCTTATGCGAGTTCCTCCGCCATCTGGGGCCCCGAGGACCTCTATGAAGACCGCAAGCTGAATGAGCAGGATTCGCCCCTGCCCACGACGCACTACGGCATCTTCAAGCACGCCAACGAGTCCTCGGCGCGTGTTTTCTACAAGACGCACGGCATTTCCTCGTTCGCCTTGCGACCCTGGACCGTTTATGGCCCGGGCCGCGACGGCGGGCTCACCGCCGCGCCGACCCTGGCCCTGCAGCACGTCGCCCGGGGCGAGGCTTACACTTTGCCGGTGTCCGGTCGAATGGACCTGCAATACGTCGAGGACGTGGCCGCCGCCTTCGTTGCCGGGCTGTTCGCCAACATTGAGGGCGCGCATGTGTGCAACTTGGCTGGCGAGGTGATCGACATGCTGGAGTTTGTGAAGCTAGTGGAGCAGATTCGTCCTTTGGCGAAATTGCAAGTGACGGGTCCGCGCGTGCCGGTGGCCAGCCGCATGGACGATACCCTGCTGAACTCGCTCATTCCGGGCTTGCCGAAAACTGGAGTCGCCGAGGGCATCCGGCGGACGCTGGCGGTTTACGAGCGACAACGCTAATAGCGGTCACCGCCGTCGCGACCTCACCAGTCGAGACGATGCTCTTCTATAAGACCTTCTCGTCATCATCTACCGGCCAGCCAGCCGTCCGCTCCATATTCTTGCCGTGCTTCATGGAAAGCGCAATGTTAAGCCGCATCCTGCGGCAACGTCGACGGCGCGGCTCATACGCGGTGCTGGCGTGCCGAAGAGATCAGTATGGAGACATTGGCACGGTACGCGGAGCGGATTCTGGAGACGGCCCGGCGGACTCCCGGGGCCGACTGGACTCTGCTGATCACCTTCACCGGGCAAACCCAGATGCTGGCCGCCAACGATTGGCCGCTGGAATCTTTGCTGGCTGAGCGCGGCGCGGCGATGGCCTTCCGCGTCACGCATGGCACCACAGTCATCATCGTTGAAGGGCGCAGCCGGGCTGACCGCTGCCGGCTGGAAGCGATTCAGCCTTTTTTTATGGGCGGGCGTCCCGCAGATACGCTGCGGCTTCTTCCGGTGCCGTAGGGTTGATGTAAATCCCCGTTGACCATTCAAAGCCCGCGACACGCACGATGCGCGGAATGATTTCAATGTGCCAATGGTAGTGCTCAATCGGCGCATCCTGCACGGGGGCCGAGTGAATGACAAAGTTGTAGGCGGGCTTTTCGAGCGCCTGATTCATCCGCTGCAGGACCTGTTTCATCGTGGCGGCCAACTGCCGCACCTCGTTATCGGTCACCGCTTCGAAGTGGGATGTGTGCCGGCGCGGCAGAATCCAAGTCTCAAAAGGAAAGCGTGACGCATAGGGAGCGATGCCGGCAAAGCCGTCATTGCTGGTAACGACGCGCGACTGCGTCTGCAACTCCTGCTTCAGCATGTCGCAATAAATGCAGCGGTGGCGGTAATCGAAGTAGCGCAGGCTGCCCGCCATCTCTTCTTCCGTGAAGCGCGGCACCACCGGCAAGGCGATCAATTGCGAATGGGAGTGCGCGATCGTCGCGCCCGCGTCTTGGCCGTGGTTCTTGAACATCACCATGTAGCGAAGGCGGGTGTCGCGCTTCAGGTCGTTGACGCGATCGCGAAAGGCCCAGAAAAGGTCGGCGATGCGGCCTTCCGGCAGGTCAGCCAGGGCGACCTCCGGATCGGGCGTTTCGATGATCACTTCATGCGCGCCGATGCCGGACATCTGGTCGTACATGCCGTCGCCCTCGAACTCGAGCGTGCCTTCCACGCGGAGGGCCGGGTAGCGATTGGGCACCACGCGCAGGCTCCACGCGCCACCTTCGCCATGGTGATAGGCCAGCAACTCAGGCTGGGCCTGCGCCTCCTGGCCCGCCGCGAAGGGCGAAGGGCCCTCAATACCAGGCAATCGCGCCGACGGCGAGGCGAAGGCGTGCGGCCGGCGCGCCCGTTCGGTGGAAATGATCACCCAGCGGCCGGTGATCGGGTCTTTGCGGAATTCCTGCAACTTGCGATTATAGCGTGCTACGCAATTCGTTCTCGGTGAACAATACCGGGAAGATGTCACGCTGATGTTCAAGCAGGGGCCGGTTGCGAATGCGCGGACGGAAGATCACGCTGACCAAATCGAAGCGGACGTGGTCCCAGGGTACTTCGGCGCGGCGGGCAAACTCGCGAGCGACGCGGAACAGTGCGCGCCGCTTGTTCTCGTTCAGCGCGCGGTCCGGCGAGCCGAAGCCGTCGCTTTGGCGGCTTTTCACTTCCACCACGACGAGGCGGTCGCCGTGCCAGGCGATCAAGTCGAGTTCGCCATGCCCGCCGCGTGGCGTGAAGTTGCGGGCCACGACGCGATAGCCTTGCCGCTGCAGGTAGCGGTGGGCCAGGTCCTCCGCCCGGCGGCCGAGGGAACGGCTCTGAGGTACCAGTTGGATCAGGCGGGCTTGATGTCTTAACCAGTCAATGAGGCGGAGAACAAGGAATAGAGTAAACACTTCACTAGTAAGTGGATTCTGCGAGGGAAAATTCTCAATTATTTTTGGAAAATGTTAAAAATAGCTAAATCACCCTCCCGCCTCCTCGCCGCGCCCAGGGCCAGTCTGGGGGGCATCATCCTGACCGCCATCACCCCTACAGCGGTGTAACTGCAATGTTTGCAACACTGGGGTCGCAGCACCACCGACCCCAGCTACCTGAAAATGAGGGGCACGGGGGGGTAGAGAAATTATCCATTTGCGGGTAGCGAGCTTACGGTGGCTAGGCCGCGCGCGCCAGGACGTAAGGCCCTTCTGGAATGACGGCGATCTTCGCACCGGGCGGCAAGCCATTCAGAAACGCGACCACCGCTTCGGGCAGGGTAGGGAAGGCCTTGCCCCACAGGGACGGATAGAATTTGGCCGGCACGCCAGGGATGTAGAAGAAAGCGTCGTAGCGCGTCGTTACCAGAGCCAACTTTTCGAGCTGCCATTGGTCCACGGTCACCGGCGAGGACTTGATCTTGTTCAGAAACTCCCGATCCGACGGATGCTCCCGCAACATCTTGCTGAACTCAGGTGCCCCCGGACCCTCATCGCAAGCAGCGCAAACCAGGATGCGCCCCCCAGGCTTGACGATGTGTGCAGCGGCAGTGATGCCCTTAATGGCTTGGTAAAAAGTAAGGTCGAGCGGATAGCCGGCGCACGTGGTGATCACCGCATCCACCGGGGCGGGCAGTTTCTCCAGCATCACCTCGGCCACAAACGCCATGCCGCGCGCGTGCGCTTTCTCAGGATGCCCGGCAAACACCTGCGCCACTTGACGGTCACGGGTGAGCGCGACATCGAGCAGAAAGTCGTGCCGCGCCATGCGAGCCACGGCCAGCAATTCCTGGTGTAACGGATTGTCCGCCACCGAACCCTCCACGGCTCGCGGATCGCGCATAAACTTAGGCGAATGAATCACCTTGATCGTCTCTTGGGCGGCCAAACCAGGGGCGATCAACTTGCGTCCGCCGGAAAAGCCCAGCATCAAATGCGGCTCAATGAAGCCCAGCGTAATGTGCAGATCGGCTTCGATAAACCGGCGGTCAATCAGCACCGGGGTGCCGGCGGCGGTGTCGCCCAGGTAAACGTGGTCAGAGAGCGTCTTGGCGTTGTGGTTCACAATCTGGTAAGTGCGGGCAATCTCCGGACTCAGGATTTCGTCGAGTTCGGCTTCCGTGGCGATCCGGTGCAGCCCGGTGGCGATACAGATGCTGATGCCGGAACGGGGAATGCCCCCGGCTTCGAGCCGCTTCAAGACCAGCGGCAAGGTCAAGCGGTTGGGCGCGGGACGGGTAATGTCGCAGACGGAGATGGCGGCCGTCCGCTTGCCATGCGCCAACTGAGTTAAGCCTAACGACTCGATCGGATGGTCGAGCGCATGCTCCAGAGCCGCGACCGGGTCGGGGAGCGGCTGGGCCGAGCGGGCCTCCAACAGCTGATAGTCAAAGCCGGAGGGAAGGTCCAGCGGAAGTCCGGTTTTGCCAAAAGCCAAGTCGACGCGCATCTCGATTCATATTATCCAAATCTGACCGATAAGAGGAGTGCGCATTTGGCCACCAAATTGCTAGTGCATTGGTATGTACGGATTGGAGATCCTCATGCTCGTCAGCGCGCTTATCGCAGGCTTCTTCATTTTAGGCCTGTTTTTCGCGATGATTGCCCATCCGCCCAAGGCTGGCGACTAGGCCCTCGCGGTCTCTGGTTTGTGTCGAATTGGCACAGCTGGTGAGACGAAGGCCGTTGCTTATTTGTCATCGGGGTGCCGCACTCGTTATACTAAGAACTCAAGCGGAGACGGGCGCGTAGCTCAGTTGGTTAGAGCGCTTCCTTCACACGGAAGAGGCCCGGGGTTCGAGTCCCTGCGCGCCCACCATTTTCGTTCCCGCTCTTGCCGCCCCTTCGCCCGCAAACACGCCGTATCCCCACTCCGAGTAAATTTCCACCGAATCGATGGCTGACCCTGCCGGGTAAGTGACCTCGTAACCGGCTTGCCAATAGCGATTGAGCTTGGCCAGCTGTCGTGCGGCATCTTCTGCATTGGCTGCCACCTGATAGCGCCCTCCGCTCGCTTGGCAGCGGGACTCCCAACCGGCATTGGGCGCTCCGGCAATCACATCCAAAGTGAAAGCGCCACCGGCGAGTTCGTGCTCGGCTGCAAATGTTCCTGACTGGTCAATCAGCACCAAGTGGGTTTCCCCAGCTTCGGCCCCGAGCTGAAGGGCGGCCTGCCGGATGGCCGTTGACCACGTGGCGGCCGTCTGCTGTTGGCCCTCAAAAGTGCGCCGCAAGGCGGGCAGCGTGTCACCGCACCAGGTGATGGCGCACTCCTTGTGAAGCGGGGAACTCGGGGCTGGCGGGCCATCCGTCGCCACCTCCGGCCGCGCCTCCTTCGGTTCCGGGGCCCGATTCACGCGCAGGTATCCGTAGCGGCTCGTGCCCGTGCCACTCCCGTGCCCGATAGCCAGCGAGTCGTGCCAGAAGGTTTTCCAGTCCGGGCAATCGCCCACCAGCAGCACCACCATGCACCCAGTGCGCCCAACGGCTGCTGGACAAGCTTGCACTTGGTAATCGTCAATGACTTGGCCGCCCGCGTGAATCACGATGTCAAACGGATGCAGACCGTTGACGCGCCGGTGGTGGGGTGCCGCCGTCACCGTGAACCGCGCACGGCCCGGATTGCTTCCCAACCAATCAATCTTTAATTCACCCCGTTGCCGCGCCTGTGCCTTGCGTCCCTTGGCCGCTTGAATCACCCGCAGACAACGGGTGCGCGCTTCCGGCTCCACTTTGCCGATCAATTTACCCAGTATCGCTAGATACCGCGGATCATTGGTCCGTTCCGCCAGCCAAAGCCCGGAGCGCCGCGCCAAGCCGTCGCTATCCAGCAGCAGGCGGCGGATCTTCGGCAGCGCCGCCGGGTCCTCCTGTAAATACAGCCCGTAAATGCCGTTCGCCGCTACCCGATGATGGACATCGCCGGAAGCCTGCGTGAACGCCCGCTTGGCAAAGTCACTCTTTTGGTGCCACAGCGCTTCCACCACGTTGGCCCGCACGCGCGGATCGGCGTCCCGCAGCCCCTCCGTAACCCAATCGCCCTCCGGAAAAACGCGGGCCATCAGGAAAGCCATCTTCGAATGCACGCGTGGATTCGGATCGCCCAGCACCGGGGCCAAACGGCTCACCACTTCCAACCTCACCCGGGTCTGGCTCAGGATCTCCAACAAGTCTTGACGTTCGTTCGGGCCAGAGTCGTTCAAGATCCGGTCGGCGATCACCTGGTCGAGGTTCGCGTCTACCCGCTGGCCCAACTGAGCCAGACGAATGCGGCTCGCCAAGGGAATCTCTTCCTGACATAGGAGCCGGAGTAGTTCCCGTTTCTTTACCAGAAACGCCACGACACCGATGCTGCCCGGATTTTCGGTGGAGTCGCTCAACAGGCGCACCGCTTCACTCAGCAGCCCGGCCCGGTCATCGCGGTAAATCTCCTCCAGCGTACCCATCGAGCCAACGGGGTCAGTGGCGAAATAACGCATTGACCAATCCAGATTCTCGGCGATGCGCGGCACAATGGACTTTTCGGCCTCCCGGCTCTCCGCAAGAGCCCGGAACGGAAAAAACCCCAAGCCGGAGGGCTTGGGGTTCAATTTTCGGGCGGAGCCCATCGGAGGAACTACACCTTGCGGCGGCGCGAAATGAGGCCCAACGCGGCGAGCGCGGAACCAAACAACGCCATCGTGCCAGGCTCGGGAACTGCGTTGCCAGAGAAATAGATCAGGCGCTGCGTCTGATCTCTCGCAAAATTCACATCCACCAGAATCGTCGCGCGATTGGCGATACCCGCGTCCACCGCACCGGCATGGCTCGAGAGGAAGCTTCCCGCCAGATTGATCACCTTGGCGTAATCAACGTTGGAACCCGCAGCACCAAGCGGAGGCTGCGTCTGTTGGAAAAAGCCACTGGTCAAGCTTCTGGTTTCGTCGACCATTACTTCCCACAGTGCGAACTGCAAAGCCACCGCGATGGTTTGGACGTTCGTACTGTTTGCCGCAGCGAGTGCCGAGATCGTCGGAAAAACGTCTGCGAAAATCCATGCCGCCCGCGAAACGCGCGTCATGTCCGCCAGAGTATTGCTCGTCGGGGAGACCAGATTTTCGTTGTACTGAGCCGGGTTATTTGGGCTGCCCGCTTGAATTCCCAGGAAAAGGTCAATGCAGAACGCTTGCACGACCGCGCCGCCGTCTAGAGTGACTTTGTATGCTCCGGCAAAGCCCTTATCGACCGCGAGTTGCCCAGGTCCGGTCAAATCCGGATCGGATTGCCAGCGGGTATCGCCGCCAAGATCATAATTCTGCCCGAAAAGTTTCACAATCGTCGCAGACGCGGGCATTACGGCCAGTAGCGTCATTGCAGCTGCCATCATTGTAAATCGTTTAATCAAAATATTCCCTCCTTCTTCAACCTTAGAACTGGCCGAATGGCCACCCTAAGAGGATACATCGGAATACCCCCATTGGGGTGTATTTCTAAGGGAAAAAGCGGGGGTACTTGTAAATTAAGAGTACTAGTACACGGCGAGAGCCACTTCTCTCAGGCGCTCCCATAGGTGCTTGATTTTAGGTTACTTAATGCTGATTTCACGAAAGTAAACTGTCGACCTGGCGTCGTGATTCTGTATCCCCACGTACCCCGCATTGGGGCGGGGTCCGCGCACCGGCTCGTACCACTGTTTTCGATCGGGTACTACTTGCCCTTCGCGATAATCGTTTACCAACTGGCCGTTGAGGAAAACCCTGGTTCGCGAACCCTTCTGTTCAATTTCCAGCGTATTCCATTCGCCCATCGGCTTCTGCGCGCGCTTGAGTACTTTGGACAGCGAATAGATGGCCCCGGTGCAATGCCACTCGTCGCCCGAACCGTCGATTTGCACCTCGTAGCCGTTGTGGACGCCATACCAAGGGTCGGAGGGAGGCTCCGGCATGCGAATCACGATGCCCGAGTTGTCGCGTTCGCCGGAGGTCTTAAAGACCACCCGGATCCGCCCATCGCCCACCGGCCCAGCCACGTTGTAAAGCAAACCCATGCCGCCCACGGTTTTCAGCAGGCCGTTTTCCACTTCGAACTTGCCGGGTCCGGTCATCTTCCAGCCGGTCAGGTCGCGGCCATTGAAAAGCGGCTTCCAGGCGGCGGACAACAGCGTACAGCTCAAGAAAAAGGTGGCGAGTCGATGCATGCCCGTTATTCTACATCCCCCGCCGCCAGCGGTTTTTGTAAGCCGCCCGTGGCCGCCCCGTAGGCGATACCGAGCAGCAGCCAAATGCCGCCCACCACTTTGGCCATCACGCTCAGCTTCCACCACAGAAAAGCGCAGACCACCATCCCGATCGCCGGGACCGGATGCCAGCCATGCTTTCTGAGGGCCGCCAGATTGACGCCGACGAAGCCAAGAAAGGCACCGAAATTCAGCATTTCGGCCCCTAACTGGTAGCTCACCAGAAATCCGCCCGCTAAGGAGAGCGCGCCAATCAGGATGACGTTGCGGCTGGGAATCTGGCTCACCGGGTCTAAATAGCCAAATA
>JANLPT010000181.1:0-6064 GCA_031367405.1 Bryobacteraceae bacterium
AGGAAACCGTTCGAGAACCAGGGGACGGCGCGGATGCGGGAGTCATTGAGGTAGACGGTGCCGTGGAGTAGGTTGGTGCCGGACTTCATGGAAACGTTGACCACCGCGCCGGAGGCTCGACCGATACTGGCGTCGTAGTTGGTGGTCTGCACCTTGAACTCCTGAACGAGGTCCTGAGGCGGGGAGAAAGCGGCGCTGGTGCCCTGCATGTTGGGAACGCCATCGAGGGAAGCCTCGCTATTGCCGCCGCGGGTGCCATTGACGATGACGCCGGTAGCGCCGCCGAGGTCCATCGGATTGCCGGCCGAGTGGCCGCCGCTGACGGTAACCCCCGGGGCGAGACGGGTGAGGTACATGGCATTGCCGCCCACCACGGGAAGCTCCCTGACGCGGCGTTCGTCCATGACGAGGCCGGAGGAGGCGGTGGTCGTTTCGAGCAGCGGCGTTTCGGCGGAGACGGTGACGGAATCCGTGAGGGCACCGACTTGCAGTTGGAAGTTGAGGGCGAGACGATCGGCGGTGCGGAGTTCGACGCCTTCGCGGACGGCCTTCGAGAAGCCAGCGGTTTCGGCGATGACGCGGTAGCTGCCGGGGAGGAGGTAGGGAATTTCGTAGTTGCCTTCGGCGTTGGAACGGCCGGAGACCTGGGTATTCGTCGCAAGGTTGATGGCGGTGACTTTGCCTTGGGGGACGGCGGAACCGGAGGGGTCCGTAATGCGGCCGAGGATCCAACTGCGGGATTCCTGAGTCAGGGAGAGATCTGAAGTGAGGCAGCCGAGGAGTATGGACCGGTAGAGGAGGCGCATCACGGATGATCGTATCAGATCCAGGGAAGCCCGTTTTTGGGGGTCGTGAGGCGTTTCGATAGCTGCGATACCTTCTCCGTCTGAACGGCTTCGCCGGGTGATATAAACGAGGGAATTTCCAGGAATTTCCAGTAATTTCCAGGGCAGGCACTTTTTCGGGGACCGTCCCGGTCCGCTGACCTTGGCCGCTACACCAGCCGCGCACGTCAGTGAGCGGCTACTGCGGATTTCTATTGCCAGCTACTGGTAATTGCCAACACCCGATTGCTCGACTATCTCTCCGTGCATACGTGCATAATCGTATGCGACCTAAGCTTTAAGCATGGTGCGTCATGATGATCAAGGAGCCAGTCCATGAAAGCCATCGAATTTGAAAGCACGGTTACGCCCGGCGGCCAAATCGCGTTTCCGCCTGAGATGGCCGGCGAGATTCCCCCCGGAGAGCAACTGCGCGTCGTGGTGATGTGGGAACCGTCCAACCTCGACTTGGCTTGGCGCACTGCGGGTTCGCCAGCGCTTTGAAGCTGCTTACTCCCCTGAAGATGACGTTTACGAACAACTGAACAAAGCCCCGGCCATTCGCTGAAGGTTACGTAGCACTCAACGAGAAGCCTCATGGTTAAACCAGCTGCGAACGACCTCTTCTTGTGCATCATTCGAATCTTGATTTTGTCGCATTTCCATCGTGCTCCAACTTCGCCCACGTAGCCCATCCGAGAGTCGATACAATATCGTCAGTTGCCGATGAAAACTTCAAAGATCTTAATGTGCCTGCCCGCGCTCCTGATCGCGGCTGAACCGGGCGAGTTCTTCGAAACCAAGATCCGGCCCGTGCTGGCTAAGAATTGCTACTCCTGCCATCGCGACGCCGCCCTCGGCGGACTGCGGCTGGACTCGCGCGAGGCCATGCTCAAGGGTGGCAAGTCGGGCGCGGCCATGGTGACCGAACACCCCGAGGCCAGCCTCTTGCTGAAAGCCGTCATGCAGGCCGGCGAGAAGGTGAAGAAGATGCCTCCTTCAGGCAAGCTCACTGAGGCGGAGATTGCGGACCTGTCGACTTGGATCAAGCAAGGTGCGGTTTGGCCGGCCACGTTGAATGCTCAGAAAACAGGAAAGGGAATTACGGAGGAGCAGCGGGCGTTCTGGTCCTTCCAGCCGGTGCAAGCTCCGGCGATTCCAGCGGGCGTCAATGCCATCGATCATCTGGTCCGGGCGCGCCTGGCGAAGGATGGATTGAAGCAGGGTAACTTGGCGGATCGGCTGACCATGATTCGGCGGGCTTCGGTGGATTTGACTGGCTTGCCTCCTACGCCCGAAGAGGTCGATGCTTTCCTCGGCGATCCATCGAAAGATGCCTATGCCCAGTTACTCGACCGTCTGCTTGCCTCGCCGCGCTACGGTGAGCGCTGGGGCCGCGTTTGGCTCGATGTCGCGCGTTACTCCGATGACAAATTGAACTCGACTAAGGAGGAGCCTTACGAAGAGTCCTACCGCTATCGCAATTGGGTGATCGAGGCGCTGAACAAGGACATGCCTTACAGTGACTTTGTGAAAGCGCAAATTGCCGGCGACCAAACGGGTCATCCGGCGGCGCTCGGTTTCTATGCCCTCAGTCCCGAAATGCAAGATGACCGGGTCGACGCGACCACGCGTGGATTTCTGGCATTGACCGTGGCCTGTGCCCAATGTCATGACCACAAGTTCGACCCCATTCCCACCCGCGACTTCTACTCATTGCAAGCGATCTTCAATAACACCCAATTGGCCGAGAAAGAATTGGCCCCCGCCGCTGCGGTTGCGGAGTGGAAGTCACTCGAAAAGTATGTCAAGGCCATGGAGGAAGAAGTAACTCGCTTCTACTCTCGCCAAACTGAGATGATCGCTGAGATCGAGGCCGGGAAGACCGCGCGCTATCTGATGGCGGCTCGTGGGTTGGGGCCGAAGGATGGCCTGGACGAGGAAATTCTGAAGCGCTGGACCGAATATCAGTCGAAGCCGCGGAAGGATCATCATTATTTGGATAAGTGGTTCGCCCTGGCGCGATATCCCCTCCCTGACCGTCAGGGAAAGGACCTGCCACTGGGCACTACGGAAGAATTCCAGAAAGTAGCCCATGAGTTTCAGGAGTTAGTGCTGGCGGTGAACCGTGAGCAGCGCGAGATTGAGACGCGCAACGATTATAAGAAGGGTGGCAAGACGGCGAATCCGGATCTGGCGCAGTTAGTCCTGGAGTCGATTGACTATCCGAAATATGTACTGTGGCGTAGTTTATTTGAGAAATCCATTCGCGATGCGGCGGGTTTCTTTGCTTCAACCGAAGGCGTTTACTTCTTCGGTAAAGGAAAGGTGGATCGCTTCCTGCCCGCGCCTTGGCAGCAGCACGGCCAGGATCTCGAAAAAAGGCTCGAAGGTGCCAAGAAAGCGCTGCCCCCTAAGTACCCTTATTTGCAGGTGATTGAAGATAAAGAAAAGATTAGCGACCATCATGTGGCCGTGCGGGGGGATCGTAGTAACCCCGGCGAGGTGGCACCACGCGCCTTCCCGCAAATTCTTTCGAAACAACAGAAGATATTCGCCAAAGGGGCAGGACGCTTGGAGTTAGGCGAGGCGATTGCCGACCCCGGCAATCCGCTCACCGCCCGCGTGATCGTCAATCGTGTTTGGCTCCAACACTTCGGTCGCGGTCTGGTGAATACTCCGAGTAACTTCGGCCAATTGGGCGAACGGCCCACCCATCCCGAACTGCTGGACTGGCTGGCCGATCGCTTTGTGAAGCAGGGTTGGAGCCTCAAGCAGCTGCATCGCGACATCATGTTATCGGAGACCTACCGGCTCTCGAGTGCCGGTGCCGGCCAGCTCCCGCTGCTGGCGGCGAATCAAACACGCGACCCGGACAATGTTTTACTGTGGCGATCGCCCCGGCGGCGTTTGGACGTCGAAAGCATGCGCGACTCCATGCTGTTTGTGAGTGGCGAACTCGATCTGTCGCCCGGCGATTTAGCGGTGAAGCTGGACGAGCCAGGGTTCCGGAAGCGCACCGTCTATGGCTTCGTCGGGCGTCGTAAACTGGACTCGATGCTGGCCCTGTTCGACTTCCCGAATCCGCTCGCCACCAGCGAAGCGCGCATGCCCACGAATATACCGCCGCAGCGCCTCTTTTTGATGAATAGTCCTTTTGTGGAGCAGCGCGCGAAGAGTCTGGCCGCACGGTCCGAAGGGACACTGGAGGCGAGAGTCACCAGACTGTACCGCCAGTTGTTTGGCCGTCTGCCGGAAGCTCGCGAGATGACGATGGCCCGGGAATTTCTTGCCCATGGCGATTGGACATCTTACACGCGGGCTTTGCTGGGCTCGAACGAGTTTTTGTTTGTGAATTAGTGAGCAATGCGGATTGGTCTCTTGTCCGATACCCATGGATTTCTCGATCCCGCCATTCTTGAATATTTCGCCCAATGCGACGAAATCTGGCACGCCGGTGACTTCGGCCCGGACGTTCTCCAACCTCTCCAAACCTTTGGCAAGCCTCTCCGCGCCGTCTACGGCAACATCGATGGCGACGAGATCCGCCAGCAATTTCCCCGTGACCTCACCTGGGAATGCGAGGGGCTGCGCGTCTACATGACCCACATCGGCGGTTACCCCGGTGCCTACGAACGCCGCGCGAAGCCCGAGCTTGATGCCCGCCGGCCCGGGCTCTTCATCTGCGGCCACTCCCACATCTTGAAAGTGATCCGCGACCCCGCCCGCCAACTCATCCACCTGAACCCCGGCGCCTGCGGCCGCCAAGGCTGGCACGTCGTCCGCACCGTTCTCCGCTTCACGGTGCTCGAAGGTAAGTTGAGCGCCATGGAAGCCATCGAATTGGGCCCGCGCAGCGCCCACGCTTGAACCGATGTGTTACTCTGCGGTGACTGTAAACCCGAAGGAGCCTGCTTTCGCTCATGGACAGATTCACCGGATTGCTCGGCATTGCGGCCATCCTCGCCACCGCCGTCCTGCTCTCGACTGACCGCCGCGCGATTCGCCGCGACATCATCCTTTGGGGGCTTGGCCTTCAGTTCACCTTCGCCTTTCTGGTGCTCAAAACACCCTTCGGCAAACTCTTCGAAGCCGCCTCCAGCGTCGTCAACGCGCTGCTCTCTTACGCGGAAGAAGGCAGCACTTTTCTGTTCGGCAGCCTCAGCAAAGCCGCCCCGCCCATCTTTGCCTTCAAAGTGCTGCCCATCGTCATCTTCATCTCGGCCCTCTTTTCGGTGCTCTACTATTTCGGCGTCATGCAAGTCGTCATCCGCGCTATGGCGATCGTGATGCGCCGCGTGATGGGTGCCAGCGGCGCGGAAAGCACCTGCGTCGCCGCCGGCATTTTTATGGGCCAAACCGAAGCGCCGCTGACGATCCGGCCGTTCCTCGCCAACCTGACGCAAAGCGAACTCTTCACCATCATGACGGGCGGCATGGCCCACGTGTCCGGCGCCGTGATGGTCGCCTATGTGGAAATCGCCAAAGTGCCAATTCAGCACTTACTCACTGCCGTCGTCATGACCGCCCCCGCCACCATTATGCTCGCCAAGATGATGGTGCCCGAAACCGGCCAGCCGGAAACTGCGGGCACCGTCAAACTCGACGTGGAAAAGCCCGGCGTCAACATCATCGACGCTGCCGCGCGCGGGGCCGGCGACGGCCTCCAACTCGCTCTGAATATCGGGGCCATGCTGATTGCCTTCGTCGCCTTGATTGCCCTGGTGAACGGAATGTTCGGTTGGGTGCACGGCTGGTTACCCTGGTTCCCCGCCAAGCTTGAAATTCTCTTTGGCATGCTCTTCGCCCCCGTCGCCTGGCTGCTGGGCGTCAGTTGGAAGGACGCGGGCACCGTCGGCGATTTACTGGGAACCCGGCTCGTACTGAACGAATTCGTCGCCTTCATCAAGCTCGGCCAAGTGGGCCCTTCCATGGACCCTCGTTCGGTCGTCATCACGACTTTCGCCTTGTGCGGCTTCGCGAACCTCAGCTCCATCGCCATCCAGGTCGGCGGCATTGGAGCCCTGGTGCCGTCGCGCAAATCCGACCTCGCCCGGCTAGGCCTCCGCGCCGTCGCTGCCGGTTCCATGGCCAACTTCATGTCCGCCTGCATCGCCGGAATGCTCCTCTAGCACCGGCCTCTTGGTATGATCGAAGAGTCGATCCTCGAGCGGGGGTAACTCAATGGTAGAGTCACAGCCTTCCACGCTGTTGGTTGCGAGTTCGAATCTCGTCCCCCG
>JANLPT010000402.1:0-29705 GCA_031367405.1 Bryobacteraceae bacterium
GCTTTTAAAGCCGTTCACTAGCCCACTGCGCCGTGAGGCACATTTCACAGCGTTCTCGCCGCGCTAAGGACGCAAACTACTAGCCGAATGTGTGGTTTCCCCCAGTTCGACGGCGAGATAGTGACATACTAACCGTCATGGAAGAGCGTGCTTTTTTTAACGAGACTCAGGTGGCCAAGCCCGCCACCTTGAATTGCCCGGCTTGCCGCACGGCCGACACTTACGAGATCAAGTGGATCTTGCGGAAGAAGAAGGACCGCATGCCCGGTGGCGGCGACGAACGTGACCGCGCCCGTTTCGCCAAGATCCAAAGCTACATGGTGCTGCTGGATACGCACGCCATGTGCAAGAACATCCGCTGCCGCAAACGTTTCGAAATCTCCGGCATCAAGACGACGGCGTTCGTGTAATTGCCGCCTACGCCAGCGCCAGATTCAAATTTTCAATTGCTTCGTCAACCTCGGCCGTGTTCTTGTAACCTACGGTTACGCTATCCACCCCGGCCTGATTGAAGGCGAACTTCATCGCCGCTTGCCGATCCTCGCGAGTGGTAAAAGCGCCTTCTCCGATCAGTTTCATGCTGATGACGCCCATGCCCTGGGCATGCACCTGCTTCATATGGGTCACCACTTCCGGTACGTTGCCCGCGCCGTTGGTGTTGTAGAGCTCAGCGTCCATCTTGGTGCCGTTGTGGTTCATCCGGATCATCGCGATCTCGAGCCATTGGTTATCCGGGAACTGGCGCAAGGCCGGTAGCCCGTGTACCGAAGCGCCGTGTCCTAAGATCGCTTTTTTGTTCTTGGCTTCCAGAATTCCGTCCTGCCAGCGCAGCGTGTCTTTCGGCCAAGTGGCGACGTGCTGATAGTGCATCAGCATGACGTCGAAGTAATCGGTATTGGCTAACTTACGCAGCTCATCGATTTTCTCCTGAGGGTCGACGCCGTCACGAGTCGTTACTTTGGACATCAGCCGGTAAGTATCGCGCGGAACGCCTTTCAGCGCCACGCCCAGCATCTTATGCATTTCGCCATAACTTTCTGAGGTTTCGAAGAAGCGAATGCCCCGGTCATAGGCGTGGCGCACCAGCTTCGTAAACTGGTCCTGCCCCAGTTCCCGCTGCACGCGCCCGCTCATGGTGCCGGTGCCGAGCGCGAGCCGCGTCACCTTCACACCCGATTTTCCCAGCGTCACCCAGTCGGTGGCGGTGCCGCGGGCGGCCCGCAGGGGCAGGCTTCCCGTGCCTGCCAATACGCCCGTGGCGAGCGCGGTGTTCAAGAAATTGCGTCGAGAGCATTGAGCCATCTGCCGGTACTCCAATCAGGCACATCCTATCACGCTTTTCTTCGCCGTGACGCTTGCGTCCGGCCGCAAATTGGCAGAGTATCAATGCGGAGGATTTTCGATGAAATCGCTTGCCGCAGTTCTTTCGGTCGTTTTGATTTCGGTGGCGCTCGTCGCGCAGACCAAGTCGCCCCGGCTGGCGACCGTCACGCCGGAGACGGGTAAGCCGGCGGCGGAGTACGTGGCGGCCGGGGAGAATCTGGCCAAAGATGCCGTCAAGGGTCTCTACCTCACCAGCGGGAAGGATGACATAAAAGTCGA
The DNA here is from genome assembly GCA_031367405.1 of Bryobacteraceae bacterium. Taxonomy (GTDB): domain Bacteria; phylum Acidobacteriota; class Terriglobia; order Bryobacterales; family Bryobacteraceae; genus JALHNI01. The sequence continues at coordinate 1,603 of JANLPT010000402.1, forward strand.
GATTGTGACACAGAAGGAAGAGTCCATTCAATTCAAAGTGCCGGGAAACACGAAGCCAGGCCGCTACGGGCTGATGATTTTGACGGCGGACGGAAAACAGTTTATTGACCAGCCAGTGAAGCTGACGATCGAGTAGTTCTCCAGATCAATACGGGATCTGTCTGGCTCCGGCTCAAAGCTGACCCAGGATTCAAATTTCAGGCACTGACCCCAACTGCTGGTGCCGATCCGGCCAAACAGCCGCGAGTGCTCCACCCGGTCACGGCAAATCAAAAAATCCCCAACCTGTTAAAACCAAACCACTTCTGGCATAACAATCACTCAATTCAACCGAATTTTTTGGCCCCGCGTGCCATGCTAAACACGGAGGCCTCAGCACGAAGAATCGAATGTCCAAAACAAATCCAATCGCGGCCATCGCGCCCTCCGCGTCTTAGAACGCAATCACCTTCTCGTAACCCCCTCAGAAGAAAGCGATAACCCAGAAATTGGCTCTGTTTCGCAAAACACCCCTTCTGGAGCCATTAGGCTTACTGCTTTGTAATTTTCGTGGCTTTCCGCACGATCCCCTCCCTAACGGTCAGGGTTCGTTGAGTCTGACGAACTCCGACCGTTAGGGAGAGAATCCTTGGCGCGGCCAGAAATGATGCGAACTAAATTGTCACTCTATTAGTACGGCGAAGATTTCGTTTGAGCCAATAAGTGCGTGGCTAAAATGACTGCCCAGCCGGGAACGAAGTGACCGGGTCCACTTAGCCGTCGACCACCGGTCGCTTCGTTCCCGGCTGGTGGCGGCGTTGAGGTTCCTGCAACGGCCGGATAGCAACCAATCACGCGGGCAGGACACTAAGTACCACGACCGCTTAGTTGTGTCGCAGCATCCCCTGCCTTACGGTGAGTGTTCGTTAGAAAATCGCGATGACCTCGTGCACTTCGACGCGCGGCACTTCTACTTTGATGCCACCGGGAATGCGGCTCCAGATGGCGGCGACGCCCGCAGTCAGTAAACGGACCGTCTGTGGTTGCACGCCGGCGGGCAAATCGATTTCGACGACTAACTTACCGGTCGGGTAGATTTCGCGGATGGGACCTTTCATCATCATGGGGTTCGTTAGATTGACTAAGTGGACGGCCAGCGATGCTTTCTGGCGCCAATAAGCCACGTCCAGCATGCCCGGGCCGGTTACTCTAAGCGGACTGGCCTTTGGCGCTGCCCAAAGCACGGCGTTCCGCAAGAGCGCCAAATGATCTGGGCTCAGCACGTCCCAGAACGTACGGTCGATATCCATGGGAAAGTAAACGACGCGGCCTTGGCCGTGCTCGCTCAAGTAGACGGCCGGGATATTCGTGTGGGGCGTGGTGGTGAATACGCGCTCCATGGGCAGGTCAGGATAACTCGGGATCAGGGTTAGCGGAGCTTTGTAAGTCGCGTCCAGGGCGCGCACTTGCACTTGCCGCACACCGTTAATCACTCGGGGCGTCCCATCGAGGCCCGCGCGGAACGGATTCTGCTTCAATTCGCGTTCAATGGTCAAATACGAATTCTGCATACGCTCGTCGATTTGGCCGGTGAAGGAGCAGCCAAATAGATCACGCAGGCCAAAGTCGCGGCGGCGCTGGCCCCACTCGTCGTAGAGCGAAGTCTCCTGGGTCGCCACGATGGCACCGCCCCGGGCGACATACTCTTCAATTTGGCGGCACTGCGCTGCAGAAAGCGCGGCGATGTTTGGCAAAATGAGTAAGGCGAAACGGTCAACGTGGGCGGCGTCCAGCAATCCGTCATGCACCATCTCAAAAGGGATGCGCGATTCCACCAGCGCCTGATAGAAGCCGAGTTGCGGATCTTCCACCAACTCGCGAGCTTTCTGGCCACCGTAATAATGGGCGGTTTGCTGCGAGTAAACAATGGCTACGCGAGCGAGGTTCTCTTCGTTCCGCAGAAAGCGCTCATTTTTCCAGTGCCATTCGAAGATGTCCGCTACGACGGGCATCCAGCGTTGGTCGAGGGGCTTGGCGTTGAACTTGGTAAACCAGGGGCGCAGGCCGTGGGCAATGCCATCATGAGCCCACATCTCGATCTCGGCGGCGGTCTGCACCGAGTCCTTCCAACGATAGGGCTCTTCGACACCGACGCTAAAAATACCGCCGATCGGCTTGCGCCCCATTGTGGCCCGGTATTCCTTGCCGTTTTTGCCATTCGCCCACGGCGGCATCGTGCCGCGCCGGGCTTGCTTGTCGGCAAACAGCGTTTGCGAAAGTTCCCCGACCCTTTTCATGTCGAGTTCCGACAACGCACCTCCGCCGGAATTGGCGATGAACGAGGCGGCAGGATTGACGGCGCGGATGGTCTGGTCCCATAGATTCCACAATTCGAAGAGGCGATGCTGATTCCATTCAATGTACTTACGCCGGGCGGGATTCGCCGGGTCGAGGGTGACGGGTAAGTCAAAGCCGCTGGCCGCCTTAAATAGCTTTTTACAGCTCTCGCAAAAGCACTGGCCGCTGCCATGCCAGCGATTGGAGAAAATTCCGTCGACTTTGTAATTGGTGACGATTTCGCGAGTTACTTCGGTCATGAAGTCGAAGTTATAGGGGCCGAGGGCGCAAGTAACATAAAGGTCGGGCGCGGCCCAGTGGCGGCGGGGCTGGCCGCCGGCGGTCCGCGCCACCCACTCCGGATGGGCGCGATAGGCTTCTTCGTTGCAAGCATGCGGATCGGTGCGGGCCAGCACGTTCATGCCGAGGCTACGGCAACCGGCGGCAAACTCGCCAAAAGAGTCGCGCTGGCCAAGATACTTACTGCGATAATGCAGCGGGACCTTGGTGGGATAGAAAGCCACACAACCGCCCGCACTGAGGCACGCGCCGTCGGCGTGAATTTTCTTAAAGTAGCGCAGCCATAGGTCGAGGTCGTAGTTACCCGGGTCATCCTCGGTGAAGGCGACCTGCGCCCAGCGCATCGGCCGGTCGAACCAGCCGGCGGTCTGAGGCGCGGACTGGGCAAAGGCCGCGGCGGGTGCCGCCGCCATCATCAACTCTCGTCTGGTGATCATAAGTCTCGCTCTAGCATAGTCCCAAGTGTATGTTGCGTTCCCGGCCGCGACGCCCCACACTGTCAGTAATGCCCGATCTGAATTACTGGAGCCTTCCGCCCGAGGACTTGCTGCGGCAGTTGCACAGCACTGCTCAGGGCCTCACGGGGGAACGTGCCCGCCAGCAACTGGCCGCCAGTGGCCCGAATCGTTTGGCCGCCCAGTCAAAGACTTCTACCCTCCGTCTGCTGCTTGCCCAGTTCAACAATCCGCTGCTGCTGATCCTGGTCGCCGCCGCGTCGGTGTCCGCTTTCGTGCGCGAATGGGTGGACGCCGGGATCATCATCACGGTGATTTTCGGCAGCGCGATTCTTAGTTTCCTGCAGGAGTTTTCCGCCACCCGGGCGATGGAAAAACTTCGCCAGCGCATCCAGGTGCGCGCGAGTGTGATTCGCGACGGTAAGACGGTCACCGTTCCCAGTGAGGAGATCGTGCCGGGCGACGTGGTGTTGCTTTCTGCGGGCACGCTAATTCCGGCCGACGCCGTCATCCTTGAATCGCGCGATTGCTTCGTCAACCAGGCCGTGCTGACGGGCGAAACGTATCCCGCCGAGAAACACCCCGGCGTCGTGCCCGCCGCCAGCGGACTGGCAGAACGGACGAATACCGTCTTCCTCGGCACCAGCGTCCGGAGCGGGACCGCGCGGGCCTTGGCGGTAGAAACGGGGGCGCGCACCGCCTTCGGCCAGATTGCCGGCAAGCTGAGCCTGCGCCCCTCTGAAACGAGCTTCGAGCAGGGCATTCGCAAGTTCGGCTTTTTGCTCACCAAGGTGATGGTGATTCTGGTGATTTCCGTGTTCGCCATCAATGTATTTGGCCACAAGCCACCGATTGATTCGCTGCTATTCGCCATCGCGCTGGCCGTTGGTCTGGCACCCGAGTTACTCCCGGCCATCTTGAGCATTACGCTCTCCCGCGGCGCCCAGCGCATGGCCGAACGGGGCGTGATTGTCCGCCGCTTAAGCGCGATCGAAAACTTCGGCAGCATGAACATTCTGTGTACCGATAAGACCGGCACGCTGACGCAGGGCATCGTGCAACTCGATGGCGCGGTGGACCCGGACGGTAAAGCCTCTGACGAAGTGCTGCGCCTGGCGTGGCTCAACGCCCACTTCCAAACGGGCTTGGCCAATCCGCTGGACGAAGCCATCGTTGCGGCGGCCAACGCGGCCCGCGGGGCGATTCTCGAGTCCGACGATCGCAAAACGGACGAGATTCCTTATGATTTCACGCGGAAACGGCTCAGTATCGTGGTGGAGAATGGTCTGCGACGGTTGCTGATTACCAAAGGCGCGCTGGAGAATGTGCTGGCGGTCTGTACGCCGGTAGGGCCCCAGATCGCTGACCAATATGCGGCTTGGAGTGCCAAGGGCATCCGTGTGTTGGGGTTGGCGACCCGGGCCCTGGCGGGCAATGAAGCGGCGGTGGAAAAAGATCTCACCTTCGCGGGTTTCCTGCTGTTTTTTGACCCGCCGAAGCCAGGCGTCAACCAAACGCTCACCGCCTTGGCTGGCCTCGGCATTCAACTCAAGCTCATCACCGGGGACAATCATCTGGTCGCCGCCCACTTGGCCACGCAAGTGGGAATGGACGCCACGCAGATGCTCACCGGCGCGCAGATCGGCCAACTCTCCGACGAAGCCCTGTGGCATTTAGCTCCGCGCACCACGCTCTTCGTCGAAGTGGACCCCAACCAGAAGGAGCGCATCATTCTGGCGTTGCGGAAGATGGGCAACACCGTGGGCTACATGGGCGATGGCATTAACGACGCGCCGGCCCTCCACGCGGCCGACGTCGGCATCTCGGTAGATTCGGCGGTCGATGTGGCCAAAGAGTCAGCCGACTTCGTCCTGCTGGAGCACGATCTCGATGTCCTTCGCCAAGGAATTGAGGAAGGCCGCCGCACGTTCGCCAATACGCTCAAATACATTTTTACGACGACTAGCGCTAACTTCGGCAATATGTTCAGCATGGCCGGCGCGTCGTTGTTTCTGCCTTTTCTGCCGCTGCTCGCGAGCCAGATTCTTTTGAATAACTTCCTCTCCGATATTCCTAATATGACGATCGCCGGCGATAACGTGGATCGCGAATGGATTGACCGTCCGCATAAGTGGGATATCGCTTACATTCGAAATTTCATGATCATTTTCGGGCTCGTGAGTTCGGTGTTCGATTTTCTTACTTTCGGCATCCTGCTGTGGGGGGTGCGTGCGTCGGAACAGGAGTTCCACACCGGCTGGTTTATTGAGAGTCTGCTGACCCAATTAGCGGTCGCCCTAGTGGTGCGTACGCGCATGCCTTTCTATAAGAGCCGTCCGGGTAAGTGGCTACTCATCACGACGATCGCGGTGACGGTGCTAACGATCCTCATTCCTTATCTTCCGGGAAGCAACCGGCTGGGCTTTATTCCTTTACCCTGGCCGCTGCTGCTGCTGGTGATTGGCATCACGATCCTCTATGTGTTCTCGGCGGAACTCGCCAAACGCTATTTTCACGCCCACTATCCGCAGCCGAGTCATTAGCGGAAACTTACTATTGCGGTAAGGCGATGGCGAGGTGGTAGCGGGCGTGGCGGCGGTCGCCTTCGCGAGCGAGGGCGTGGTGGCTGACTAGACCGGCGAGGTCGCGGGTGGCGGTGGCGGGGGAGGCTCCGGTGATCGTGCTGTAATCTGCGGCGCTGAGCCCACCGGCGAAGCCTTCCGGGCCTTCGCGCAGCATGCGGAGGAGAGCTTTTTCCTGCCGGATTAAGACTTGCGTTTGCGCAGGATGGTGGCGGCGAGGGCGATGAGTGTGGGTTGGCCTTGACTCGTCGCCGTCGAGGTGCTTGGTGACGCCCAGGAAGGTGCCCAACTCAAGGAGAAAGCGCCCCTCGGCAGGGGCCAAGCGCGCTTGATGCCAGGCGAATAGGGGCCAGTTGGGTTGTTGCCAGTTCCAGGACATGAGCGATAGAAAGCTTTCTATCGCTCATTAAAGGGTAGTTTTGTGATCGATAGAAAGATTTCTATCGATCACGGGCCCGTACACATTTGGTGGCCTTCGCGCTTAGCTTAAGCTGAGGGGATCGACGTCGATGACCAGGGCGGTGGCGCCCCACTTATGGTCGAGGGCGTGCTGGCGGATGCGCAACAGAATTTCTGCGAGTAACTTGCGGCTGGAGGTTTTGAGGAGTAATTGGTAGCGGAACTCGTTGCGCAACCGGGCGACGGGGGCTTCGGCGGGACCGAGGATGCGCATGTTGGCCGGCGCTGGTTCCAGTAAATTCGCGACTTCGCCACTCATCCGCAACGCTTCTTCCTGTTTCTCATGGCGCAGGACGACATTGGCGAGGGCGGCGAAGGGCGGATAGCGCATGAAGCGTCGAAACTCGATCTCTTTGGCATAGAAGCGCGCGTAGTCCTGGGCGGCGGCGCATTCGATGGCGTAGTGCTCCGGATTGATGGTTTGGATGATGACTTGGCCGGGTAAGTGCCCGCGGCCGGCGCGGCCGGCGGCTTGGGTGAGTAACTGGAAGGTCCGCTCGGCGGCGCGAAAGTCCGGCAGGCCGAGGCCGATGTCGCCGGAGACAATGCCGACCAGCGTCACATTGGGAATGTCGTGGCCTTTGGCGATCATTTGGGTCCCCACCAGAATGTCGTAACTTTTCTCGCGGAAACCCTGGAGGATGGTCTCGTAATGGCGCTTGGTGGTGACGGTGTCGCGATCCATGCGGGCAATGCGGGCGCGGGGGAATAGGCCGTGTAACTCATCCTCCACCTTTTCGGCTCCGGTACCGAGAAAGTAGATGTGCTCGCTGCCGCACTTGGGACATTTTTCCGGAATGCGTTCGGCATGGCTGCAATAGTGGCACAACATGCGGCGATCGCGACGGTGAAAAGTAAGAGCGACGGCACAGTTGACGCAGGTAACTCGTTCGCCACAGCTGCGGCAAGCGACGGCGGTGGAAAAGCCGCGGCGATTGAGGAGTAACATCACCTGCTCGCCGTCATTCACCCGTTGGTCAATCAATTCGATCAAGCGGCGCGAAAAAGTGGTTGATTTCTTGGTTTCCAAAAACTCGACCCGCATATCGACCACTTCCACATCGGGCATGGGCCGCTTTTCGATGCGCTCCGGCAACTCGAGCCATTGATACTTTCCGCGCTCAACGTTGTACTTACTCTCCAAGCTCGGGGTGGCTGACCCCAGCACGACGACGGCTTGCTCCATCTGGGCGCGCACGATGGCGACGTCGCGGCCATTGTAGCGGGGAGTCTCTTCTTGCTTATAACTGCTGTCATGCTCTTCGTCAACCAGAACCAGACCCAGGTTAGGCACCGGGGCGAAGACGCCGCTGCGGGTGCCGACGACGACGGTGGCCTCGCCTTGGCGGATGCGACGCCATTGTTGGGCCCGCTCGCCGTCGGTGAAGGCCGAGTGGAGAATGGCGACGCGATCGCCGAAGCGGCTGGAGAATTGGACGGCCACTTGCGGCGTAAGACCGATCTCCGGCACCAGCAAGAGGGCGCTGCGGCCAACCGCGAGTACGGCTTCAATGGTGCGCAGATAGACCTCAGTTTTGCCGGAGCCGGTGACGCCTTGCAGCAGGAAGGCGGCGAATTCGCTTTTCGCGATGGCCGCGCCGATGACATCGAAGGCGGCCTGTTGCGCCGCATTGAGCACGGGTACGGCGCGTTCGAGCGCGTGGAGGGGACGGGCGGCGTCGATGAGTGAAAGCTTAGCAAAACCCTGACGGGCGAGAGCGCGGCCGGCGGTGCTCGCGTTCTTCATGCCGGTATCGAGCGCCCCTAAGTTATGGGGACCGGGATGGAGTTCGAGAAAGGCCACTAACTCGCGTTCGGCTTTGGGTAGCTTGCCTTCGGGACGGGCGGCGAATTCGATCTCGAGGCGTGCGGAGGCCGCGCGCAAAGGGTCGCGCCCGGTGGTGTCCTGCTCGAGTTCAATGAGGCCTTTCTTCACCAGCGATTGCAGGCGGCGGGGGGCGTCTTCGAATTTCTTCTTGAGGGTGGCCGCGGAGAGCGATCTTCTTTCGAGTAAGTGGAGGATAGCGACGCTGGGGTCCTCAGCGAGTTGGGGGTCAATGGACATTTGGCGCGCGAGGTCGCGGCCGGAGTCAGTGATGGCGTAGGTCCCGGTGCGGCGGACTTCGCCAGTGAGCGGGGCCATGCCGCGGAGCACTTCTCCTAGAGGCGCACAATAATATTGGGCGATCCAGGCACCGAGGCGGATGAGGCGTTCGTCGAGTACGGGGCTCTCATCGATGAGACGCAGCACTTCGCGGGTTTTGCCGCTTGGCGGCGGCTGACGGTGCACCTTCAAGACGACGCCAATCAACTGGCGCGCACCAAAAGGGACCAAGACTCGTGAGCCGATGGTGACGCGGTGGCGCAGCGTCTCGGGCAGGGCATAAGTGAAGGCCTGATCGAGCGGAACTGGAAGGCTGACGTCGCAGAATTGCGACGTAGGATTATTCAACAACGTAACCATTTACCCGATCAGTGCGTTTATCAGGTGACCACCCGCTGTTAGGAGCGTTGGTCCCCGTTAGGAGTATGACAAATATGAAAAAGATTAATCTTATGATCGCAGGTTTGCTGATCGCCGCCGTGGCCGTGTTCGCGGCCGGCATCGACGGCAAGTGGACGTCTGAGATGGTGGGGCGTGGTCCGGATGGCGAAATCAAGATTGCAACCACGATCGAGCTGAAGTCGAGCGGTGACACCCTTACGGGCAGCGTGGTAAGCGCGGGTCCTCGCCCGGGCACCGTTGAGATCACGGAAGGCAAGGTTACCGGTAACAAGTTCTCCTTCAAGACGAAGCAAACGACGAAGAAGGGTGAAATGATTAACGTTTGGGAGGGCACCGTCGACGGTGATTCGCTCAAGGGAACCCGCATGCGTGAAGGCGGCAATAACTCTACGGAGTTTACCGCCAAGCGCGCGATGTAAGTTTGGTTTTGCGAAATTGCCCGGATGCCTTTGAACAAGGCACCCGGGCTTTTTTATTTGGGCGATGCCTACTTTCGCGTGGCGATTGGGTTCGATGGGATATGAAGAAAATGACATTGCCGATGGCCGGATTGCTGATTGCCTCATGGGGGGCAATGGCGGCGGGACTGGACGGTAAGTGGACGGCGGAAATGACGGCGCGGGGAGCCAAAGGCGGCGAGACGAAAGTCGTGACTACTTTCGACTTCAAGGTGAGTGGCGAGGCATTGACCGGAACCGTGAGCGCTGGCACGCGGCGCGCCAAACACGTAGAGATTCTGGAAGGCACGATGGCTGGCAATCAGTTTTCGTTCAAGACGAAGCAGACGACGAAGAAGGGCGAATCGGTGAACGTTTGGGAGGGCACATGGGATGGTGATTCCTTGAAAGGTACGCGGGCTCGCGAAGGGGCTAAGCGCGTGACGGGATTTATGGCTAAGCGGGGGTCTTAGTGCTGGTGAGATTCCCTCCCTCCCTTACGGACGGGGTTCGTTAGTAGGAGGGCGGCTTAGTGCTGATGAGATTCCGTTAGGGTGACAAGTTTACTTGAGGATTGTGAGGAGGCGAAAGTGTAAGTGCCGATGAGCTTCACTTAGGGCTGTCCTCACCATGGCGGGAGATTCTGCTCGCGCGAAGATGAAGCCTGGATAGCTGTTCCCTTCGGGTAACGGCACCAAGCGTTCGCCCTCTTTCGCAGTGATCAGGACGTCGAAGATGCCGGGGACATTCCGCGCTTCTTCCACGCCGTCGACGCCTTCGAGGATGCCCGCGCCCGGCACGGGAATCATCATCACACCGGAAGCCGGACCGTCCAATTGTGCTTCGAACTGTTCGCCTAAAGCATGGCGCAGGATTAATTCTTCGAGGGGTTGGCCGCCGTTGAAGGAGAGGGCTTTCGCGCATAAACCGCCAATGGGCCGGCCCGCTACTTCCAGTACCCAGACGCCGTCTTCGTTGACCCGGCATTCGCCGTGGAGAGGGCCGTCGGATAAGCCTACCGCTTCGACAGCACGCTGGATGGCATCGGCGATACGGGATTGCGTGTCCTTACTTTCGCGCGACGGCGTGACATAAATGGTCTCTTCGAAGAAAGGCCCTTCGAGCGGCTCCGGCTTGTCGAAGATGGCGAGGACGCGGAGGCGGCCTTGGGTGAGCAGGCCTTCGATGGCGAACTCGCGGCCGGGGATGTAGCTCTCGACTTGGATAAAGCGATCGGCTTCGTGACGCCGTTCCCGAATTTCGCCGGAGTGAAGCAGGGTCTCAATTCTGGCCCAAGCCCGGACAAACTCGGCCTGGTTGTTGGCGCGGATGACGCCGCGGCTGCCGGAGAGCGCGAGCGGCTTCAGAACGCAAGGATAGTCGAGGTGGAGCGGCGGAGAGGCCTGGCCGAGGGGGAAGCGCTCGTATTTCGGCACCAGGAGCCCGGCGGCGCGAAAGGCCTCCCGGGCGTCGTGCTTGTTTTGGCTTTTATCGATGCTTTGAGGAGAATGAAAGGCCACGCCAAGCTTCTGGGCGGCGAGCGCGGCGAGAGGGAGGGGGCGGTCAGCCACGGCGACGATGCCGGTAGCCGGTGAGGTGGCCATTGAGGAGGCCGGTGAGGCGATGGCGGGGAGAGAACCGAGGGGATCTTCAAAGCGGACGGCGATGGCGGAATCGCCCCAGGGATCGTCGAGGACGTGGCAGCGGTCAGTAACCAGTTGCACGTCGATGCCTAAGCGGCGGGCGGCCTCTTCGAAGACGCGGATCTGATAGCCGAGTTTGGCGGCGAACAGCAGCAGACGCACGAGTGTATGGTCTCATTCGGCGAAGGGGGGCAGGAGCGAGGCGGCTGGCTTCTGCCGCCAATGAAAGCTGTCGAAATCGAGCGAGTGCCCGTTGGTGCGGACGGTGATGAGGCCCAATTGATCGGTCCGCAGGGTGGTGATGCCGCGTTCGGCGAGGCGTGCGATCACTTGCGGATGCGGGTGGCGATAATGATTCTCGCGGCCGACGGAGACGAGAGCCACGCCAGGCTGCAGGGCGTCGAGCCAGGCGGCGGAGGTGGAGGTGCGGCTGCCGTGATGGCCGACCTTCAGCACATCGATGGGCGGAAGGTTCCAAGCGGCGAGCAGGTGGCGTTCGACGGGTAGTTCCGTGTCACCGGTGAGCAGAAAACGGCGATGGCCGTAAGTGACCAGCATGACCAGCGAGTCGTTGTTATGGGCGGGATGGGAAGGCGCGACGCCGGCGAGCGGCGCGAGAATATTGAACTGCACTTGACCGGCTTTGAATCGATCGCCTTCATGAAGGGTTTTGAGGCGGGCACCGGCTTTTTGGGCGGCGTCGACGACGGCTTGCCAATCGGGGTTGGGGAGGGGAACGAGGCCGGTCCAGATTTCGCCGGGCTGAAAGTTTTCGATCAAGGCGGTGAGGCCGCCCATGTGGTCGGCGTGGGCGTGGGTGAGGACGAGCACATCCAATCGCCGGATGGAGCGCGTCCACAGGTAGGGCGAGATGACATCCTCACCGGTGTTGATGCCGGGGGTGCGGCGGCCTTTGATGGCGCGGAAGCCGGCGAGGCCGCCGGCATCGATGCCGAGGGTGCGTCCATCGGGCAACACCATCAGGAGGCCGTCGCCTTGGCCGATGTCGATGGCGGTGAGTTCGAGTTGGCCCTTTTGCACGTCAGGCGCGAAGGGATGCGCGAGCAGCAGGGCTAAGGTAGCGCAGGCGATGCCCCAGGCGGGAAGGCACCAACGGTTGAGGCGCAGCGACGCGGCGAGGGCGGTGAGTGATAAGGCGAGGGCGAGCCCCAGCCAGATGGGCGGCCCGGGTATGCGCCACGCCGGCTCAAGTTGGGCGCTCCATTCAACGGCACCGCCGGAGGCATGGATGAGCCAGGCGGCCAGTTTCGCCAAGGGTGCCCAATTCGTCACCACGGCGAGCATGCCGGCTGGAATGGCGGCCGAGAGCAGGGGCGCGACCAGCAGGTTGGCGAGCAATCCGGTGACGGGGAAACGATGGAAATAGCCGATGAGCGGCAGGGCGAGCACCAGTTGCACCATGGCCGTGATGAGGAGCATTTCGGTGCCGGTGGCGAGGATGCGGAGGTGAAGAGCGACGATGGGGGTTACCCAGCGCTCGGGCAAGCGCGTCCAGAGCGAGATTGTTTCGACGATGAGGCGGAGTTCGACGCGAATGGAGGCGACTTGCGGCGGCAAGGTGACGTCCCAACCGATGTTGCCGAGTTGGCGCGACGCCTGGCTGAAGGGGCCGGTAGTCCGCTCGACGACCGGCGTGGCCAAAGCGCCGATGGCGAGCACGGCGAGGAAGGAGAGCTGAAAGCTGGCGTCATCGGCTTGGCCGGGGTCGAAGACGACGAAGACCAGGACGACGGCGGCCAGGATGTTCAACACGCGTCCGGGGCGATAGAAGTATCCGGCGCCGGCGTAAAAGGTGAGGCCCCAGGCGGCGCGCAGGACGGGCGCGGCTCCGCCGGCGAGGGCGGTGTAAACCCAGGCCAGCAGAACGCCGGCGAGCGCGGCCACCCAACGACGCCGGGTGATCTGAAAGATGACCCAGACCCAGCCGGCCGTCAGCACGACGACGTGCTGGCCACTGATCACCAGGGCGTGGAAGGTGCCGGTTTTGCGGAAGTCCTCGGTCCAGAGCCATTTTACTTGCCCGGTTTCGCCGAGCAGCAGAGCCTGCATCATGCCGCTGGCGTATTCGTCTTGAGGGAAGAAGGTTTCGATGCGCTGGAGGAAGAGCGCCCGGGCAGTGGCGATTCCGCGGCCGAGGCGGGTGCCGCATTCGCCGGGATGCGTGGTGATCCTGGCGAGGGGGGGCACGGTGGCGATCCAGAAAATCTGGCGGCGGGCGAGGTACTGGGGATAGTCGAAGCCACCGGGATTGTCGAACGAACCAGGCGGGCGGATGCGAGCGTCGAACTCGACGCGCTGGCCATAGGTGAGAGTGGCGGGGTTCTCTTTCGGGTACTGGTAGACTTTGGCGCGCGCGCCGGGTTCGAGCTCGATGACGAATTGCGTACGTCCTTCGAAGAAGGTGCTGGGCTCGACAACGCAGCCCTGCACGAGCAGGACTTCGTCTTTGTCACTGGCAATGTGTGGCGTGGGCCCGGGTCGAGCGGCGGACTCGATTAGCGCGCCGGTGGCGGCGACGAAGGCGAGGGCGGGAATCCACCAGCGTGGGAGGCGTGACCAGCGGGCTAGGGCAGTCAGGCAGAGGAACAGGATTGCGGCGGTTAGGGCTTCGAACTGGGCGAGGTGGAGCGCGCGTCCGGCAACGATGCCGATCAGCATCGCGACCGCCGGCCATAGGAGAGGTTCGCGCACTCATTAGTAAGTGGGATGGGGAGCGGATTATTCTCACAAATTTTTCAAACTAATGGGCGCGTGAACGGGCACAAAGTTATCTTTCTGGCTTCAGACGGACGTCACGGTGAGGAAAGTCTTTGTTTTCAACAATGGGGTCAGAGCACCACCGACCCCAGGTACCTAAGAATGAGGGGAGCCTGGGGGTAGTGAAATTACGAGCTTGTGGGTGTCTGCTGATCTAGCCGAGGTGCATCGCGACAGCCGACCATAGAAGAGGATCGCGCACTCACTGGTAAGGCCGGGGGCCGGTCCATTGGCTGAAGTAGAGTTTTTCTTTAGCCTGCTAGAGCGAAACTTGTTGGCCGATGCTGTCCAAGACTACCGGTACGCGGCTTTGTAAGGATGCTTCGTGAAAGCGTTCGATCGGCTCGGTGTGAGGCTCGCGGCTGAGGCGGAAAGTTTGGTGGTGGACAGGAAGAAACTGTGCGGCGCCGGCTTCGAGGCCCATGCGGAGAGCTTGTTCCGGCGTGCAATGGGCGCGGATCCAGGGGTTGTATGCGCCCACGGGCATGATCGCGAGATCAATGCCGCGCGAGGTCTTGAGCGCACGGAAAGTACCGGAGTCGGCGGTATCGCCGGCGAATAGAATGCGCCGCTGGCTACTTTCGATGACGTAACCGTTGTAGCCGCGGTAAGTGTCAGTGCGCATGCGCGCGCCCCAGTGGGCGACCTCGGACGCGCGAATTTCGAGAGGCCCTACGCGGACCTTCTCGCCCCAACCCAGCTCGGTGACGCGCTGGTAGCGATCGGCGCGAATTAGATCGGAGGTCTGCCGGGCCATCACGACTTCCGTCTGCTTGGACTCAAGCTGGCGGAGAGTGCGCGTATCCAAATGGTCGAAGTGGGCGTGGGAGAGCAGGATCAGGTCGATGGCCGGCAGTTCCTCGGGAGTCAAAGCCGCTTCCACCAGCCGCTTCATCCCGATTTGGGTGAAGCGCAGGTCGACACCGGCGTACGAATAGAGGACCGGGTCAGTGATCATCGTGAAGCCGTCAATCTTTAAGAGGACGGTGCTGTGGCCGAGCCATGCGGCGTGCAAGCCATGGTCAGGCCAAAGACGCGGCGTGGGGCGGTATTTCGCCTTCAAGACGTCGCGCTGGCGGTCGGCCATCAGCTGGTTCCACAGTCCGGGTGCCATGCGATAGGCGACGGTTCCTAAGCCGCCCAGGCCGCCGAGCATCATCAGACTGCGCCGCATATCCGTCACCAGCTGAAGCGCTCCTCGCGCCAGGGGTCGCCATTCATGTGATAGCCGTTGCGCTCCCAGAAGCCGGCTTGGTCATGCGCAACGAGTTCGATCGCGCCGAGCCATTTGGCGGACTTCCAGGCGTAAAGCTTGGGCACGATGAGGCGGGCGGGCGCACCATGCTCGAGCGTCAGGTCCTCGCCATCGTGTTTGATGGCGACGAGGGCATCTTCGGAAAGGAATTCGGCGAGGGGCAGATTCGTGGTCCAGCCGGAGTCATAGCCGTGGGCGACGACGAACTTCGCCTCGGGCTGCGGGCCGCCAGCCAGGTGAAGCAAGGTTCGCACGCTGACGCCTTCCCAAACGTTGCCGAGGCGGGACCATCGCGTGACGCAATGGAAATCTGAGAATACCTTGACGCGTGGCAACTTCAGAAACTCGTCCCAGGTGAAGGAGAGCTTCTGGTTGACCAGCCCATCGATTTCTAGCTTCCAATGGGCCGGATCGATGCGTGGCGGACCACTGGCATCGAGCACGGGCCACTTCAAGGTGCGGGATTGGCCGGGCGGCAGGCGCTGAGCACGATGGGTACCGGCGCTGACAATCACACCGGCGGGCTGTTCGCCCGGCATGGGAATGGGTTCCGCCTGTTGCTTCGGATCGTGAGAAAAAAGCATTTCTACCGAATGGATGCGATGGAAACCAGGCCGGTTGCAACGTTCGCGCGAGGCGCAAAGGTGAGCACGTCCATCGGACAAACCGCGATGCAGATGCCGCAGCCAATGCAAGAGGTATTCAAGTTGTTGATTTCGCCCTGCTTCATGGCGAAGTTCATGACGTCGATGCCGACTTGGCAGTGGCGGCTGCACTCACCGCACGCGATGCACTTTTCGTTGGAAGCGATGGCGAAGTGGGAGGCTTGGAAGCGGGTGAAGGCGGCGCTAAACAGCTGCATCATCCTGGCGAGCGGGCACCAGTAACGGCACCAGACTTTGCCGCCCAGGAATGGATAGAGGGTGACCGGCAGAATGCCGACGAGCCAGCAATCGGCGATGATGCGGTACCAGACGACGCCGTATTGGGCCGGTTTAGCGGCGGCCGTGATGAGGTCGCGCGCCAACATGAGGAGGGTGACCAGGGCGGCGAAGCCCAGGATCCAGCCGCTCATGCGCTCCCACGCGATCGCCGTTTTGCCTTTCGGTGCGAGGTGCCGCCAGCGGTCGCCGAACGTCTCCGCCAGCCCGCCGCAGCCGCAGATCCAGCTGCAGTAGCGCTTGCCGTGAAAGAGCACGAGCACCGGAATGATGACGAAGCTGAGGAGGGCACCCCAGACGATCCACACTTGATGCGGCGAATCGAAGAAGGTGTAGAAGAAGAGCGGCCAGGCGTAGATGAGGCCGTAACTGCGCCAGGCTTGGCCGGCGAAGGCGGGGTCAGTGGCGAGGCGCTCGCCCACCCATTGGTATTTGACGGCGAGTTGGAACAGCACTTCGGGAATCAGGAAGAAGAACAGCCATTGAAAGCCAATCAGGCTGGCATAGCGCCAGATCTGGAAGCGATCTTTTTTGTCGATGCCCCAGCGCTTCATGGCCTGCAGGCCGAAGAGGGTCATCAGCGTGGTGTAGAGCACGGTGTACCAAAACGAGGGGCCGTGGCCGGCGAAGGAGAGTAGCTTGTAACCCCAACCTCGATAGGGCCAGAACTCGTTGTTTTCGCCGAACTTGATGCCGTAAATGCTGTAGGCGAGGAAGAACGAAACGCCGAGCCAGGCCCATTTTGAGCCACGCCAGCCATCGTATAACAGCGCTCCGAAGCCGCCGACCGCGCCGGCCAGGCCGAGGTTACCGGGGTAGGCGAGGCCGAGAAACGTGATGAGGAGGAAGGCTAAGGCGCGCCACCAAGGGCCGGTCCATTCGTTTTCGAGACGGATGCCTAAGGAGGCCAGAAAAGCGGAGGGCAGGTCAGCGCCGATCAGGACGAAAGTATGGGCGGACGGGAGGCGTTCGGGGCTTGCAGTGCTTGCAGTGCTTTCAGTGCTTTCGGGGCCGAGTTGGCAGTATCCGTCGCCAAAGGCCGTCACTTGCGTGTTCAGGCGGGTGCGAATTTTGCTTGCTTTCAACAAGCGGGCGTTATCGTGAAAGACGCGTGAAAAGTCCGCGCCGCGATGGACCAAGGTGACCTGGTTCTGCTCGGCCAAGGCCAGCGCCGCCTCGACTGCGCTGTTGCCGCCGCCGACGACGACGATCTGCTCGCCCACATATTTCTTGGGCGAGTAGAGGCGGTGCATCACGGCGGGAAGGTCTTCGCCGGGGACGCCCAAATGGCGCGGATTGCCCCTTTGTCCACTAGCCAAAACGATGCGTTTGGCGGCGTAGATCCCTTTGGTGGTGGTGAGGCGAAAGGTGGAATCGGCACGGCGCTCGATCGCTTCCACCGCCTCGCCGGTGCGCACATCGAGGCCTTCGGTGGCGATCTGCGCCTCCCACTGGGCCAATAAGTCCTCTTTGGTGGACTCTTCGAGCCACAGACGCCCGGTATTGGGCTTTTGTTTGGGCTCGGCATAGATCCATTTTTCGGCGGGGAAGTCGACGAACGTGCTGGCGACGACGTTTTTCTCGATGACGATGGCGCGTAAGCCGAGGTCTTTGGCGGTGAGCGCGGCATTGAGTCCGGCGGCACCGGCCCCGATGATGGCGACGTCGTAGTCGGCGTTGCCGCGCAGGTTCTTCGCGATGTGGCGGATGGCGCGGTCACCTTGCTCCATGGCGAGCTTGACGACGGGTGCGCCGGCGAGGTCGCCGGCGATGAAGAGTCCAGGGATATTGCTCTCGAGATGGGCGTCGATCTGCGGACGCCGCCACGCCATATTCGAGCTGTCGAGAATCTGTTGCAGTAGCTTCATGCCGACCCTATCGTAACTGTACCCCCATCGCTACCCTCCCCAAGGCGAATTCGCCACCCCCCCACTCCCCTCATTCTGGTGCCCCTGGGGTCGGTGGTGCTGCGACCCCAGGGTATAGGAATTAATGGCTTGCGGAGCTGATGGGGGTAGTCGTGACTTTCTGACGACCGATTGCTGTATCGTCGGCAATGGCTTCGGCTACTCCCCCCTCGCTCCCCTCAAAGGGGTGAACGCTGGGGACGAAAGAATTTTCGAAAATTTTGGAGAACTTTGGCGCTCTGAATCCACTTATTTGTAGAACCATGAAATACAGTCTAGTTTTCTGCGTCTTAACGATGATGGCGGCTGAATCCGGTAGTCGTGTCGAATATATCGGTGGCACGCTGGCGGACTTTCCTTCCGGCACCGGGGGCCGACTCGAAGCGAGTGACCCTTGGCGGATGGTGTTTGCCAACAAGCGGCATCCGGTGGACGTGCCCTATCCTAAGATCAACTTACTCGAATACGGCCAAAAGGCCGATCGCCGCATTCTGGCGGCCGTCCTGATTTCGCCCATTTTCCTGCTCAGTAAGAAGCGTGACCACTTCCTGACCATCGGTTACGCTGACTCGACGGGACAGCAACAGGCCATGGTGTTGAAGGTAGAAAAGCGCGACCTCCGCGCGATGCTCGCCTCGCTCGAAGCACGCACCGGACTGCGAGTCACATTCCAGGACAATGAAGCCCGCAAGGCAGCCTGGGGCTCCAAATGATCCCCCTCCTGTTGAGCCTTTTCCTGGTCCAGGAGGCCTCGCCTTTGGGACAAGTGAAGCGCATCTACGTCGACAAACTGACGACCGGCGAAGGCTCCGAACAGATCCGCGACCTGTTACTGAGTGCCATTTCTGGAACGGGCCTATTCGTGCTGACCGAGAACGCCGAGCGCGCCGATGCCTTTCTCCGCGGCGGTGCCGAAGACCGGGTATTCCAAGAGACCTTCGACTTTAGGGATGGCGTGAATGGCCGCGCGCAGGTGGGTGCCGGCGGCACGACGCGCACCAGCACGCGGCGTTCGGCCGGCCTCAGTGTGGGCGAGGATGAAAGCGCCCGCCAGACGGAGCGTAAGCACGAGGCAGTCGCTGCGGTCCGTCTGGTGAACAAGGAAGGTGACCTTATCTGGTCCACTTTGCAGGAGAGCGCCGGCACGAAATTTCGCAACGCCAGTGTCGACTTGGTGCGCAAGATTGTGGAGCAGTTGAGGCAGGACGTCGCCGCTGCCCGCAAGCCGGTGGCGCGCGAATAGGCTGTCTCGCTAAGTTGATAGCATAGGCTTTGTGAGGCGCTCCACTCGACGCACGTTACTGACGGCACCTTTGGCTGCATTTTCCGTCTTTGGGCAAAGAGTTGCCAAGGCTACGAAGCCGACTCTGCCGCTGGATAAACCGAACATCGAGCGCCGGCGGTATGCCGACCCGACCACGGAGAATGAAGTCTTCCGGCTCACTGATCCGGCGCATTCGAGTCGCTTGCCCTCGCTTTCTGGCCACTGCGCTGCTAAAAACAATTCATTACTCTTTTGCTCCGACCGCTCTGGACGGGCCCAGGTGCATCGGCTCGACCTGAAGTCGGGCGATATCCGGCAGTTGACCGAGTGTGCGGCGCTCGAGCCCTCAAGCATCGCCTTTCTGCCGGACGAACGCTCGTTCCTCTTCCTGGACGGCCAGACTCTGAAGCGCTCCGGCGGGGGTGACCGCGACCTTTACCAGACCCCGAATGTCTTTGAGCCTGGCATCGCGATTACGGATGACGGCCTCTCCGCTTTCGTCACGGAACGCGCGGGCGACCGGTGGCGGATTGTGCAGGTGCCCGTACTGGCTAAAGCAGAGCCACGCACCATCGTCGAGAGCGATCAGCCGGTGACGCGGCTGAAGCCCCGGCCGCGCCGCGCGTCGCTTCTATACACTCGTGCTGAGGCGCTGCATTTGGTGACTTTTGAAGGTCAAACACGCCTCCTCAAGACGGAAGGCCGGGTGAAAGAAGTGGAGTGGCAACCCGATGGCCGCACGGCCATTTACCTTTCGCATTCGGCGGCCGAACGCCCCGTCGCAAGCTTGCGCGAAATTGAGCCCGACCTCAACAGCGACCGCCACTTTTGCCGGACTTCGCAGTTCGCCCAATTCGCCCGCAACGCCGACGGCAGCGTCTTCGCCGGTTTGAGTGCCAGCCTGGCGTCGCCCCTGGTGCTGCTACTGCTCCGCGTCACGCGCCGCGAGTTTCCCCTTTGCGAGCATCGCAGCCAAGCGCCGACGGCTCCGCCTGTTTTCACACCCAACAGCCAGCGGGTTTTGTTTGAAGGGGATCATGATGGAAAGCCAGCCATCTACATGGTTGCGCTTGAAAAGCTGGTGGAGCGCACGGAAGAGAGCGAGAATCGCCCTGAGTAGTTAAGCGTCGCCACGCAGGTAGCCGAACTCTTTCATCAAGCCGAAGGGCCTGGTGAAAGACGCCAACTTTTCGCCGCGCTGTTCGATGTGCGTGGCCGCCGAATAGCCCAGATGACTGGCCCCTTTGATGTGCCCGACTTTGGCCGGGTCAATCTTCATCAGCCGGCAACAGGTGGCATCCACGGCCACCATGTCGTTGCCCATCACCACCACGCCCGCATGGATACCGGTACCCTGAATGGGGCCGTTGCCCTCCATCCCCATGATTCCGTCGACCATGGCGAAGGTGTGCGGAAACAAGCGATTCAGCTCCAGAATCGACGCGTCGATGCCCTTATAGTGCAGGATATTCTTCGGCCAGCCGTACACGCACCCCGGAACTAACCCAAACAAATTCTTCATCGATAGCGTGACGCCCGCCCAGTGATGCGTCTTCATCTTAGCCAACGACACGATCAGGTCAGCGGCCAGCAGACTCTTCGAAAAGAAAAACTCCGGCTCCTCAAAGCCCTTCACGGCCGCCACGTCATCGCGGTTCAGATCGATAAAAATCTTGTCGAAATCCGGAATCGACTCGCGATAGCCGGCTTCCTCGGCGACAGCCCAGCTATCGCGCCGGTGCCCCGGACCCTCGCCGATCCGCACCTCCGCCGCACCCAGTTTGCGGAAAAGTTCCACCGCCGCCGCCACGAAGCGAGGATCGGTATTGATGGGCGTTTGCGGGTCATATTCGACAAGATTTGGCTTGAGGAGGACGCGTTTGCCCACCACGTTGAGTCCGCAGGTCATCACGCCGCGATACATGATGTCCAGCAGATCAGCGTTGTAATCTTTCGCCCCCATCACGGCCACCGGCGAGAGGATCGCCGGGATGGAATCGGGCTTCATGTTGTAGCCCACCACTCCGGACATGACGCCCAGGCCGATCAACGGTATGGCGGAACGGCGATCCAGGGTCTTGCTCATGTGCGTTGTTTCTCCACCAGGAACAATTTGCTGGCACCGGGGTCGAAGGCCAGTATTTCAAGCGCGGTCACGGTGAGGTCGCCGCCGGGGGCGAGTCCGGTTAAGTGCGAATCGAGCGATACGCCGTGCGACCGGAGCGCGATCGCCAGCCACGCGCGGGCCAAGCCGCTCTTGGTCGATTTGGCGTGCGCTAAGGCCCGGTCGAGGGATGGTTTTAGTCCCGCAGGAGCGTGGCCTTGCAATCCCAACAGGGCTAGGGCGGTGGTTTCCGGAAACGAGACCATGTCGGTGTAGTAGACGCGTTTGTTGCCATAGTTCCAGCCCCCATCGGGGCAGCGGCGGTCAATCAAATAGCTTTCGCCCTCTTGAATGCGCGACGCGAATTCTGCGGCCCGCGAGCTTTGCTTTAATGCGACCAGGGCGTGCGCCGTCGGCTCCACCCAGGACGAATTGCCGGGCCGCCAAGGCCATCCGCGCACGGAATCATCCTGGTCAACCACTTTGGCCTGGAAACGCTCCACGATGCGCACCGGCAAACTGCCTTCAGCCCCTGTGGTCCGCACCAACCAGTCGAGCCCTCGGGTGTAGGCGGCATCCTGACGGCCAATCGCGCGATAGAGCGTCAGCATGAGCGCCGTGCCCCAGTAAGCATTTTTTACCTGAGCGTTGGCTTGCCATGCCCCATCCGGACGTTGCCAACGCGCCAGCAACTCGAGTGCCTGCCGCCCTTCGCCTTGCCGATGAAGGGCCATGGCCGCGTAGGCGGTGGGTTCGAGCCACGATGCTTTGCCGGGAAAATAGCCCCAACCGCCATCGGCATTCTGGCTACGGAGGAGGTGCTCGCGGCGGGCGCGTAAGGCGGTGGCTGTATCGATCTGCGGTGTGTCCGTAGTCATAACCCGATACTGGTCCCATCGGCCAAAACTGCCGGGCTCGATAGAGAATAATTTTGGCTAAGGCACGTTAATTCGCGAGCCTCCGGATGCGGATGTCTTTGTATTCAATCCACTTGCCGGTTTGGTGCGCTTGCAACGCGATGGGACCCGCAGATATATTTTTGAGCCCTCGATAGTCGACCACCGTCTCACCGTCCACCCGCACTACGCAGTGTTCCCCCTGAACATGAATTTGCAACAGAAACCAAGTCTCGGGCTCTAGCGGCCACCATCGTGCGCGGCGGATGCCGTATAGTGACCCCGTGGGGTACACGGCGCCTTCCACGTCATGAACCTGAATCTCATAATGATCCCCTTTGATACCCGCCGGACAGCGAAAATAGACACCCCCGTTTGAATGGCGGCTCGGCCGGACGTATAGTTCCAGGTCGTAGTCGGCGAAGTGCTCCTTTGTCGCCAGATAGCCTAGCCCTTCGCCGCGCAGGGTACTACCCAAGGTTTCCCATTTTGACTTCTCGATCCAGTCTGGTTCACCGGTCCGCCAAAGCTCCAGGTCATCCGGAGCCGAGTAAAGCGAGGTCTGCGTATCGGTGGAAGGCAGGGTCTTGACGGCGAGGCCCCGAAAGCGTACAGGATAGCTGAGCGACTCGATTCCCAGGAAGCCACGACGGAGGCGGTGCCGCAGTTCAGGGTGGGCGTCGAGCTTCAAATCCTGCACGAGTTCGCCATTTATCCAAAGCTTGAATTCTGGCCAGTTCACTCGCACATGAAATTGGTTCCATTCACTCTTGTTACGAACATTTACTTTCGAGGGCGCGACGAGTGGAAAGATCGCGCCCATGCTCTCGGCTAAGGGCACAGCGTCAGTCTTTTGGAAGATATTGATCTTCATTCCGCACCCCGCTGGCCGCCCATGTTTGGGCGCGTGTAGCAAAATGCCGGAGTTCGCCCAGCCTTCAATAAAAACTTCGCCCCGGAATTCGAAGTTTTCGTACTCGCGTGCGGATCTGAGCCAGGTGGGGAAGTTGGAGCCCGGATGCACCACGATGGCTCCTTCTTTTACGTAGAAGGCACTCTCCGGACCATTCTCAATCCGCCAGCCGGCCAAACTTTGGCCGTCGAAGAGCGGCTCAAAGCCTGACTCCTGGCCCGGCAGCGCGATTCCGGCAAAAGGGAGAAAAATCAATTGGCGTCGATCCAGCATGCTGGCATTATAGCGGGCGGGCTTATAATCAAACGTCGCTCACCCATGGAACCAGTCGTCGCCCATCTACATACTTTCTTTCTCTTCCCGTTCTCGATTGATCGGGAAGCCGTCCTCCAGCGGCATGGCGAGCTGTGGCATGGCCGACGCTGGATCGACGGGCTGGACGAATGGATCCGATCCCACGACGCCGCCGCACCGGGAGGCATCGGCCGCTGGCAGCGCTCGGCCTACACCACCTTCACCCTCGACTCGCAAGCTTACCAGGACATGGTTTTTTTCCATCCGTTTATCCGCCGCGTCTACTTTGACTCGCTCGGCATGCAGGCGGGGGAATGGCAGGGTGAGGAGATGGGCGGGGAAGGCGAAAGCCAGTTGCGTTTCTACCGCATCCCCATCGAACCCCGGTTTCGGGTTCGTCTGCATGCCCAGGACGAGCGCGGCCGTAGCGAAGAGGTGGACGTCACTGAACTGCGGCTGATCCTCTTCGCGAATGGCATCGGCATTCTCTCGCTGGGCTTACAAGCTTTCGATCTGCCCGCTTCACGGGCCCTCTGGATTAACGAAATGATGCGCAAGCTGTATCCCTCCAGCGGACGCCAGAAGCGCGAAGGACGCACCCCGAGCCGGGTCCGCCTTCTGGTAGGCGACGAGGCGGTGATCGACGAAGACTTCAACTCCAGCGGCATGCGCAATTATTTGCCGCCGCTTTCGCGCCTGCTCACCCGGCTACTCTATTTCTGCGATTACGAAAATCAGGAATATGAAGCGGTGCTGGATGAACGCATGATCGTCTATACGTACTTCGCGCTCGACCAGAAGAGTTTGCCCGCCGGGTATGCCCAAAGCGAGGAGTACCGGGTCTTCATTTCGCGGGTGCTTTACGTCGACCATTACGGGACGAATTACCGCTACGAAAAGGCCTTTATTGAAGAACAGATGCGGCAACAGCTCTATACCCGTTGGGCGCACCAAGGCACTTACTACGGCTTCACCAGTTACTCCGCAGTCACTGTCTGTTTCGGCGAGCGCGATTGTGACGGCCACTTACTACAGGAAGGCTTCCTGATTCACCGCATGTTTCTGTCGCGGTACCATCTGATGGCCTTGATTGCACTCTTTTATCGCGCGACGCTGCTCGATTTCGCTGAGCGGACGGCGCTGGTCTCCCGCCGGCTTGACCAGGACTTTGGTGACGCCAAGCTCTCGCCGGAGAACATCGAATTGATGGACGCCCTGCGCAGCGAATTTGTCATTTTCTCGAATTACTGGCATTTCAATGAGTTGGCGAATAAGGATGAGGAGGCGGAACATTTCGCGCTGTTCAATCGCGTGTTTCGCGTCGATCCGATGAAGAACGAAATCGGCGAAGAGGTGGAGCGCTTGAATAGCGTCTTGAATGAGTATTACCAGCGCCGCAACACCATGGCCGTGAACCGTCTGGCGATGTTGAGTATGATTTTGGGTGGCGGCGCGGTGCTGACTGGCTTCTTCGGCATGAATTTCGGCCGCGAATTCGGCCAACTGTTTTTTGAACCGGCGGCGCACGGCGCGCAGGTGCATTGGGTGGCCATTGGGCTGGTGACACTGGTGACTTTCGGCGCGCTGCTGTTTGGCTTGGTGCTGATTATCATGAACTGGCAAGATTACCGGGACGTTTTACTTCCCAAGAGTCATGCCGCGAACTCCCGGATGTCCATCCGGCGCGTGGAGTAAGTGGACTTCTGCTGGCGGGTTTGCCCTCCGTTACGGAAGGCTGGCGGCAAACTGACCAGGACGTTCGTAGGTCGATCTGGCGGGTGGAGTAAGTGGAGTTCCTGGCGGGCTTGACGTGTCAAGCCGCGAAAGTTAATCGCGCGGTCATGGCATTAGGGCGTGGGATCTTTGGAGTTGGGGTCTTTCAAGTCGAGCTTGGTGTCGTCCTGGCAGCACCAGCATTCTCCAGGCGAGTAAGTGCGAATGTAGCAGACGGGGCACCAGTAAGTCACCATGAATCGCTGTCCGTCGCGGTAGGCCCAGATGGCGCGCTCGTGGATGGGGTCGATGGTGAACTGGTTGTCTTTGGCGAAGCGGCCCAGCGCTTCGAAGTCGACCCCATTGAGGCGCGGGTCAGCCAGGACTTTTTTGGTGGCTTCGTCGCCAGTGAGCGTAACTTTTCCTTTGCGGGTGCTGAGTTGCCCGACGGTGGAAAACTTGCCGCGGACAGCGGTCTTCGAAGATTCGGCGCGAAGAGCGAAGATGGTAAAAGGACTGAAGATGAGCGCACGACGCTGCATGCTTCTATCTTAAGTCCTTTTCCGGGGGGACGTTGCTGAGGGGGACGTTGAGTCCGGCGAGGCGGTAGGCCTCGATGAGGGCTCCGGCGGCTGGTCCATAGCGAGGGGCGATGACTTTTTGGCCATCGGTCAATGCGATGAGTTGGTGAAATTTATGGCGGATGATTTCGCTGTTCCAAACGCCGCCGATGGGAGCCACGACGACGGGTTCGGGTTCCGTAAAGAGTTGCGCGTAGACGGCGGAGGCATAGGCTGCCAGGTGATGGGCGGCGTTCGAAAGGATCGCTTGCGCCACGGCATCGCCTTCGATCGCCACCTCATCCACCAGCCGGGAGAGCGCGGCGATGCGCGGCCGGGGATAATCGGAGGAATAGAAACGATGGAGGAGTTCGTTGGCGTCGGTGCAGCCGGTTTCTTTGAGAAGACGGTCGTGGAGGGCAGTGCGATGACCCCAGCCTTCGTGTTGGCGCAGGATGGCTCGTAGGGCTTGGCGAGTGAGATCGAAGCCACCGCCCTCGTCGCCGAAGACGTAACCCCAACCACCGGCGCGCGCGGTCTGCCCCTCGGCATTGCGGCCGAAAGACATCTGCCCCGTGCCGGCAATGGCGATGATGCCGGGCACGCCGGCCGTGGCGCCCGAGAGGGCAATGAGACCGTCGTGCGTGACGAAGGCGAGCTCGCTGGGCACCAGTTCCTGCAGGAGAGCCTCTTTGTCCGCTGGACCCCCGCTGAAGCCCGCGCACAGAGCCGCGAAACGAGTTTCGGCCAATGTGACACCAGCTTCTTCGCAGGCCAGAGTGACACAACCGAGAATGGCACCAGTGAACTTCTCGCGGCCATCGCCCGTTTTGACGTGATTGCAGGGACCACCGCGGCCATGGCCGACGACGCGGCCGGAGGCATCGCCGATGACGGCGGTGGTGGAGGATTGGCCGCCATCGATGCCGAGGAAGAGGTCCACTAGGCAGCCTGATCGGTTTTGGAAAAAGGGTTGAAGTCGGTGTTGCGGTCGTAGACGTCGACGCCCTCGGCGCGCTTGAGAAAATTCACTATCCAGTAGGTGACGGGCGTCATGGCCGCCTCGTAAAGAACCTTGGTAATGTATCCGCCGATGATCAGCTTGACCATGGTGTCGACGCTCTCTTTACCGGCAAAGATGATGACGATGACGACCACGGTATCGATCAGCTGGCCCACGACGGTGGAACCGACGGTCCGCGTCCAAAGGTACTTGCCGTTGGTCATCACTTTCATTTTGGCCATCACGAAAGAGTTAGCGAATTCTCCGCACCAGTAGGCGGTCAGGCTGGCGATGACGAGGCGCGGCACGCTGCCAAAGAACATTTCAAAGGCCGGCTGTTTGTCGGCCCAAACGGGAGCGGGCGGCAGCCAGACGGCCAGGGCACTGCAACCCGCCATCAAAATGGAGGCGAAGAAGCCAGTCCAGATGGCACGTTTCGATGCCGAGTAGCCGTAGACTTCAGTGAAGACATCGCCAAAAATGTAAGTGAGCGGGAATAAGGCTTGCGCGCCGCTGACATAGAAGGGTTCGCTGAACGGCCAGAATGGACCGATGACGCAGATCTTTTGGGCGATCAGGTTCGAGATCAGCAGGACCGTTACGAAGGCATTGACGAACAGATCGAAGTACTTGAAGCGGATTAGTTTTACCACTAGGCCTTCTAGGATGCCACACCACGCGGTGCGGCACCAGAATTAGAATTGTCCAATGCGGGATAAGCCTGAAACAGGGAGGCTTCAGGATGAATGCGATTCCGTATAGAACCTGGACCAGCTCCGTTGGAGCGAGATGGAAGACCGGCTCTCCAGCAGCCGGAAAGTGACATGGCAAACCGAAGACTCCGAATCGAAATACAGCTGGCCAGACTACCAGCGTCTGGCCGGCATCTCGGTTTCGCACCGGTACAACCTGCGCCAAAGCACGGCGTACCGCAACCAGCGCGAGCGGGTGCAGCCCACGCAAAGCCGGCCGATTGCCATCGGCGAGCGCCGCAAGCCCGACCCCAAAGGCCAACATGTGCACCCAGTTGCGGTACTATTACTCCGACCGCCTAATTTATAACTTTCGCCGAATCAGTTGGAGTGTTTACTAGCCCACCGCGTTAACCGTGGGCTAGTAAGACGAGTTAAAATTACATAATCACAGTACTAGGCATCCCGCGGCCGGACGTACCACTCCAGCGACTCCGGCCGGCTTAATCGCGCCGGCTCCTGGATTGCTTCGGGATGCGTGGCGCGATAACGACCTAGCATCAGCCCCTCTAATTTCGCCACCACTTGAGGCTCCTTGGCCGCCACATTCGTAAACTCGCCCGCATCCTTGTGTAAATCGAACAATTTTACATAACGCCCCGGCTTAGGTTGCTCCGTCTCATACCCATCGGTGCGCGCCCGCTTGCCCGACCCAAAGATCAGCTTCCATTGCTCGTTCATGACGAAGCATTCCTCGTTCTCCAGATACTCACTAAACACATGGTCACGCGGCTTTGAAACCGAACGCCCCTCCAGATAGTGCCGTAAGCTCTGCCCATGCCGCACCGGCAACGCCTCCACGCCTAGTAAGTCAGTGAGCGTGTGTGGCAAATCAACGTGCTCCGTCATGCCCTGCACCGTCCGCTGCCGGATTTTCCCCGGCCAACGCATCATCAGCGGCACGTGCAATGCCGGTGTATAACCACAATGCTTCTCAAACCGCCCATGCTGGCCTAGCGAATAACCATGGTCCGCCAAATAGACGACCAAGGTATTCTCTTCTAATTTATGTTTCTTGAGTAAGT
>JANLPT010000225.1:0-14767 GCA_031367405.1 Bryobacteraceae bacterium
ACCCGACCCTTGCGCACAAGTTGATTAATCGTAGGCACGCTAAATAATACCTTCTAAGCTAAGTGGCGTTGGTGAACCCCTTCAGCATCCATCACATGCAGCAGAAACAAGCACATGCAAAAAAATGCCGAATTGTACCGCGCGAAAGTCTTCTCTTTGTAGGAAAAAACCCCTAATACGGTCTCCACAGATGCTGGAAAACCAGCATGCGGAACGGGGCAAATCTAATTCGGACAAGTCCATTCCATGCAGTGAAGCGTTGTCCACTGCTGTAGCGGGACCGGCTCCCAAGCCGGACTCATCTCTTTTTAATACGCCTCAGCACCCAGGTGTTGGCTCTCTGGGTATTGCCTCAACGCAAGACAAGCGGTAGCCGGGAGCAGACAGATTGCTCGCCAAACCTTCCTAATATAGCGTGCGAATGGGGAGGTGTCAAATTGTATCTGTGGAAAAGCCAGTTCGGTGGAAAAACCAGCCTACGCCGCTTCCCGAATCGGCGGCTTGAACGACGGCCCCTCCCGCCGCGCTTCCCGGAACTCGATCAGCCGGCTCTGCTCCCGCGTCGTCCCGTAAAAATACTCGTCCAGCGGAAACAGCGGATACGGTTGCAACTCCCGGTAAATGCGGCCCAACCGTGCCGTAATGCGGTAAATTTCGTGAAAAAACGTCCCCCGGTCCATCCCCAGCTTCTTGGTACACATCCGCCAATCGGCACCCAGCAGGTAGTGGTAACTAAAAATCCGCCAGTCTTCCGCGTTCAAGGAGCGCTTCGTCACTTTCAAAAAGTCAACGGCATACTCCTCGTTCTTGCGGCTCCACACGTTCCCCTCCAGCGTCACGCTGGTATGGCTCTTTTCGCGCTCCTGGCACATGCGAAAGCGCGTCGCGCAAATACGAAATACGGTCCGGAAGACACATAAACACGGTGTGTCATGGCCTCGCCGTCCGGTGCGTAGTCCCAGCCCGTGGCAGTAGGTACACCCATTGGCCGCAAGGGCCAGCGTTTCTGATCGCGTCCATTCCATTTTAAAGGTCCTCATCTTCTTTGGAATTGAGCACCCCTCCCCAGAAGCCCGCGCATCGTCAGATGGCCCGGACAGCGCGGAGAAGCGCTCAGTTGGCTCTATGCTAATCTGCTTAAATCCAAAGTCAATATCGCAGACCTTATTAAGATAAGTGGTTTCTCGATGACATAATTCTCATATTTATTTTTCGTTTATTTACAATCACTTAGAATTGATCGACAGATTTCTATTCTTACTTTATAGTTGTCCCATTACGGGAAACGAATTATACTATTACCGGCAGCAATTATCTATGACTTTTCAAACTCTGCACAACCAGCTCATCCGCGAGATCTCCCGCCGCGTCGACGCCGGTGACACCTCTGTCTCCTCACTCGCCCGCCGGGCCGGCATCTCCCAACCCCATCTCCACCTCGTCCTCAAAGGCAAACGCGGCTTCAGTTGGGACTTTGCCGACCGCGCCGCCCTCGTCATCGGCCTTCGCGTGGAGGACCTGGTCACCCTTGCTTCCCAGCAGCCCCGCCCAAAGCCACACTCCGGTACACGGCCATAGTCTGCTCCGCCGTCCGCTCCCACCGGAACCGTTCCACCTGCCGGTAGCCGCGCTGGCGCAAGTCGCGCCGCAGATCCAAGTCCAGCAATGCCTCTTTAATGCCGCGTGAAATGGCAAAGACATTCTCCGGGCTCACCATCACCGCCGCATCGCCCACCGCCTCCGGCAGCGAACTCACGCTCGACGTCACCACCGGCGTCCCACACGCCATCGCCTCCAGCGGCGGTAACCCAAAGCCTTCATAAAGCGAGGGAAAAGCGAACACCTCCGCTCCCTGGTAAAACGCCCGCAACGTCTCAAAAGGCACAAACCCCAGAAACCGTACCGCCGCCTGCGTCCGCGTCTGGATCACTGCCCGCCGCACCGGCGGATGTTTCGAGATCTCATCGCCAATGATCACCAGGCGCAACTCCTTATAGACGGGGTGCGTGGAAAGTTCGTCGCGCACCACCGCGAAGGCCTCAATGAGCCGCGGAATGTTCTTTTGCGGGCGAATATTCCCCGCATAAAGGATATAGGGATAAGTGATGCCATACCGCTCGAGCGCCCTTTTCTGGTCTGCCTCCGGAGCCGGCGGCAGCAGAAACTGGGGGTCGATCGCATTGTAAATCTGCTCGATCTTGCCGGGCCCTACCGCCAACAAGTCCTCCAAATCCGTGCGTGTCGCATCCGACACCGCAATCACCCGCGAAGCCCGGGCTAACCCATGCCGCGCCCGCCATAGCTTGTAATTGTAGCGCGCCCCGCGCATCTCCTCGGCATACAGCAACGTGCTTAAGTCGTGTACCGTCACCACATACGGGGCCGGCATCGCCACCGGGACAATATTGAGCGGAATGTGGATGACATCGGCGTGCAGCTTCCGGCAGAACCACGGAAAAGAGAGCTGGTGCATCAATCCCGAATCGGCCCGGGCATACGGATGAAACTCAAAGTTTTCGGGGAGCGGGTCAAGCGTGGCAAAGTCGTCGGCGCTGCCCGCCAAAAGAAATCGCGCTTGCGGGTCCGGCATGCGCGCCAATGCGCCGATCAGGTTCCGGATGTAGGTTCCGATGCCAAAGTCGCGGGCATGGCGCAGATCAAATCCGATGCGCAGGGGCATCCCCTATTGTGACAGAGGCTGCCGCCCGGCCTTCTATTGCAGCACGACGCCGCGGTCGCTTAACAATTTACCGCTTCGTTGCAATAGGTTGAGCTGGTTGCGCCGGTAGGTGACCGATTGCGTCACCAGGTCCGATTGCGCTTGCGAGAGGTCCTGCTGCGCCGCCAGGACGAAGAACAGGGTCGTCGTACCGAGATCGTACTTCTTTTGCTCCGCCTCCACCCGCTTCTGCGCGAGGTCGGCGGCGATCTTCGCCAGCTCAACGCTGGCCCGGCTATTCTCTACCAGATTGATCGCGTTCAGCACATCCAAACGGACCTGCTGAACCACCTGCCGTTCGGCGAGCAGATCGGCCCGCTTCGCCACCACTGAATCAGCATAGTCGGCCGCCGCGCGGCGATCCCGTAATGGCAGGCGCAACTGGACACCGAAGCCATACACCGGAAAGCTAAAGCCGAACATTTGGCTCACCGCGTCAGTGATGCCGCCGGGGATCACTTGGGTGACGGGTGAGACGCTGCCGTCGGAGTTGAAGACATTGCGGCGTTGCAGTAGGTTGCCGCCACGGCCTTGGGAAGTGTAGTTGCCAAACAACGATAGGTCAGGCCGCAAGTTATTGGCGGCTTGGCGGACAAACAGGTCGTCGTTCAGCACGTCCTGGCGAGTGGCCTTCAGGTCCGGGCGCAGGGCCAGCGCTTCGCTCACCAGCGCCTCCTTGTCAAAGGGCTTCGTGTCCGTCGGCGGCAGCACCGGTTCCGTCAACACGATCGGCAGCTTGCGCAGATCCGGGTCGAGATCCACCGCCATTTGCAAGCGGAGAACGTCCTCGAACTGGGCGAGCCGGTAACGCGCCTGCGTGACGAGAATCTCCGAACGGGCGTAAGTCGCTTGCGGCTGGTAAATGTCGAGCGGCGATATCGCGCCCAGTTCCAGTTCCCGCTGGGCCCGCTTTAAGCTGGTATCGGCGAGGCCCAGGGCCTGCTCCTGCACCTTCAAATTCTCCCGGGCACCGATCACGTCCCAATAAGCATTCTCCGCGTTGGCCAGCAACCGGTTGATGGTGTCTTCGAAGCGGAACTCCGTAGAGCGCAGCCGCGCCTTCGCAATGTAGACCGGAATCTTATTAAAATAGCCGCCCCGATTGCGCAACAAAGGTTGGGTCAGCGTGACGTTGAGGTTCGACGTGTAAAAAGGATTGAAGTTGGCGAAGGAGTTGTTAGTCGAAACCTTTTGCGCGGAGTAATTTACTTGATACTGCAAGCCGTTCTCAAGCAATTGAGTAACCCCCAGCGTCAGCGGTTGGCTCAATTGGCTCAAGATGGCGGCGCCAGCCAGCGCGTCGGTCGTCGGCGTCTGCTGCCGCGTCGCCGTGAAGCGCGCATTGGCGATGGGGTCGAAAGCGCCAAACGCCCGTTGTATGGCGTTGCGTTGGGGCTGCACCAATACCTTTTGCAACATAATCTGCGTATTATTAGCCAGCGCCAGCTCGAGAAAAGAGCGTAGGGAAAGCTCAAACTTTTCGCCCACCACGAAATCCTTCAGCCGGGTGGGGTCGGCAATGGAATAAGTCGGGTCTGGCTTCAGAAACAGTGTTTGCTTCACATATTGGGCTTGGCCAAAACGCGGAGCGCCGGCATCGTCGTAAGTGCGCAATTGCCCAGTGACGGGGTTCGTTGTCTCTTCGGGAGCCTTTAACTTACGGCTCGCCGGGGAAGCGGATGGATCCTGGCCGAAAGCGACCGGGCACAACAGTAGGGAGGCGATTATAGAACGCGGATAAATAGGCATTGAATCTCGTAAGTAAGTATTTATTCGTAGCGGATAGCTTCAATGGGATCGAGCTTGGCAGCCTGCACCGCAGGATAAATCCCAAAGAGCAGACCGATGCCGCAAGAGACACCGAAGGCAACAATGACACTGGCCGCCGTAACGACCGTTGACCAGCCGGCGGCCGTAGCAATGATCTTCGAAAGCGTGAGGCCGAACAGGATGCCGATCACGCCTCCGATAATGGAGATCAAGACGGCTTCCATTAGAAATTGACGGATAATATCGGCTTGCCGCGCACCGATGGCGCGCCGGATACCGATCTCCCGTGTCCGTTCCAGCACCGTCGCCAGCATGATATTCATGATGCCGATGCCACCCACCAGCAGCGAAATCCCCGCGATGCAAAGCATCACCACACTAAAGATGAACGAAGTACGGCGGCGCTGTTCGAGCAGACCGGCCGGGACGGTGACCGTAAAGTCGCCCGAGTCCTTATGCGTCGACGCGAGGATGGCCGTCACGATACTCGCGGTCTCAATCGAGTCGGCATTGTTGCTGACCTTCATGTAAATACCGTCGATTTCGTCCTTCAAGTAAGAGGTGTTGTCCTCAAAGCGGCGCATTACGGTATTGAGCGGCGAAATGATTAGATTATTGCGATTCGTCACTTCCAGACCCTCAACGTCCGAATCCGAAGTCGCCTGCTGTGCCAGCACGCCCACCACTTGCAGCCAATTCTCATTCACCTTAATGAACTTACCCACGGCCGGCTCGTAA
The DNA here is from genome assembly GCA_031367405.1 of Bryobacteraceae bacterium. Classification (GTDB taxonomy): domain Bacteria; phylum Acidobacteriota; class Terriglobia; order Bryobacterales; family Bryobacteraceae; genus JALHNI01. The sequence goes on from JANLPT010000225.1 coordinate 5,228, forward strand.
CCGAGTAAGTTCACTTTGGCGCTTTCGCCCAATACGCAAACCGGTGCCGAGTTTAGATTGTCTTCTTCTGTGAAGAAACGCCCCTCCACCACCTTGAGGCTGTTGATTTCGAGATAGTCGTGTTCCACGCCAATCAGAATGGGCGGCTCACTAGCCACTTTCGGCAAAATCTTCTGCGGCTTAAAGCGCTTGCGCGGCGTAGAGGCGGCCAAGCCGGGAACGTTCTCGCTAATCGCGCGGAAGTCACGAAACGTGAGGCCGGGCGAAATCGCGCGGCGCGCCTGCAACTCATTGCGATCCACCGCTTCTTTGGCTTCGACGATAATGTTATTCACGCCCAGTAAGTCGATGTAACTCATCATCTCCTTCTGCGCGCCCGCCGTAATCGACAGCATGGCCACCACGGCACCCACGCCAAAGATCATGCCCAGCATCGTCAGCAAGCTTCGCAGCTTATGCACGAAGAGGCTCTGCAGCCCCATGTAAAGTTCCGGGATGTAACTCGAAAGAATCTTATTCATGTCTTAGCGGCTCCCCTTCTGGCCCATGGGCATACCGGCACCGCCGCCACCGCCGTCCGTCTTCTTCTTCTTATCGCTCGCTTTGGCAAAAGGATCCGCCAACGCCACCACGTCGTTCGGCTTCACGCCCGAAGTAATCACCATCACCGACTCGCTTCGCTTGAAGATCTGGATATTCCGCGCTTCAAAGCCGCGCGCCGTCTTCACATAGACCACCGGCTTTCCTTCTTTCTCGAAGACCGCCTGCGTCGGAACATTGATCGCATGGGGAATCTTTTCGACAATGATCTCGACATCGGAAAGCAAGCCCGGACGGAGCAGAACATCAATCTGCGAGTCCTGTTCAGGGGCGAGCGGCAGCTTGGCGTTCTCCATGTCCTTCTGCGAAAAACCACCCGCGCCCAGTCCGCTGCCCATCCCCATGCCACCGCCAGCCCCTCCGTCATTCGCATCGCGATTCCGGCGTCCGCCGCCAGCGCCGGGCTCACCCGTCGAAGCAACCTCCGTCCCCGCGATCCCAGGAGTGCCAGCAACCTGAGCTGCCGTTCCGCCCGCGTCAGGCCGGCGGCCCGGCATCGCCTTGCCGGTGATCTTCTGATACTGCTCGCGCAAAGTGGCCATCACTTTCGATCGCTCTTCACCCTCCAGCTCGACAATGCTCTTGCCGCCCAAAGCCTTCGCGATCGCGTCCCGCATTTTGGTCGTTTGGTCAGGAGGAAGGTCACGCGTAAACGCGGCCATCGCACCACCGCCACCAGCGCGGCGTTGACCGCCACCGGCACCACCCGCACCGCCCGGAGCTCCACCGGCACCAGCATCCTGCCCGCCCGCCGGAGTAAACCCGCCCGCCGATGGGCCACCCAACGTAAACATCTGAGGCGCGCCCCCAGGATCTCCGCCAGCCTGTCCGCCGCCACCCGCCACCCGCGCCATCAGCGCTGCCAACGCCCCAGGCGGCGGACCCGCCGGAGCCTTCTTCCGGTTCGCTTCGGCCGTCGCAATCACCCGTGCAATATATTCGGGTTTCGCACCTAACGTGGTCAACAACTGCCTCATATCGACACTAAACAGCACATCGAACTTCTTCGCCGGGTCGGACGAAAACATGTTCGCGCTCGCCGTCGCGCTCAGCGACTTAATCTTGCCGGTAAAACTCTTATCCGCAATCGCGTCCAACCGCATAATTACGTCCTGGCCTTCATGCAGGTTCGCCCGATCCAGCTCGCCCACCTTCGCCACCACTTCCAGCTCCGAAAGGTCAAGCACTTCGGCCACCGGAATGCCCGGCTGAATCTGATCGCCCTCGCGAATATCCGGCAACTGCATGCCGAACATCATCGCGCTGCCCCGGTTCTGCTTGATCGCCACCAAGCCGCTCATTGGGCTCAGCAGCTTCACCTGGTTCAGCCGCGCCCGTTCGCGATTCAGCTCCTGCACCGACTTATTCCGGCGCTCCCTCAACACGGCGAGCTCCGCCTGCGCCTGTTCCTGCCTCGATTTGATGTCGCTTTCGAGCTGCTTCAGCCGCCGCTTACTCTCATCCAACGTCAGCGAATTTTTCTTCGCGTCAATCGCCGACAGCAGTTCATTGCGCTTCACTTCCAAATCCGAACGCCGCACCGCATAGCGCGCGCGCAATAGCTCCACCTGATCCTGATTGTTGCGAATGGAAAGGTCAGCCTGGCTCTTCTTCATCTGCTCGTCGATCTGATCGAGCTCCAATTGCTTCTCTTCCAGGCGCGAAATCACTTCGGCGTCATCGAACTCGACCACCAGATCTTTCTCGCGCGCAAACGCCCCCAGCGTGGCCATCTTGGTCACCTGCACCGTGCCAAAAAGATTGGGCGCCGACAGCGTCGCCGATCGAACGGCCCGTAGTTCGCCGCGCGTATAACTACGCACCACCACGTCGTTCTGCCGCACCTTCGTCGTCGGAATAGACGCTTGCCGCTGCGGCATCGAATTGAACAGCAGATAGCCGCCCCAGCCCATCGCGCCCAGCACGATCAAAGGAATCAAAACGCGGATGATGATCTTTTTCAACGGTCGCTCCTCACATCAATCAAACCGGCAATCAAAGCTTTTTCGCCTTCTTGGCAGCTTCCACGGGATTCTCGAGCGCGACCACGTCGCCCTCCTTGAGTCCCTTCACAATGATGATTTCCTTGTCATTGCGCGCGCCGACCTCTACCGGAACCAGCAAAAATTCCTGCCCGCGCTGGATATAAACGGAAGGCTTGCCGCGGCTCATCACACTGGCCCGCGCGTCCATCATCAGCAGGCGCGGACGGCTCTCAATCACAATCTCCACCGACGCCGACATCCCCGGACGCAGCCGCGGCTCGACGCTCGCCAGTGTCGCCCGCGCCGGAAACGTCTTCTCCGTCGCCCCCATCCCGCGGAAATTCACTTGCGCAATCGGACTAATCCAGTCGAGCGTCGCGTCGAATTCCTTCTCCGGAATCGCGTCCACCCGCACCCGCACCTTCTGGCCGATCTCCATCTTGCCCCGGTCCACTTCGTCCAGCTTCAGTTCCACCCGCATCTGGCTCAAGTCCGGAATCTCGGCAATCGCATTGCCGGTGGACACCCGGTCACCCTCTTTAAAAGGCGGCGGCGATTGGCCCCAACTGCCCGGCGTGCGGAAGTTCGGCATCACATTCACCACGCCGTCATTCGGTGCCCGCAACACCATCTTGCCCAAATAGCCTCGCGCCCGATCCATATCGCGCACCGTCTTATCCTTGGTTTGCCGCAAGCGTTCGAGATCGGCACTCTGCGAGACATCATGGGCCTTCATGGTCGTCTTCTGTTGGACAAGTTCGCCTTCGTAGATCCCCACATCCAGCCGGCTCTTGGCACCCTCAATGGCCGACACCACCTCGGCTTTGCTCGCATCCAGCTTGGCGCGCTCCAGGTTAAATTCCGACGTCATCAGATTCATCGCATCCATTTCGTCGACAATCCGGTGCGAAGCCTTGGTTTGCACGATTTGGCTATCCGCCGTCCGCACGCTGGTCGACTTCTCCAGTAACTGCTGCTCTTGCGACGCCGCGTCAAACTCCACCACCACTTCGCCGCGCCGGATCGGCCTGCCCGATTCAGCCAGCTTCGTAATCCGCAGGTCCGGTGCCTGCGGAGCCATGATCACTTCCGAATGCGTGCTCTTCACCTCGCCACGCGTCCGCACCGAGATCACAAACTCACCCGTCCGCACCTTGCCCACTTGCACTTCCACCGGTGCCGACGTCGCCCCGTAGCGATAGGCCGCGTACCCGCCAACGCCGCTCAGCGCCAGCAGCACGGTCCACATAATCATCCGTTTCCGGCGGGAGCCCGCCGTGTCACCCAGCCGATGTTTAGGGCGAATATCTTTAGATTTAGACATGTTTTATCGAACCTCGTTACCAGGACAATCACTGAGCAGACGTTTCACGCGAACCGGGGTGAGGAATTACGTTTTGGCCTCGCCGCCCGATCCCGGGTCATCGGCGGCCGCCTTAAACGGCGACTCCAGCGCCACCACTTCGCCGGGCTGCAAACCCGACCGGATCGAAGCGAAAATGTGATTTCCTGATCTCACTTCCACTTCGCGCTTCACCCAACCGCCGGCATTTTTTACATAAACGAAATGCTTGCCCGGCGCGGCATTCGCCTCCTGCTGCAAGGCTTCCCGCGGCACAATCGTCGCCGACTCTTCGCTCTCCAGCACCACATCCGCACTCACTGACAAATCAGGAATCACCCGCGGATCCAACCGGTCCAGCTTCAGCCGCACCGGAATCTCTTTCATATAACTCGCCCGGAACCCACCGGCCTTGGTCACGGCGGCCACCGAAACCACATGCGCCGGCAATTCCAAACCCGGATAAGCGTCGAACCGCACCTTGGCTTTGCTATTCATCCGCAAGCGCTCGGCATCCACCTGGTTCACCGTCGCATTGATCACCATTGAACTCGTATCGACAATCTGCATAAACAGGAAGCCGGGCAGAAGAGGGTCGCCTTCCTTCACCGGCCGAAATTCGCTTCCCGCGAACGTCGGCTGCATCACCGTAATGCCCGCAATCGGCGACTTCACCAGCATCCGGTCGGCGTTGGTTTGCGACCGCGCCAATTCCAGTTGCGCCGCCTTCATTTCCAGCTCTGCATTCTTGATCTGCGCTTCCGCCGAGATCTCCACAAATTTCACTTCTGAAAGCAGTTGAGCATGACGGGCCTTGGCTTCATCCAAAGCCAGCCGCAGACGCTCGGCTTCAATCTCCGACCGCACCGGAATGGTCTTGATGTCAAGTTCAGCCTTACTTAAATCGGCCTTGGCCACGTCAATCGTCTGCGCGTGCTGCACCCGGTAAAGGTCAACGTCAGACCGCAGCTTGGTCATGTTCGCTTCATAGGTCACCAGCGATGCCTTATAGTCGTCCAGGCGCAACATCATAAACTGACGGTCGAATTCCGCCACCACCTGATTAGGGCCGACTCGTGAGCCCGGCTTCACCATATTCTGCAAGGTCAGTACGAAGTCGCCGCCACCACCGCCGCCGCCGCGGCCACCACCGCCGCCGCCGGGGTTTCCACCGCCGCCCCCGCCACCGCCGCCGTCAAGTTGTCCGCTGGTTGAACCCAAACTGGCTTCGCCCGTCTGGATCCGCGCCGCACTCGACGCCGTACGGGTGTTCGAAGAGCCACCGGAACGCGACGTCGCCGCGCGCATCGCCGTTCCCGAACGTCCTCCCCCACCGGCGGCACCGGCATCGCCCGTGGACGCAGGCGATGCGGAACCATCCGCGCTGCCGCCGCCACCCGCCGAAGCACTTGAGCCACTCGATGACGAACCGGATGACGATGAACGAGATGCCCCGCCGCCCAAAGACGGCAGCGCCACGCTGGCCAAACTGGTTCCAGCGCCCCCACGTCCGCGGTCCGAACGCCCGCCCCGCAATTGCGGCGCAATCAAAGAGACGAATTTCTCCGCCGTCGTCACGCCCGTCAGCCGGATAGTCCGCTCGATTCTGCCGCCCCCCACCGTGTGCGTCCGCACTGAAGCCGACCAGCGATTGGTATCCGCTTGCTGCGAAAGCTGCTTCTGCCACAACCACCATCCCAGGCCCGCTACAACGACTAAGCCAAGCATAATCAGGTACTTACTGGATCGGCCCCGGGGCGCGGACGGCCTAAATTCAGGCACCGCCGCCGGGGGCGGTAACGTGATTGGTCGCGCTGGAACGGAAGGAAGCGGCTGCATACGAATTCACCTTCTGGCCACAACTAGGGCTACGGTATTGTACCTAAAGACACTACCTGAGTGAAGACGACGCAAAACCGCCAAAGGTTAGCGGTCCCAAATGTGGAAACAGAGGAAGGTCCCCACTCTCACACGTTGGGGTTCCGCTCGGGCCGGCACCTCCCAACGAACCCCGCACGTTAGTGAGGGGATGCTCATCGTTGCCCTCAAACCATTTTCAATGTCCGCTCAACCCGCCGCAACTGGCGTCAACCTCGCATACACCTCACGAGCCGCCGCCGCACCCGCTCCCGAAGCCTTCGGCAAAACATAACCGTTTTCCCGCAAAGCCTCCTCCAGCGCCGAAAGCAGAAACAGCACATCGGGCTCCGTCGACAACACGCCCATCAAACCAATGCGGAAAATCTTCCCCGCCAGCGGACCAAACCCGCCCCCAATCTCAATCCCATGCTTCCCCATCAAATGCTGCCGGACCTTTAAATCGTCCACGCCCACTGGCACCTTCACTGTATTCAGCGTCCGCAACCGATGCGCCGGATCCGCCACCATCATCTCCAGGCCCAGCGCTTCCGCCGCCGCCACAAAAGCCAGATGATTCGCGTAATGCCGCTCGAATCGCTGCTCAATGCCCTCGTCCTCAATGGTCGAAAGCGCCTCGCGCAGCGCATAAAACATAGAAATCGGTGCCGTGTGGTGATAGCGATGCGCCCCATCGAAATACTCCGCCAACAGCTTCAGGTCGAAATACCAAGTAGCACACTGCGAAACACGGCTCTTTAGCCACTCCATCGCGCGCGGCGACACCGTAATAGGCGATAACCCCGGCGGGCAGCTCAGCCCCTTCTGCGAACAGCTATAAGCAATGTCCATCCCGGACTCATCCAGCCGGATCGGCATCGCGCCCAAGCTCGTCACGCAATCGGCAATCACCAACGCCCCCACCTCGCGCGCCGCCGCGCAAATCGCATCCGGCTTCTGATAAATGCCCGTCGAGGTCTCCGCGTGGACAAAACCCACCACTTGCGGACGCTCGCGCAAGATAAACGCGCGCGCTTCCTCATCCGCATAGGCCTCACCCCAAGCCTTATCCAAGCACACGACATGGCCGCCCTGCCGCTTCCCCATCTCCGCCATACGGTCAGAAAAATAGCCACTGGTAAAGACCGCGAACTTAGCCCCCGGCTCCACAAAGTTCGCCACACAAGTCTCCATGCCGCCCGAACCGGTAGCGGAAATGGCCAGCGTGAAGTCGTTAGCCGTGCCGAAAAGGCGCTTCAGCACCTCGCGCGACTCCATATTGATCTGGAAAAAGTAAGGGTCCAGGTGCCCGACAATGGGCTTCGCCATCGCCGCATAAACCCGGGGATCGACCTGCGAAGGGCCCGGTCCAAAAAGAAAGCGCTGCGGAGGATTCAACTGAGAAATCGCCATCCCTCTCAGTTTACAGCGTTCCCCCCGGATTAGCGCGTGGCCCCTCGGCCCAGGACTAGTCCTTCTGGTACTGGGAGCACACGTTCTCCCCTTCCCCACAATCGGGGTTCCTTATGTCTGACGAACCCCGACCGTTAGAGAGGGGATTTTTAACTTGGCGAAAAGCTCGCATACGCCATCGGCGAAGATGATAATCACAAACCGTTTTGCCGTTTCACCTCAGCCCAAGTCACCAAACGCCCCTCGCGAAAGCCCCGTTCCGGCCGCTCCTTCTGCGAAGCCAAGGACTGTCCCTGAGCCTCCTCGGATTCCGCCACAAACTCCTCAAGACCCTCGCACGAGTGCAGTAAATCGCCGGGTGCCCGGCCAAGGTCACCGTTATAGTCGTCGGCCAGCTCTGTCAGAATCCGGTCACTTTCTTCGTCCAGCTCGATCTGTCGATGCACCATGCGGCCAGCATATCACTGCCCTGCGCCAATGCCGTTCACTGCAATCCCCCGGTTCGTTTCGTCTCCTGGTCGCCACCATCTGGTCGTGCTAAGTTGCGATCATGCCTGACGCAGCCGAAAATCAGAAGCGCACCCAGCAGATCTTTCTGATCGTGCTGGGCCTCGCCGCCCTCGGCATCTGCCTGGTGATCGCGCAGCCGTTTCTGGGCGCGCTCGTCACGGCCACGGCCTTGGCGATTCTCTTTTATCCCATCCATGCGCGGTTGCTGCGGCGGTTACGCAACGCCAACCTCGCCGCCACGATTTCTCTCATCCTAGTCACCGTAGCCGTGCTGGTGCCAGCGATCCTGCTGGGCACGGCCATCATTCGGGAGGCGCGGGACATGTATCAGGCGATGGCCGTGAAAAGTGCGGCCGGCGGCGGGTGGACGGAGTGGTCCACGAGCGCGCTGCACCGGGTGCTCTCTGTAGGCGGCGTGCGTTCCTTGGAGACGGAAGGTCAGGTTCGCGCCATGATCGTGCAGCGGCTGCGGTCCCTCGATGGCGTCTTGCTCGATGCCGGACAAGCGCTGGTCACCAATATCGTCTCGCTGGTCGTCACCACGGTGGTGAGCCTTTTTGCGTTGTTCTTCCTCTTTCGCGATGGTCACCATCTGAAGCGCCGCCTGGAGCACCTGGTCCCGCTCGACCATAGCGTGGCCCGGCGCCTACTGGGCGATATTGGCCAAAGCGTGATTGCTAACTTTTACGGCATTGGCGCTGTCGCTCTGGCCCAAGGCGGCTTGACGGGTTTGATCTTCTTCTTACTGGGCTTACCTTCTCCGGTATTATGGGGCACCGCCGCCGGGCTCTTCTCGATGATTCCGATCCTGGGTCCGGCAATCATCTGGGTGCCCGCCGCACTAGTGCTGGGCTTGAATGGTCACTGGGGTAAGGCGGCGATTCTCATGGGCTTTGGCGTGGGCGCCATCGGCTTGGCCGATAACTTCATCCGGCCCTATGTCATCAGCGGCCGGGTGAACTTACACCCGCTCTTAGTCTTCGTCGCGCTATTGGGTGGGGCGCAAGCTTTCGGCTTTCTAGGCTTGTTTATCGGACCTGCGGCTCTGTCACTCGCGGTCGCCGTATTCGAGTTACTCAGGCCCGAATCCGAGTGAGTTACTTCGCCGCAATGGCCTTCAGCCGATTCTCCAGTCGATTGGGTTCATGACAGCTCTGACAGACTAACTGTGACTGACTCGCCGAAGCCGGGTCAGCCAGCCACTTTTCGGCGGTCTGCGAATAATGCGTATTCGGCAGCTTCGCCACGATTTCGTTTAAGTACTGGGTCGCCTCATCCCGTAGCCCCAGCCTCATCGCGGCTTGCGCCTGTCCAGCCAGCACTTCGGCCTTGAAGTGCAAGGGCATCTTATCGGGCATCTTGTCTTCCTGCTGGCGGATCAACCCAAATAGATCGCGCCCATCTTTCAAGAGCGACGCGCGTTGGGCCGCCGGGAAACGATCGGCGGAAAACACATAGGTCGCTGCCAGCACTCGCAGGGCCGTACGGTCGCTCTTGGCCAGAGACTGCTGGGCCGATCGCATCGCCTCGTCAAACCGGCGCGCGCCGGCTTCCAAGTCGCCTTCCTTGTACGAGCGCAAGGCAAGATACACCTGGCCGCTAGCGAGCCAGCTGCGTGCCCCATCGTCATTCGCGTCGGCCGCCAGCAGTTCGCGGGCCTTGGCCATGCCCTTCTCGAACGTAGCCATATCACCGCCCAGGATACCGGCAAAAATATCCTCGCGGACCCATTGGCTCACCGTAATCCCCTTGGGCGGCAACTCTGCCCGAAGTGAGCAAAGCAGAAAGGTGCAAAATAGAATTCGCATAACCAGTATGATAGCTCTCATGAAT
>JANLPT010000244.1:0-7568 GCA_031367405.1 Bryobacteraceae bacterium
CTAGGGGAACCGGTTACCAGATAGAGCTTTTAAAACCGCAAGAGCCGGTTGCTCTCCATGAGGCATACCCGTAAGTCCTTTAATTTCAGGAAAACTGGAGAAGCACTCGAGCCGCGATCGGAGGAAGCGGGCCACGACAAAGTTGGCCAACTATTCTCGGGGAGCTTAGTCGTGGCCCGCCTCCTCCGGTCGCGGCTCGATTTGTGCCTCACTCCAATCATGACGGGACCCGCCCGTTGGTGACTCCGTGCGACGAGCAGTACCACTTAAAATAGGATCTTGACGGCGAAACGGAGTTGACGCTCACCGATGGCACTGCTAACTTCGGTGTAGTTATTCAAGGCCCGGATGGTGCCATCCGCATTGCGCGTCGGGGTGGAGGCGTCCGCGCCCGGATTGCCGAATTGCGGCGTATTCGTGACGCCGAAGGCCTCCATCCGGAACTGCATCGTCACCTTCTCCTTCACCTTGAAGTTACGGAAAACGCTGGCGTCGAGATTCACGCGTCCGGGGCCACGGATTAAGTTTCGGCCCGTCGATCCATAACCCACTCTGGTTACGGGAGCGAAAGCATACGGATCGAACCAGCTTGCGCCACGACCGACGCCATAGATTTTATCGACCGTCGATTTCACCTGATCGGCCGTCTGGGTGTTGCTCACCGCGTTGAGCGACGCACCGTTCGAACCCACCGTAAACGGCGTTCCGCTTTGCGCCGTGAAGAGTCCGTTCAACTGCCAGCCGCCCAACAGCTTACTGCCGATGCCGGAAGTGACATGAGCTTGGCCTTTGCCGAACGGCAACTCGTAATTCCCATACACCGACAGATTGTGAGTCCGGTCATAACCAGCTAAAGCCCGGTTACGATCATAGATCGAAACCTGATTCCAGGTCAGACCGTTCTCGCTATTGTCGGCGAAATTGATCGCCTTCGACCACGTGTAAGCCACGCCAATATTCGAGGCACTCCCCGAGAAACGTTTCACAATCGTAGACTGCAGCGAATCGTAGTTGGAGTCTTTGAATGGCGTGTAGAAATTGATGGTGCCAATACGCCCCACAGTTCCGAACAGTTGACGACCGGCGTTGCCTCCGCCCGGAGGCGACCAATTCAGATTCAGATTACTAAACTGGCGGACCGACTTCGTGGTTACATAACCCGCCTGGATGTTCACGCCCGCACCTACCTCGCGCTGAATGGTGATGTTGTAACTGCGAATATATCCTCGATTAATCTTCAGTGGATAGGTGGTGGTTTGCAAGGCGGGCGGAAGGATCAAAGTGGGTGAGCTCAAATCAGGACCCTGCACAATCGGAATACCGGTTCGCAGCGAACCGTACGCTTGAAAAGAAGACGCGCCCGAGAATTGCGAGGAGATAGTCGCCGGATAGGCGTCGCGCATTTGCCGGAAGTTATTCGGATCGATGCTGATGCCGAAACCCGCGCGGATGACGGTCTTCTCATTCAAACGGTAAGCGCCGCCCAAACGCGGAGCGAACTGGCCGTGGCCGGCGTCCACGCCGCTATTGGCCGGATTGCTCCCCAGTCCACCGATAATAACGCGATCCGTCGCCACATCATAACGTCCAAAGCCGGTATGGTCGCGCTTGCCAAAAGGATAGACTTCGTAGCGAATCCCATAGTTGAGGGTAAACTTACGGCTCACCTGCCACTGGTCGCGCGCGTAGAGTCCGTGCGACGGCATGCGCACTGTGGCGGGATTGAGATACTGCACGTCTTTGCCCATCGCCTGCGCGAGGCCCAAGCTAAAGTCAGCTAGGCCATTATATAGATTAGGCGCTGCGCCACCATTCAGCGCGGTTAAGCCCCCCGTAAAATTAAACCCGCCGCGCGGACCAAACGCCGCCTGGGGCTGAAAGTGGTTAATCGTGAGGTATTGATAGTCGTAACCGAAGCGGAACGAATGCGCGCCGCGGACGTAACCCAGATTAGCGGTTACCGTATATTGCTGATCGCGAAATAAGAATGGATTGGAGACGTTCGGGTTGCCCAACGCGGAGAAGCCGGAGATATTGAAACGCGGATACCCGCCCTGCAACCGGTCGGCCCCATTGGTGCCGGGGATCTTGAGGTCATCCAGGCCATAATTCTTGTCGATATCGACGTTTTGCGCACCCAGGCGCTGCCGGGTAAAACCCACATTGCCATCGAACAACAGTCGCGCGCTTAAGGTGTAAGTACCGCCGATGGATGCGGTCTGGATCAGCCCGGGAGCCGAACCAGGCTGGCCCCCGGCCAACGCATCGCCACCCGCGGCCCCGAGGCTCGGAGGATCGAAGATATCGCTGGGTGAGTAACTATAGCGAACAAACAAGCTCGATTTATCAGTAGGGTTGTAATTGACTTTGAAGTCTGCGTTATCGCGGTTAAACTTGTAAGTGCCCGTCGCTAGATAATTATTGTTGATGGTTAGAGCTTGGTTCGGTGCGGGCGCTAACCCCAGCATCGTGCGCGCTGCCGGATCGAAGCGGCTCAGAGGAATACGGTTCCCCGGGAAAACCTCCCGCGCGGTACCATTGGCATTTCCGGTGCCGGGGTCGAAGATGTTCACGCCGGTGGCGCTAAAGTCGCCCCCCTTCAACACGCCGGTGGGGACCGTGCGAAAGGCAAAGGCATATTGCCGCCGCGTGGTGCGTTCCCAGTTGGCGAAGAAAAAGAGCTTATTCTTCTTGATGGGGCCGCCGAACGTGCCGCCCCATTGATTGAAGATATTCTTCGGCAGGCGATTTTCGAAGAAGAAAAATGGCCGCGCCTTCATCGCGCTGTTGGTGTGGAACCAATGGCCGCTGCCATGGAAGTCGTTAGTTCCGCTCTTGATCTGGACGTTCACCACGGCACCGCCAGCCATGCCCTGCTCGGCATCGTAACTATTGGTGACGATGTTTACCGTCTCGATGGCCTCGGCCGGCGGAATGTAGGCCGTGATGTGCGGTAGCCACGGATAGCTGATCACCGCGCCATCCAGCTTCGTATTGCTGTTCGAGTAGGATACACCATTGACGTTCGACACCATCGAGCGCTGCGGATTGCCCGCATCGGAGTGCGCATCAGCCGGCGGCGAAAAGCCCGGGATCGTCTTGTAGAGGTTCTGGAAATTGCGCCCCGCGCCGATCGGCAGATCAGTAATCTGCTGGCGCGCCAACTGCGCACTGACGTCGGCCTTGTCGGTTTTGAGCACCGAAGCATTATCCGCCACCGTCACGCTGTCATTCACGGCGGCCACGCTCATCGCTGCGTCGAAACGCACCGTCGTATTGGCGTTGATGCGCATATTATCCTGCTGCATCTTGCCGAACGCCGCCGAGGCGATGGTCACCTTGTAAGTGCCGGTTTGGAGGTCGTTAAAGAAGTAGGCTCCGCGATCATCGGTGGTCGCCGACTTCAACTGGCCGTTACTCGTGTTGAACGCCTCAACCCGGGCGTTAGGGATTGGCGCTCCCGTTTGATCGGTGACGTTACCCACCAACGTGCCGTAGAGCACTTGCGCCGGTGCAATCGTGGGCACGAGCGCCAAAAGTACAACGATCAAGAAATTCTTCATGAAACTAGACCTCTCTGAAACCGGCAAAACCTGTGCCCCAGCATATCGCATCCAAAGGCGCGCGTGGTTACGGCCTACAGACGAGCAGCGAGCCCGTCACACTGGTGGCCGTGACATAATGTGTCATCGATATGCAAGAGAAGCCCTTATTTCACGGCTGGTGGATCTCCATCTACGCCTTCTTCACGTTCGGCCTTGCCGTAGGCATTCCCTACTATGGGATGCCTTTTTTCTACACGTACTACACCAAGGCGTTTGGCTGGTCGCGTTCGGACATTACGTTTGGTTTCCCCATCGCGGCCTTGTTGACGCTATGGGTGGGTCCGCTGCTGGTGCATCGCTTTCAGCCCCGGCAAATGCTACTCATTGGCTCCACCTGCACGGCGCTCGCGTTCGTGGGCTTTGGCACGATGGGCAAATCGCTGCTGATCTACAACGCGCTTTGGGTGGTGTACCTGATTGGCTATATATTCTCGGGCCCCATCGCACACCAGGTGCTGACGGCGAATTGGTTTAAGGACCAGCGCGGCAAGGCCATGGCCGCCGTTTACTTGGGCGTCGGCGTGTTCGGCGGCGTGTCGGCAAAGTACATCGCCCAACCGCTCACCGAGGCCTTGGGATTTCAGAACGCGCTGCTCACCATCGGCGCACTGCTGTTGCTGATCTGGCCGATCGCCCTTTTTCTGATCAAAGACAAGCCAAGCGATGTGGGTCTGTTCCCCGATGGCGCGGACCATGCGCATGCCGAAACCAAGCTGGCACCGGCTGCCTGGGATGCCATTATCCGGGAACCTGCCTTTTGGCTACTGCTCGTGGGGAGCGCCTGCTCCATTGGCTCCATCGGCTCCATCAATCAGCACATGAAGTTTATCTTCCAGGATCAGGGTTTCAAAGACGCTAAGGTACTGGACACGCTCTTCAGCAATACGCTGCTGGTGATCCTGTTCTCCTCCATCGCCGGACGCATCGTGATGGGTTATCTGGCCGACCGCTATTCGAAGAAAGTCGTCATGTCCGCCACTTACCTGCTGGTCGCCGCGACGATTCCGTTGGTTACCGCCGTGACGCCTTCGAGCCCGGAGGTCGTCTATTTCTTCGCCGTCCTGTTCGGCTTCGGCATGGGTGCAGACTACATGCTCATCCCGCTGATGGCGGCGGAAAAATTCGGTGTGAATTCACTGGCCCGCGTGATGGCCATTATTCTACCCACCGATACCATTGGCCAAACTTGGTTCCCGTGGATTGTTTCGAAGATGCAGGAACAAGGCGGCTATCCCACGGCGTTGAAGTTTGTCTTTCTGTTGTCAGCCGCCGGCGCCATTGCGATTCTGATGCTGCCGAACAAGAAGGCTGCTGCTAGCCCGTTGGTGGCGCTGGCCAAGGCCACCGGCGATTGAGGCGAACTTTTCTGCACCGGCGTTCGTATCGGCTGGCATGTGGCAACATCTACGTGAAATTTGGAGCACCGGCCGCCGGACGCGGCCCCGGGGAACGGTGACCGACTGGTCGCTTACCTTTCTCGTCCTGGCCTTCGGCACCACCAGCCTCTTGCATGCCTTCGTCGTCCCCAGCGGATCGATGGAAAGCACAATTCTGGTGGGCGACCATGTCCTGGTGGACCGGCTCGTTTACGCCGAACCGAGCCGCTACGGGCTTTTGCCTTACCAGCCGGTGAAGCGTGGCGACATCATCGTCTTTCTTTATCCTGAGGACGTTCGCAAGAACTATGTGAAGCGGGTGATCGGCATTCCCGGCGACCATTTGCACCTCGACCAAGGCCACTTTATCCGCAATGGCCGCCGGCTCGTGGAGCCCTACACGCAGTTCATCGCCCGGAGCCCGAACACGTTCCGCGACAGTTTTCCATTGGGTAGTGACATGGCGGCGGTGCTGCCTGGGGGGCGACAGATGCTCGACCATCATCTGGTGAATGGGGAGATTCTGGTGCCGGCCGGGATGTATTTCGCGATGGGCGACAATCGAGACAATTCGGAAGATAGCCGGTATTGGGGCTTTGTGCCGCGGGCGAATATTATCGGTAAGCCGGCGCTGATCTATTGGTCCTACGACGCGGGCGAAAGCTATCCCACCGATTGGGACGCTAAGCACTTGATGGATGTCGCGCTTAATTTCTTCACGAAGACGCGTTGGGATCGTACTTTTTCAGTGCCCCGTGCGATTCAGGCCGCCGAGGTGCAACCGTGAAGGCGATGGCTTTGATAGCGGGGCTCTTCGTCCCTGGCGCGGCCCACTGGATGCTCGGCCATCGCGGCAAAGCTCTGGTTTATGGCGGGATGGTGCTCACGCTGGTCGCCACCGGCGCCTGGATGCAGGGGGCCAACACCTTGCCCACCGCGGCGGAGCTCGATGGCGTTGATGGCACGGCGCGCCTGATGTTCATTGGCGGTGCCGGCGTGAAGGCCTCAGCGGGTCTGCCTTACTTCGCCCTATCCTTCGCCGGATATTCGCAAAGCTTCCTGGCCGGCATCTTCACCGAATACGGCACCAAACTGTTGGCCATGGCTGGCCTCGTCAACTTGCTGGCCCTCGCCGACGCCTTTACGAAGGAGACCCCATCATGAGCGCGCACTTAGGCTTCACACTGCTCGGCATCGTGGTCATCGCCGCCTGCACGGCTCTGATGGGGCAGGACAGCCGCCAGAACCATTGGCGGCGCTTCGCCTATAACGCCGGGGCCGGAGTCACCTGGATTTGGGGTACAGCCTGGGCCATGCGCTGGTTGCACGGCTAACACCCACAATCGCGAAATTCCCTACCCCCATACTCCCCTCATTCTCAGGTACTTGGGGTCGGTGGTGCTCTGACCCTATTCCTATGGAATCAATGGTTTGGAGCGGCTGTAGGGGGACTGTGCCCCAACGCGCGTGGGATTTGGCCGACAGCAGTAGTCCAACCGCTTCCACACCAAAGAAAAACGCCCATCTTGTTAAAGGATGGGCGTGATTCGAACCCTGGGATTGCCAGGTGATGTTCAATGGGAGAATCGATTCCAACGGATTTGCGACCGCCAAAATCTTCGGTTGATCGAAGTTTAAGATCTCCGCAGAGGGAAGTCAACAGGATTCTCCCGTTAAAATAAACAGTACGTAACCCTTTGTTTTTCATATTCATACAAGGATTATCGAAAAAACGTGCTTTCGCCAAATCAGGCCAAAATCGACCATCCCAACCCTATCAGACCATCTGCAAGCTCCGAGAACCAAGCGGCTTATCGATTTCCGCACCTCATCGCCTGCTCGTGCCGTTCAAACCGCGTTCTGCGAGATAAAAATCGCTCGAAACCCTATATTTTTTGCATTTTTGCCTTTTCAGTAGCCTCACATGCAAACTCTTGCACTATTAAGACTTGCTAATCTTGGAAATTTCACTTGACGTGAATCGTTACACTGAAGCGAACCCGGTCACCCAAAATGGATCTCGAAATTAGCCACCTCTCCAAAACCTACGCCAACGGCGTGCACGCGCTCGACGACGTCACCCTCAGCATTCCAACGGGCATGTACGGCCTCCTGGGCCCCAACGGCGCAGGCAAATCGACCCTCATGCGGACCATCGCCACCCTGCAGGACGCCGACCAAGGCAGCATCCGCCTGGGCTCCCTGGATGTGCTGCGCGAAAAGGACCAGGTGCGCCGCTTGCTGGGTTACCTCCCTCAGGACTTCGGCGTCTATGCCAAAATCAGCGCCTACGACATGCTGGACCATCTGGCACTGCTCAAAGGCCTGGGCAAGGGCCGTAAAGCGCAGGTGGAAGCTATGCTTGAGCGGGTGAATCTGTACGAACACCGCAAGAAAGCCTTGTCCAGTTTTTCGGGCGGCATGCGGCAGCGCTTTGGCATTGCACAAGCGCTCATCGGCAACCCGCAACTCGTCATCGTCGACGAACCCACGGCCGGCCTCGACCCCGGCGAGCGCAACCGCTTCTACAACCTCCTGTCCGAACTGGGCGAAAACGTCATCCTGATTCTTTCCACCCACATCGTGC
>JANLPT010000257.1:0-7824 GCA_031367405.1 Bryobacteraceae bacterium
CCCGGAGATCGGCGAGCACTACGAGTGGATCGGCCCGGGCCCGGCACCCACGGGCAACGACGTTCCCGCCGATCCGGTGCCGCGGTGGACGCTCGAGCTTTCAGACGCCGAATTCGATTTGATCTTCCCCACGTTGCCGGCTTCTCTTCAGAACCCCAAGCGGCGGAAGGCTCTCTTACTGGCACAGACGCGGGACGCCGTTCTCAGTGATCCGATCGGCCGGGCTTGGCGTGCGGGCATAACAGACGAGTCATTCGATCGCTTTTGCGAAAACGAAGTCGATCAGTTTCTGAAGTCTCTCCGCGAAGGCGGTGCCGCATGAAGCGCGCCGCGGTGATCGTCATGAAAGGGGCCGCCCACACGGGCGGCATCCTTCCCCACCAGCGGGCCGCCCGCGTGCTGGCGAGCCGGTTCCGGGAGTGCTAGGCGTGCCGGTGGACATGTGCTGACGTCCGATGGATCTACCTTGCCGAGATTCGCGGTCTGCGGGTGAGCATCCTTCGGGCGGAAGGCGGTGCCAATTGACCCAATCCCACGAACAGCGGCCGATCCCAACTCGCAACCCGGCGGCCGGCAATTGCGGCACGGGGCTGGATTTCTCACAAATTCGAATCTCTGAAGTGTGGCGCGCACTTGGTGGGGGCGAGCTACAGCACAACCGCGGCCGGGCGTTCTGGCGCAACGGCGATGGCCTTAACATCTCACTGGACGACTCCAAAGGCGCCTACTACGATCACGCGCGCGGCACCGGCGGTGGCGTCCTGGACCTTCTCCAGCTTGTCCGCGGCGGATCCAGGGCTGAGGCTATGGAATGGCTCAAGGCGTTCGCTGGCGTTGAATCTGGACCAGCCGGCCGCCCTCGCGCGCGGTCCGGTGACTGGGTCGAAGCGAAGGCGGCGGAAGCCTGGTGGAAGGCCCGGACCGACTACCTGCGGTGCAATCTGGCGCTCTCTCTCGGGCGCTACCACGCCGCTAAGACGTGGCTGATTGACCACGAGAGCGAAATAGAGTGTCCCGAAACTTGGCAACTCACGGCCGAAGAAATCCGTGCGGGCGAGATCAATCCCACGGCCGCGGCGCTCATCCCTCCGGCCACCCACTTCAAGAGTTGGGCAGGGACTCCACGGTGGGAGCTCATGATGTCATTCATGAATGACGGGTACGCGGAATACCAGCATTTTGAGGCCGAACTCGACGCGTTCCGAAAGATGTCCGTCGGGGAAATCGTGGCCATGTTCCTTCGGCAACGGGACGAGCCGGAAACCCGCGACTTCCACTATTTCCGCGACGGCCGGCATATGTGTGCGACCGATGCCGGCGAGCAGTTTCTCGCGTGGGAACGGGCCAACAAGATTCGCCACGCCAAGGCGGCCAAAGAGGCCAAAGCGGCGCGCCGGCGGGGAGGTCTGCAATGAGCGCTTCACCCTTCACCGCAAAAGCGGCGCTACGTGTGATCGCGGCCAGCCGGCCGGAGGCCGCGGCCGATCCGGGCGTCAATTGGCGCGGTGGGCTACTGCTGAAAAAGAATCTCGATCCGAAGCCGATCCTTGCGAACGTGCTGCATGCCCTTCGCCACGCTCCCGCACTGGTTGGCCTGCTGGCGTGGGACGAGTTCCGCCTACGGGTGACGATCGAACGCCCGACGCCATGGGGAAGCCAGCCCGGGCCTTGGCTCGAACGCGACGACATCTCGGCAACGGAATGGATGCAAAAAGAATACATCGATGTTCGGCCGGATGTGGTGGGGCAAGCCGTGCAGCGGATCGCGCTTGAGCAGCCGCGGCACGTGGTTCGGGATTACTTGACGAGCCTGCAATGGGATGGCGTGCCGCGGGTTGGTCGCTGGTTAACTCGCTATCTTGGTGTCGAAGAAAGTCTGATCGCCGGCGCGTTCGGACAATGCTGGTTGATATCGGCGGTGGCACGAATAATGAAGCCAGGCGCCAAAGTCGACACCTGTCTGATTTTGGAAGGTAAGCAAGGCATCGGTAAATCGCGCGCGCTCAAGATCCTCGCCGGCGAGTTCTTCACTGATTCGATTCCCGACCTGCACTCGAAAGACGCAGCCGTCCAACTTGCCGGTGTTTGGATTGTCGAACTCGCCGAACTCGATTCTCTCGGGCGGGCGGAGTCCGCAACCATCAAGGCTTTTATGAGCCGGCAGACTGATCGTTTTCGGCCGCCGTACGGAAAGCGCGCCGAAGATGCTCCGCGGCAATGTGTGTTTGCCGGTAGCGTCAACGAGAGCGAGTATCTGAAGGATGCGACAGGGGCCCGCAGATTTTTCCCGGTGAAATGCGGCGACGTGTTCGACCTAGCCGGGCTTGAATCCGACCGCGATCAACTATGGGCCGAAGCGCTGTTTCTGTTCCGGGCTGGCGTCCCCTGGTGGCTCGAGGATGAGGAACTGGTTCAGGCTGCGGTCGAGAGCCAAGCAGAGCGTTTCGACGCTGACCCTTGGGAGGATGGCATCCGATATTTTCTTCTGGGAAAGCCTTCTGTAACCCTGGACCACATCTTCGATGTGCATCTAAATAAACCGCGGAAGGATGTTACCCAACGTGACAAAATTCGTGTCGCTCGCTGTTTGCAGGCGATTGACTGGGAACGCTACAAGTACCGCGAGGGCGGACGGATCGTGTGGGCGTATCGAGAAAAGGACTAGTCTTCTTCACCCTCGCCCGCCCCTCCAGAGGGTATAGGTTCAGGAGGCATGGGCACCAGCTTTTGTGCGAAAAACGTCCTCAAGTACCTTCCGCCTGAATTGCCATGGCTTAAGCCGCTTTTGACTGTGATTCACAGCTACCCGGACCTCACCGGAATTGCCAAGGACAAACTCACCTGAGTAACTAGCGATGCGATCGGGCGCAAATTCACGCCCTGAATGCACATCTGCTTTTATGAATGACCCATCGAGCGAGAAGTGGACACTTCTCGTCTCCCCATTTGCGAATGCCTCCACACTGAACCTAGTAGATGTCCCTTTGTGAAAGTCAAAAGGAAACCGAAGAACTCGACCGGCTCCTTCCAATTTTTTCAGTTCCTCTACGTCCGCCTCAACCTGCTTACGGAGTGCTTCAAACGCCAACGTTGGCACACATTTGCGCCTATTCTCGACCCAACTATCTCCCATGCCTTTCCTCCTTGATCGCTTAATTGTGGCCAGCAACTACCTTCTGTGGCCAGTGCTGTGGCCACTAGTTGTGGCCAGTCTAAGTAATTGATTCGATTGAATGTGGCCAGTGTGGCCATTGTATTCTAACGCACATAATACGCGCAAAATCCGTAATACGCGCAAAATCCGTTTTTTTTTCAGGACATATATAGAAAACTACTGGCCACACTTCGTTAGGACCTACCCTTCGCCGACCATGCAGGATTTAACGACACTGAAGAACACATCACGGCATTCCTTCGGCGCGTAGTCGGTTCCGTGGCGCTTCCCTCCAAGCCGGTTGAGGTCCCAAACGCGGCCGCCTCCTGGGAGCGCTTCCATGTGGCTGTAGCGCGTGCCGGTGGGCATGTTCCGCAAGATTGGGGACTTGCCGCCGGTGGCGTCTCCTACAAGATGGATGGCCACGATGTAGCCCTTGCGGTTGACAGCCGGCACGGCCAGGTTGCTCGCGATCATAGCCAAGGCGCTCTCCGGTGAGCGCTCGCCCCTGTACTCGCCCGCAGCGTCGTAGATGCGGATCGGCCTGTTGTGTTTGCTGGGTGGCTGGATGGTGGCAGGTGGTGGACGCTTGGGGCCGGGTACTTTGGGCATGCATCGCAATGATGCCCGAATCGAGCGCCTCCCGCAACCCCCACCCGCCTACTGTTCACCGCCGGCGGGTTACAAAACTACTACGTTGCGTTTTTGATAAACAATTATCAAGGTTCCCCCATTTGGCTTCAATGGCTTAGGGGTGGGTTTGGGTTGGGGCTGTGCGGCTGGCGGGCGTGGTTCCCCCCTGGTTCCCCCCTATGATTTCAAGAAAAACAATAGCAAATAGCACTTGCTATTGATTTTTGAGGACGTCGTCGTACTTTGGGTGCGTGAGCGACTCCCAAAATCCTACCCTCGACCTCACGGCCGCAAGGTTTACCCAACAAGAAGTGATTTGGGTGACCGGCGTGCAAGCTGTCACGCTGCAAACCTGGGTCAATCGAAAGCTCATTACTGAGGCGGCCGGGAATCCTGGGGCCGGCCAGCGCCGTCTCTATTCGCCCGTCGCAGTGATCGCTATTCGGTTGATGATTGAGCTTTCGGCTTACAACGTGGCTCCCAGTGCGGCGCAGCGGTTCATTGACTGGATCATCGGGAATCTGATCCGGCGTGGGCGCCATTGGTTCAGCAGAAATTACTTGGTGAAGTTGCGGCCAGCAGCCGGGGAAGAAATCGTGGTGTCTGGGGTTACTCTCGAGGGGCTCGCCGTCGAGGAAGATCGTCGCGATCCGAGCAAGGTAACGTTGCTTGACATTCTTCGCCCGCACCACGGCATAGAGCGCGGACTGCTGGGTCAAATGGAACGCCGAGCTCTCTACGCGCGGAAGAGCATTCAGATCATCCTGGTGGGAGAAATCATTCAAGACACTCTCGACCTTCTGGCGCGCTTAGCGGCCGGTGACGACCTTTCGCAGGATCCGGCGCGAGAGGAGTTTGAACGGCAATGGGAGGCCTTTGACCGCGAGCTAGGGGTCCAGGCGGAGCGCCTTAGCCGGTTTACCGAAGAACAGATTCTCGAAATCCTTAAGCAGGACATTGGCGGCCGTGGGCCGGATGACTGGTTCGGGGCTCCCGGGCCTGAAACCGCGGAACTGTGCAAGGAGCACGGGATTGAGGAGGGTGACCTTATCGAGTGGCGATACAAATACCATCTGGCGCTCAAGAAAGCTTATGAGCTAGGCAAGTTGGGCAAGAACGGGGAGCAAGCCGAATAATGCTGCAGCGAGCCACCAACGCGCTACGCCGTGTCCTGTTCGGGCCGACCGCTACCCGATCGGCGAACCTGTTCGACGTCGCCCGAATCTCGGAGCGGAACAAGATCCGGCCGTCGAGCGACTTCGCCCGGCTGGGCTCCATGCCGATCCTCCGGAACGCGGCGCGCGACTCGGAGCGAAACAACCCGATCGCGAAAGCCCTGGTGGCGTCGCTGGTGACGAATCTTGTCGGGGTCGGCATCAAGCCTCAGTTGCGCGGCGATGCCGCGGCTGAGTTCAACCGCTGGACCGATGACGCGGACTTCAACGGCCGTTACGACTTCTACGGCCTGCAGCAAGCCGCATGCCGGGCGCTGGTGATCGACGGCGAGTGCTTCGTGATTTTGAAGCCGGCTCCCCACCTACGGATTCCGGTGCAGCTTCAACTGCTTGGCAGTGAGCACTTGGATTCCTCCCGCGTTGGCGTGCGGACTATCGAGGGCATCGAGTACGACGAACACGGCCGCCGGGCCGCCTACTGGCTGTATCCGAAGAGTCCGGCTCTGGCGCCGATGATTCAATCCGTGCGGTTACCGGCCGATCAAGTGATCCACCTGTTCCACCCGCTGCAGCCGGGTGCCGAACGCGGCGTCTCTTGGCTGGCGCCGGTGCTGCTGGCCTTGAACGAAATTCGGAATTACTGCGAGAGCGAGCGCGTTCGCATGAGCATGGCGGCCTTGTTCGCGTCCGCGATCGTCACGCCCGATCCGATGGGATCGGCCGGCGTGGGTATCGACTTCGAATCGCTTGCGGGCCAGATGAAGACTCAGGAAGTCGCGCCGGGCAGCTTCACGGAACTGAAGCCAGGCGAGCAACTCGAATGGAACAAGCCGCCGGAAGCGGGTTCGAGCTTCGAGCCATTCATCCGCGTCCAATTGCGCCAGGTTGCGGCCGCCCACGGCGTACCGTACGAACTCTTGACCGGTGACGTTAGCCAGGTGACGTTCGCGTCGGGCCGACATGCGTTGCTCGAGTTCCGGCGGCGCCTGGAAGCCATCCAGCACCATACAGTGATTTTTCAACTTTGCCGACCCGTAATTGCTGCATTTTTGCGGTTCGGTGAGGCGGCCGGTGCCCTTACTCACCCGCCGGCCGCCAACATCATTCGGTGGATCGCGCCGTTGCCGGAATTTTTGGACAGCCAAGGTGAAGTCGCGGCGGAAGTTATGCGCATCAGGGCGGGCCTGAAATCTCGTTCCGAAGCGGTATCGGCCCAATGTTTGAACGTGGACGACGTTGACCGGGAAATTGCGGCCGATAACGCGCGCGCCGATCAATTGGGCCTGGTGCTCGATTCCGATGCGCGGCGCGTCACGATGCAGGGTCAGGCGCAACAGCAAGGCCAGGGGAAGCCGGCGGCGCCGGCGGACCAACAGCAGGCGGCGACGAGCCAACAGCAACAGCAGCAGGAGAAGAAACCATGAATTTAACGACCGTTGCCGAGACGGCGAGCCCGTTGGTGTTCACCCGCGGCGCCGGCGTGGCGGAAGAGACACTCACCCGGGCGGCGAGCTTCGAGCCGTCCACCTGGAAGCCTGAAGCCGGAATGATCGAGGTCGTTTTCTCGACCGGTGCCGACGTCATGCGGAGCGACTTCGAAGGCCAGTATCTGGAGCGCCTTTCGATGGACCCGGCCGCGGTGGACCTCACGCAATTGCGCGGCGCGTCCGTGCTCGACAATCACGACCGGTTCGGCGGAGTGGCCGCGGTGCTGGGGGTGGTGGAAGATGCCAGCGTCGATGGGAAACGCGGCGTGGCGCGCGTCCGGCTCTCGCAGCGGGCCGAACTGGCAGGGTTCCGGCAAGACGTCGCAGACGGCATCATCCGCAGCGTATCGGCCGGCTACAAAGTAAGCGAGTGGAAGGTAACCAAAGAGGCCAACGGAAGGGTTAAGACCGCGGTGCGGTGGACTCCCGTTGAAATCAGCTTCGTTCCGCTTGGTGCGGACGCAGGGGCAAAAACGCGAAGTGGAGCAAACAACAACATGAATGAAGAGCAACTACAGCTACAGAATCAAATCCGGGGAATCGCTACGGCCGTCAACGTGCCGGAGGCTTTCGCCGATGGCTTAGTCGCCCGCAACGTGAGCATCGATGACGCCCGCAAGGAACTCATCCGGGAAGCCGCCCGCGTTATGCCGGTGCTCGACGGGCGCGCGCCCGTGACCATCACGCGGGACTACGGCGATGACCTGGTCGCGCGCATGGCGGACGGCCTTCGGGCAAGAATTTCGAGTGCCCACAAGCCTACGGTCGGCCGTGAATTCGCGGTCTCGAGCATTTCGGACCTCGCCCGGCACTATCTGGTGAGCCGCGGCCAGCCGGCGTTCGGTTCCGGGCCTGAAATCCTGCAACGGGCCATGATGACGGCTTCGGATTTCCCCAACATCCTCGCCGAAGTGTTGGGCAAGGAACTCCTGCAACTCCGCGGCGACATCACGCCGTTGACGCAGTTGTTCCGCCGGGCCACGATGGCGGACTTCCGGGCCAAGCACATCATGGAAATTTCGGATGGTGCGCAACTGGACAAGGTGAACGAATCGGGCGAAATCAAGTTCGGAAAGCTTACCGACAAGGAACTATCGAGTTACAAACTCGACAGCTACGGCAAGGGTTACTCGATCAGCTTCAAATCCCTCGTGAACGACGATTTGGGCGCGCTCGCCGATTTGAACAGCAAGATCACGCTGGGCGCCCGGCAATGGTTAGCGAACTTCCTATTCGCGGTCCTGCAGGCCAACAGCTACGGCGGGCCCAAGATGCCGGATGCCCAGAACCTCTTTCATGCGAGCCATGGGAACTTGGCCACGTCCTCCGGTGCGCCGTCCGATTCGGCGATCGCGGCCGGCAAGCTGGCCATGCG